>JAQIIU010000003.1:326250-652500 GCA_036946625.1 Methylorubrum populi
TCGCCCTTGATGGTCTGAAGGTCGTAGGCGGTGAAGGCGCCGACGAGGTTCAGACCCTGCGCGAGGTTGGCGACGGCCTGGACCTCGACGCCGCGCGAGCGCACCTCGCCGAGCGGCGCGCTGAAGAAGGTGCCGGGCACCGGCTGCAGCACGTTCTGGCGAACGAGGTCGAAGGCGGCCGCCGTCAGGAAGAAGCCGTAGCCGACGGGCTCGAACTTGACGCCGACTTCGACCTGCTCGCCGTATTCGGGCGCGAAGCTGCGGCCGTTGGCGTCCGAGCCGATCTGCGGCTGGAACGAGGTCGAGTAGCTGACGTAGGGCGCGAGTCCCTCGACGAAGTTGTAGATGAGGGCGGCACGGCCGCTGAAGGCCTCGTCGCTGCGGCGGCTGCTGTTGGTCGGGGTGAGCCGGTCGCGCACCACGTTGTCGGCGAAGTCCTGGCGGCCGCCGAGCACCAGGGTCAGGCGGTCGGTGAGCTTGATCTGGTCCTGCGCGTAGAGGCCGAGTTGCTGGAAGGTGTCGGCGTTGACCAGATAGGGCGCCGGGCGGCCGCTGATCTGGCCGTAGACGGGGTTGAGGAGGCTCAGCCCCGGAACGGCATAGAAGATCGGGAAGTTCGTGTTCTGGTTGTCGTGCAGGTCGTAGCGCTTGTAGTCGAGGCCGATCAGCAGATCGTGGGCGAAGATGCCGTCGAAGAAGCGGGCCTCGGCCTGGTTGTCGACCTGGAAGATCCCGACCTTCGAACTGGTCAGGAACTGGTAGCGGTTCAGCGTGGTCTCCGTCGCGGCGTCGACGTAGCCGGTCTGGTTCAGGTACGAGTTCTGGAAGGCGTCGCTGAACGAGTAGCGAAGGTTCTGCCGGAAGGTCCAGGTGTCGTCGATGGCGTGCTCGAACTCGTAGCCCGCGAACGCCTGCTCGCGCTGGAAGGTGTTGATCGCCGGATCGCCGACGTTGAGCGAGCGGGGGATGCGCAGGCCGCTGAGGTTCGGCCGCACGGTGCCGGAATAGGGCAGGAAGTTCGCCGTGACGGCGGTCGAGTCGCGTTGGTAGCTGGTCAGGAAGGTGAGCGAGGTGCCGGCGTCGGGACGATAGGTCAGGGCCGGGGCGATGTAGGCGCGGTCGTCGGGCGCGTTGTCCACCTGGGTGCCGCCCTGCCGGCCGAAGCCGGTGAGGCGATAGAACCAGTGGCCCGAATCGTCGGCCGGGCCGCCGATGTCGAAGGCGCCGTAGACCTGCCCGAACGAGCCGCCGCCGACCTCGACATAGCCGAAGGGCTGGGTCGTGGGCCGCTTGGTGATCTGGTTGATGATGCCGCCGGGGTTGCCCGCGCCGAACAGCACCGCGGCCGGCCCGCGCAGCACCTCGATCCGCTCGAGGCCGAAGGTCTCGACCTTGAAGGTGCCGAAGCCGTAGTTCAGCACCTGAAGCCCGTCGCGGTAGATGCCGTAATCGCTGGCGATGAAGCCGCGCAGGGTGAAGTAGTCGACGCGGGTGTCGGCGCCGAAGGTGCCGGAATAGACGCCGGCCGTGTACTGCGTCGCCTGGGTGAGGGTCTGGGCCTTCTGCGCGTCGATCTGCTCGCGGCCGACCACGGTGATCGATTGCGGGGTCTCGATCAGCGGCGTGTTGGTCTTGGTCGCCGTGGCCGAGCGGGTGGCGACGTAGCCCGGCACCGGGCCGCGCGGATCCTCGGGCGCCACGCGCCCGTCCGGGCCGCGTTGGGCGGAGAGTCCCCCGCCGGTGGCGCCCGCGCCCCGGCCGCTGCCCTCGACCGACAGCTCCTCCAGGCGCGCCGTCGCCTGCTGCGCCGCGGCGCCGACCGTGAGGGCGACCAGCGAGGCGCCTGCCAGGGCGATCGTCCGCAGGGCGCGGACGCCGACGTGAGTGTGAACCGACCCCATCACCTTCGACCCCTCTCCAGCACAGCCGAAGGCCTCCGCAAGAACACGCGGAACCGGGCCGGTCGGTTGGAATTATGCTAAACTGTTGTTGTTGCTTGCTTTTCGCAACATCAGGGGTACGGGCCTCGGCCTGGAGGCGCAAGAGAGTGGCGCGCAAATCACCGGCCCTGTAGCCGGCAGGCCACAGGATTGCGCGCAACCTTTCGTTGCCGTGCGAGCGTGCCGTGCGACCGCTCGGCGGCCGTGGCGGGGGCGGAGCGAGCCCGCGCTACACCGTGACCTGCGTGCCGACCTCGACGACGCGGCCGGTCGGGATCTGGAAGAAGTCCGTGGCGTCGTTGGCGTTCTTGGCCAGCGTGATGAAGATCCGGTCCTGCCACAGCGGCATGCCGGAATGGGCGGCCGGGCGGATCGAGCGGCGCGACAGGAAGAACGAGGTCGACATGATGTCGAACTTGAAGCCCTCGCGCTTGAGGAGCGCCAGGGTGCGGGGGATGTTGGGCGTCTCCATGTAGCCGAAGCGCATCACCACCCGGTAGAAGCCGAAGCCGACGGGCTCGATGCGCACCCGCTCTCCCTGCGTCGCGCGGGGCCGGTCCATGGTCTCGACGGTGAGCACCACGTTCTTCTCGTGGATCACCTTGTTGTGCTTCATGTTGTGCAGGAGGGCGGCCGGGGCGATCCCGGGATCGCTGGTGAGGAACACCGCGGTGCCCTTCACCCGCTGGTAGGAGGTGCTCTTCTCCAGCATGCCGACGAGTTCGATCAGCGGCACGTCGGTCTTGCGGGTCTTGTTGAACAGGATGGTGACGCCCCGCACCCAGGTCCGCATCATCAGCATCAGGCCGCCGGCCAGCATCAGCGGCACGTAGCCGCCCTCGTGCAGCTTCAAGAGGTTCGAGAGCAGGAACAGGGATTCGAGCACGATGAAGGGCATGATCACCGCCGCCGAGACGAGCGGGGAGAGGCGCGCCACCTTCCACAGCACCACGTAGGCCATGCTGGCGGTGAGCAGCATCGTGCCCGTCACGGCGATGCCGTAGGCCGAGGCGAGCGCCGAGGAGGAGCGGAAGGTCACCGCCAGGATCACGACGCCGAGGCCCAGCAGGGTGTTGATCTGCGGCAGGTAGATCTGGCCCGAATGCGCCTCGGAGGTGTGGCGGATCTCCATGCGCGGCAGCATGCCGAGCTGGATCGCCTGCCGCGACAGGGAGAAGGCACCGGTGATGACCGCCTGGCTCGCGGTGACGGTGGCCAGAGTCGCCAGCAGCACCATGGGGATCAGGCCCCATTCCGGCACGAGCTGGTAGAACGGGTCCGTGGTCTCGGGCTTGGCCAGCACGAGGGCGGTCTGGCCGAGATAGTTCAGGACGAGGCAGGGCGCGACGAGGCCGAGCCACGCCACCTGGATCGGGCGGCGGCCGAAATGGCCGAGATCGGCGAAAAGGGCCTCCGCACCGGTCACCGCCAGGAACACCGCGCCCAGCGCCACCAGCGCGCCGGTGCCGTGGCCGAGCAGGTAATGCACCGCGTACCAGGGATTGAAGGCGGCGAGCACGCCCGGATTGCCGGCGATGTGGGGCAGGGCGGCGGCGGCCATCGCCAGGAACCACACCACCATGGCCGGCCCGAAGAAGGTCGCCACCCGCGCCGTTCCGTGGCTCTGGACCGCGAACAGGCCGAGGATGATCGCCACCGTGATCGGCAGCACGTAGTCGTCGAAGGCCGGGGTGACGAGCTTCAGGCCCTCCACCGCCGAGAGCACCGAGATCGCCGGGGTGATGACGGAATCGCCGTAGAACAGCGAGGCGCCGAGCAGGCCGAGCATGAACACGATCTTGGAGCCGCCGAGCGCGTGGCGGGCCTGGGCCATCAGCGAGAGGATGCCGCCCTCGCCGTTGTTGTCCATGCGCAGCAGGATCGCGACGTACTTGATCGTCACGATCAACAGGAGCGCCCAGACGATCAGCGACGCGGTGCCGATCACCTCCTCGGCCAGCAGGATGCCGTCGCTGCGCGAGGGACCAAGCGCCTCGCGGAAGGCGTAGAGCGGGCTCGTGCCGATATCGCCGTAGACCACGCCGACGGAGCCGATCGTCAGCGCCCAGAAGCCGGCCTTGGCGTGCCCCTCGGCGTCGGACGCATCGGCGCCCGCCGGGGCCGTGAGCGGACCGCCCTCGCCGGGGGCCGGCCCGTCCGCGGCGGGAGCGGCCGGCAGGCCCGGGCCGGCGGCGCTTGAGGGGCTGGCAGGCTGGGTCATCGGGCAGGCTTGCCTGGGCTCGCGCGTCGTCCGGCCGGATGTGCCGGAGGCGCATGAAGGAAATGCGTCGGTGGTGGAGCGGGCAGCCCGTCCCGAAACGGCAAAGACGGCCGCCCCCATCCACCGCACGGGTGTCGGAGGCGGCCGTCTCGGGGAAAACTCACTCGGCGGCGTCGCGCTTGCCCTGGCCGAAGCGGCGCTCGATGTAGTCGATCACGATCGTCTCGAAATCCTTGGCGAGCGTCGCCCCGCGCAGGGTCATCGCCTTCTTGCCGTCGATGAAGACCGGCGCGCTCGGGCTCTCTCCGGTGCCGGGCAGCGAGATGCCGATATCGGCGTGCTTCGACTCGCCGGGCCCGTTGACGATGCAGCCCATCACCGCGACGTTGAGGCCCTCCACGCCCGGATAGGTCTTCTTCCACTCCGGCATCGAGGTGGTGATCCAGTTCTGGATGTCGCGGGCCAGTTCCTGGAAGGTGGTCGAGGTCGTCCGGCCGCAGCCCGGGCAGGCCGCGACCAGCGGCACGAAGGTGCGAAACCCCATGGTCTGCAGCAGTTCCTGCGCCGCCTTGACCTCCAGGGTGCGGTCGCCGCCGGGCTCCGGCGTCAGTGAGTAGCGGATCGTGTCGCCGATGCCTTGCTGCAACAGCACGCCGATGGCGGCGGAGGCCGCGACGATGCCCTTCGAGCCCATGCCGGCCTCGGTCAGGCCGAGATGGATCGCGTAGTCGGAGCGGCGCGCCACCTCGCGGTAGACCGCGATCAGATCCTGCACCGCCGAGACCTTCGCGGACAGGATGATGCGCTCCTTCGGCAGGCCGAGCGACACCGCCCGGTCGGCCGACGTCAGCGCCGACTGCACCATCGCCTCGCGCATCACCGCCCGCGCGTCGATCGGGGCGGGCGAGCGGGCGTTCTCGTCCATCAGGTGGGTGAGCAGCTCGCCGTCGAGCGAGCCCCAGTTCGCGCCGATGCGGACGGTCTTGCCGTACTTGATCGCCTGCTCGACGATGGTCGAGAATTGGGTGTCCTTCTTCTCCTTGAAGCCGACATTGCCCGGGTTGATCCGGTACTTGGCCAGCGCCTCGGCGCAGGCCGGATGGTCGGACAGGAGCTTGTGGCCGATATAGTGGAAGTCGCCCACCAGCGGCACGTGCACGCCGATGCGGTCGAGGCGCTCGCGGATCTTCGGCACCGCGGCGGCGGCCTCGTCGCGGTCGACGGTGATGCGCACCAGCTCCGAGCCGACGCGGGCGAGCTGGGCGACCTGGGCCACGGTGGCGTCGATGTCGGCCGTGTCGGTGTTGGTCATCGACTGAACGACGATCGGGGCGCCGCCGCCGACGGTGATCGCGCCTTCGCCCTCGCCGACCTGCACGCCGACGGTGCGGTGGCGCGGTGCCGGCCCGGCGATCTCCGGCCCCGTCCTGTTCGGGCTCCGGGCTTCGAGCGGGTTTGCCAGGGCGTCGGGAGCTTCCATGACTTCCATCGTGCCTTCGCGGGTCAACTGTCGTCCGCGCGTGCCGGCCTTCGGTGTCCCGCAGGCGCGGGGGCGATCCTATCCGAACCCGGCGCGATCCGCGACCTGGAGATCGTCTCTTATCCGCCGCGCCCGCGCGGACGAATGCGCGGCATGTCTCGCGACAAGGCCGCTTCCATGTCGCATCCGGCTCGAGATGTCGAGCCGGATGCGAGGATGCCGACACGGCCACGCTGCGTTATCACATATGGCCGTTCCGGCCCGCGGGGCAAAGAACCGCACGGCCTTTTTATCGCATCGCACTATCTATGGGTGCGTCGCAACAACCGCGCGAGGCACGATGGACAGGATCGCCCCGGATCAGGCCGCCGGAACCGGTCGGACCGAAACGTCCCATGAGGACGCCCACGATGACGACGCCCACAATCCGGCGACCGCGGTGCCGGACCCGATCGCCGATTCGACGCATGTCGGGAACGGCTTCCGGGGATTGGCCGGGCCGCGGGCGGAGAAGGCGGTGTCGCTGGCGCTCCAGGGCGGCGGCTCGCACGGCGCCTTCACCTGGGGCGTGCTCGATGCGCTGATCGAGGACGGGCGCGTCGCCTTCGAGGCGGTGACCGGGGCGAGCGCGGGGGCGATGAACGCCGTCGTCCTCGTGGACGGCTGGCTCGCGGGCGGCCCCGACGGGGCGCGGGAGGCGCTCGAAAGGTTCTGGCGCGAGGCGAGCCTCGATGCCGACCTGAAGCCCGTCCAGCAGAGCTGGATCGACGGCCTGTTCCATGTCTGGAAGGGCAACCCGTTCGTCGAAGCGTGGCTGAAGGTGTTCGATCCCGGCCCCTACACGGCCAATCCGCTCAACATCAATCCCCTGCGCGGCGCGCTGGAGCGCACGGTCGATTTCGACCGCCTGCGCCGGGCCGAGACCGCCAGCGTGTTCGTCTCCGCCACCAACGTCTGGACCGGCAAGCTCGCCGTGTTCGAGCGCGAGCGCCTGACCGCCGACCACCTGATGGCCTCGGCCTGCCTGCCGACCGTGTTCCAGGCGGTCGAGATCGACGGCGTGCCCTACTGGGACGGCGGCTATCTCGGCAACCCGGCCCTCTACCCGCTGCACGGGGCGAGCACCCGCGATGTCCTCTTGGTGCAGATCAACCCGGTGGAGCGCCGCGCGACGCCGCGCTCGCCCCGCGACATCCAGAACCGGCTCAACGAGATCACCTTCAACGCCAACCTGATGCGGGAACTGCGCGCCATCGACTTCGTGCACGGCCTGATCGAGGAAGGCGGGCAGGCGGTGCCCGGCCTGGAGCGGGTCTTCCTCCACCGCATCGACGGCACCGATCTGCTGGACGACTACGCCGCCTCCTCGCGGCTCGACGCCCGCTGGCGGGTCATCGAGCGGCTGCGCGACAAGGGCCGCGCCGCGGCCAAGGCCTGGCTCGACGAGGGTTACGCGGAGGTCGGCCTGCGCTGCACCCTCGACCTGAAGAAGGCCTACCAGTAGCGGCTCGCCGACAGGGGCCGAGCCGGTGAGCCGCAAAACCTCTTGCAACCGGCCCGCTACGCACATAAAGATATCTTTATGTCTAGCGAGAGCGGCCCCAAGAACAGCGCCGGCCCCGTTCCGGTGCCCTTCGCCGAGGCGCTCGCCGTGTTGCGGGCGGCGGCGGAGGAGACGCGGCTGCGCATCCTCGCCCTGCTCGCCGAGGGCGAGTTGTCGGTCTCCGACCTCACCGACATCCTCGGCCAGTCGCAGCCGCGCATCTCGCGCCACCTCAAGCTCCTGGCCGAATCGGGTCTGATCGAGCGTCACCGCGAGGGCGCCTGGGCGTTCTTCCGCCTGCGCGAGGCGGCCGTCGGCTTCGTCGAGCCGCTGATCGCCGCGCTGGAACGCGCCGCCCCGCCGCTGTCCGAGGACCGGGCCCGGCTCGATTCGGTGCGGGCCCAGCGCGCCGAAGCGGCGCAAACCTTCTTCGCCCGGCTCGCCCCGAAATGGGACGGGCTGCGCTCCCTGCACGTGCCCGAGGCCGCCGTCGAGGCGGCGGTGCTCGACGTGCTCGGCGACCGGCCGGTGCGCCACGTGGTCGATCTCGGCACCGGCACCGGCAAGATGCTCGGCCTGCTGGCGCCGCTGGCCGGCCGCGCCACCGGGCTCGATTCGAGCCACGCCATGCTCTCGGTGGCGCGGGCGAACCTCGAACGGCTCGGCCTGTCGCGGGTGGACTTGCGCCAGGGCGATCTCCACGCGCCGCCCTTCGGCCGCGCCGGCTTCGATCTCGTCGTGCTGCATCAGGTCCTGCACTATCTCGACGACCCGGCTCGCGCCTTGCGCGAGGCGGCCCGCCTCGTCGCACCGGGCGGGCGGCTGCTCGTCGTCGATTTCGCGCCGCACGCGCTCGAACAGTTGCGCGAGAGCCAAGCCCATCGCCGCCTCGGCTTCGCCGCCGATCAGGTCGCGGGCTGGCTGGTCCAGGCGGGTCTGGGCGATGTCGAGAGCCGCGACCTCGCACCCGAGGACGGCACCGAACTGCCGCTGACCGTCACGCTCTGGCTGGCGCACGACGCCTGCGCCGGAATCGAGACGGCCGCCCCCGAACGCGCCGTGGCCTGAGCCGCGGCCCCGCACGACACGACTTCAAAGAGAAGGGACGACAGATGCCCAGCGCTTCCCGGCACCGCGCCAGCCGCGACGGCTTTCGCCCGATCCGCGTCTCGATCGAGTTCTTCCCGCCCAAGACCGAGGAGATGGAAAGGATCCTCTGGTCCTCGATCGAGCGCCTCGCGCCGCTCCAGCCGAAATTCGTCTCGGTGACCTACGGTGCCGGCGGCTCCACCCGCGAGCGCACCCACAACACCGTGGCGCGCATGGTGCGCGAGACCGGCCTCAAGCCCGCCGCCCACCTCACCTGCGTGAACGCCACGCGCGACGAGATCGATTCCGTCGTGCAGTCCTACTGGGACGCGGGCGTGCGCCACATCGTGGCGCTGCGCGGCGACCCGGCCGAGGGCGTCGGCCACACCTACCGGCCCCATCCCGGCGGTTACGCCACGACGGCCGACCTCGTGGCCGGCATCAAGCGGGTCGGCGACTTCAAGGTCTCGGTCTCGGCCTATCCCGAGAAGCACCCCGAGGCCGCCTCGCTCGACGCCGACATCGACGCCCTGAAGGCGAAGGTCGATGCGGGCGCCGATCAGGCGATCACCCAGTTCTTCTTCGACAACGAGATCTACCTGCGCTACCGCGACAAGGTGCGCGCGGCCGGCATCGACATCCCGATCCTGCCCGGCATCCTGCCGGTGCAGAACTTCAAGCAGGCGGCCAACTTCGCCCGCCGCACCGGCGCCTCGGTGCCCTACTGGCTCGCCGCCCGCTTCGAGGGCCTGGACAGCGACGTGGAGACGCGCCGGCTGGTCGCGGCGGCCGTCGCCGCCGAGCAGGTGCTCGACCTCGTCGACGAGGGGGTGGAGGACTTCCACTTCTACTCGATGAACCGCTCCGACCTCGTCTACGCCATCTGCCATCTCCTGGGCCTGCGCTCGCAGGCGCCGGCGAAGGCGGCGGCGAAGGCGGCCTGAGCCCAGACCTCATTTGGCGACAGAGATCCTGGCTAAACACCTCATCCTGAGGTGCCGCGAAGCGGCCTCGAAGGATACTCCAGGAGACGCGCGGGATCTGGAAGATCCTTCGAGGCCTCCGCTTCGCTACGGCACCTCAGGATGAGGGCGAGGATGGGACGTTTCTGTCAAACGGATGCTCGCGGGAAGCACAGCATCCTGCCTCTGCTCCGCGCGATTCGCGGTGAGGCACGAATGACAATGTTGGACCCCGATCGACACGATGCCCTGATCGGAGCCCAGCTTGAAGCGCTCAGGAACCAGCCGACCTTTTGGCATGATGCTGCCCGGGGTGAGCAGGTTCTGAAGCGCTTGGCCGATCTCGAATCAACACCCTGACTTCCTCCTCGGATCGGGCCATACCCGCGCCGAACGATCGAGAAAGCTGACATGACCGACTTCCCCCCCGTCGACGGCACCGAGATCGAGCGCACGCTGCGCCAGCGCGCCTCGGAAAAGATCCTCGTCCTCGACGGGGCGATGGGCACGGTGATCCAGCGCCTGAAATTCACGGAAGAGGATTTTCGCGGGGACCGCTTCAGGGATCACGGGCACGACCAGAAGGGCAACAACGACCTTTTGATCCTCACACAGCCCGACGCGATCCGGCAGATCCACCTCGACTACTTCCTCGCCGGCGCCGATGTCTGCGAGACCAACACGTTCTCCGGCACCACGATCGCCCAGGCCGATTACGGCATGGAATCGATCATCCACGAGCTGAACGCGCAAGGCGCCCGCCTCGCCCGCGAGGCGGCCAAGCTCGCGCAGGAAAAAGACGGCCGCCGCCGGTTCGTGGCCGGCGCCATCGGCCCGACCAACCGCACGCTGTCGATCTCCCCGGACGTGAACAATCCCGGCTACCGCGCCGTCACCTTCGATCAGGTCCGCCAAGCCTATGTCGAGCAGGTGCGCGGCCTGATCGACGGCGGCGCCGAGCTGATCCTGATCGAGACGATTTTCGATACCTTGAACGCCAAGGCGGCCATCGCCGCCGCGTGGCAGGTTTTTGAAGAGACCGGTATCCGGCTGCCGATCCAGATCTCCGGCACCATCACCGATCTCTCCGGCCGCACCCTGTCGGGCCAGACGCCCGCCGCCTTCTGGAATTCACTCCGCCATTCGAGCCCGCTGACCTTCGGCCTCAACTGCGCCCTCGGCGCCAGGGAAATGCGCGGGCACATCGCCGAATTGTCGCGCATCTGCGACACGCTGGTCTGCGCCTATCCCAATGCCGGCCTGCCCAACGAGTTCGGCCTCTACGACGAGAGCCCGGAGGCGATGGGCAAGCTGGTGGGCGCGTTCGCCGAGAGCGGCCTCGTCAACATGGTCGGCGGCTGCTGCGGCACCACGCCGGACCATATCCGCGCCATCGCGGAGGCCGTCGCCGACAAGAAGCCGCGCGCGATCCCCGAGATCCCGCGCCTGATGCGCCTGTCGGGCCTCGAGCCCTTCGTGCTGACCGAAGAAATTCCGTTCGTGAACGTGGGTGAGCGCACCAACGTCACCGGCTCGGCCAAGTTCAGGAAGCTCATCACCAACGGCGACTACGCCGCCGCGCTCGACGTCGCCCGCGATCAGGTCGCGGCGGGGGCCCAGGTCATCGACGTCAACATGGACGAGGGCCTGCTCGACTCCCGGAAGGCGATGGTCGAGTTCCTCAACCTCGTCGCCGCCGAGCCGGACATCGCCCGGGTGCCGGTGATGGTCGATTCCTCGAAGTTCGAGGTGATCGAGGCCGGCCTGAAGTGCCTCCAGGGCAAGCCGATCGTGAACTCGATCTCCATGAAGGAGGGCGAGGAGACGTTCATCGAAACCGCAAGAATCTGCCGCTCCTACGGCGCGGCGGTGGTCGTGATGGCCTTCGACGAGCAGGGGCAGGCCGACAGCTACGAGCGCAAGGTCGAGATCTGCACCAAGGCCTACAGGATCCTGACCGAGCAGGTCGGCTTCCCGCCGGAAGACATCGTCTTCGACCCGAACATCTTTGCCGTCGCCACGGGTATCGAGGAGCACGACCCCTACGGCGTCGCGTTCATCGAAGCCACGCGAACAATCCGGAAAACCCTGCCGCACGCCCACGTCTCGGGCGGCGTCTCGAACCTGTCCTTCGCCTTCCGCGGCAACGAGCCGGTGCGCGAGGCGATGCACGCGGTCTTCCTGTACCACTGCATCGCCGCCGGCATGGACATGGGCATCGTCAATGCCGGCCAGCTTGGCGTTTACGACGAGATCCCGGCGGAGCTGCGCGAATTGTGCGAGGACGTCGTGCTCAACCGGCGCTCGGATTCCACCGAGCGCCTGCTGGAGGCGGCCGAGCGGTTCAAGACGGGCGCGTCGGCCCAGGCCAGGACCGCCGACCTGTCCTGGCGCGAGGCCCCGGTCGAGAAGCGCATCGAGCACGCGCTGGTCAACGGCATCACCGAGTACATCGTCGCCGACACCGAGGAGGCGCGCGGACAAGCCGAACGCCCGCTCCACGTCATCGAGGGCCCGCTGATGGCCGGCATGAACGTGGTCGGCGACCTGTTCGGCTCAGGAAAGATGTTCCTGCCGCAGGTGGTGAAGTCGGCCCGGGTGATGAAGCAGGCGGTGGCCTATCTCGAACCCTTCATGGAGGAGGAGAAGCGGGCGGGCGGCGGCGACGGCAAGCGCCAGGCCGCCGGCAAGGTGCTGATGGCCACCGTGAAGGGCGACGTGCACGACATCGGCAAGAACATCGTCGGCGTGGTTCTCGCCTGCAACAACTACGAGATCATCGATCTCGGCGTGATGGTGCCGGCCGCCAGGATCCTCGAGACGGCGAAGAAGGAGCAGGTCGACATCGTCGGCCTGTCGGGGCTGATCACGCCCTCCCTCGACGAGATGGTCCACGTCGCCTCCGAGATGGAGCGCGAGGGGATGGAGATGCCGCTGCTCATCGGCGGCGCCACCACGAGCCGCGTCCACACCGCGGTGAAGATCCACCCGGCCTACGAGAAGGGTCAGGCGGTCTACGTCACCGATGCGAGCCGCGCCGTCGGCGTGGTGTCGAGCCTGATCTCCAAGGAGACCCGCGGCGCCACGATCGAGCGGGTGCGGGCCGAGTACGCCAAGGTCGCCGACGCGCACCGTCGCTCCGAGGCCGACAAGCAGCGGCTGCCGCTCGCCAAGGCGCGGGCGAACGCCTTCAAGGTCGACTGGTCTGGCTACGCTCCGAAGAAGCCGAGCTTCACCGGAACCCGCGTTTACGGCTCCTACGAGGTGGCGGACCTCGTCCCCTACATCGACTGGACCCCGTTCCTCCAGACCTACGAGTTCAAGGGCCGCTTCCCCGCGATCCTCGACGATCCCGAGCAGGGCCCGGCGGCGCGCGCCCTGTTCGAGGACGCGCAAGGAATGCTCAAGCGGATCGTGGAGGAGCGCTGGTTCAACCCGAAGGCGGTGATCGGCTTCTGGCCGGCCAACGGCGTCGGCGACGACATCGTGCTCTACGCCGGCGAGAGCAGATCCGAAAGACTCGCGACCTTCCACGGCCTGCGCCAGCAACTGTCGAAGCGTGACGGGCGTGCGAACACCTGCATCTCCGATTTCGTGGCTCCCGCCGAGACGGGCATCGCCGATTACGTCGGCGCCTTCGTGGTGACGGCGGGCCTCGAAGAGGTGCGCATCGCCGAGCGCTTCGAGCGGGCGAACGACGATTACCGCTCGATCCTGGTCAAGGCGCTCGCCGACCGCATCGCCGAGGCCTTCGCCGAGCGGATGCACGAGCGCGTCCGCAAGGAGTTCTGGGGATATGCCCCGGACGAAAGCTTCACCGCGGACGACCTCGTCCACGAGAAGTACGACGGCATCCGGCCCGCGCCGGGCTACCCGGCCCAGCCCGACCACACCGAAAAGGTCACGCTGTTCGATCTCCTCAAGGCCGAGAGCCGGATCGGCGTGCGGCTCACCGAGTCCTACGCCATGTGGCCGGGTTCCTCGGTCTCGGGGATCTATCTCGCCCACCCGGACGCGCATTATTTCGGCGTCGCCAAGGTGGAGCGCGATCAGGTCGAGGATTACGCCCTGCGCAAGGGGATGGATGTCGCCGCGGTCGAGCGCTGGCTCGGGCCGATCCTCAACTACGACCCGGCCCGCACTCTCAAGGCGGCGGCCGAATAGGACACACTCGGCGCGGGATCGCACACCGCCGCTCCCGCGCCGCCACTTTTCCCTTGCCCGAGGGCGGCGGGGCGCGGCACGCCGTTCGTCCGATCCGCGGGGACGCCCCGCCTTCGACAGGAAGCTCCGATGCGCTCCACGCTCCTCCTCGCCGCCGCGGCCCTGGCCGTCGGACTGTCCGCCTGCAACAGCACGGATTCCGGCGGTCCCGGCCTGGCCTCGTCCTTCGATACCAGCAACTATCGCAGTTCCAGCGACACCAACGGCACGCAGACCCGCCGCGACGTGAACCGCGCCTACACGCAGCCCTCGCTGCCCACCATCATCAACCGCGGCATCTGATACCGTTTCCGATCGATCGCTTCGGGTTTGGCCACCCTCCGTCCTCGCGAGCGGCCGCGAAGCGATCCAGGGCGCGACAGGTCCGGAAAGGGCGCGCCCTGGATCGCCACGGCTTCGCCTCGCGATGACGCAGGAGAGGCCGAACTCATCAACCGGATGTCGTATGAGGCGGCAAACCGTATCAGCAGGCCCGCGCGGCGCTCGAGCGGAGACGGTCATCCGCCATCCCGAAGGGATCGACCGGATGGCGGACGATCCTTCAGGCCGTGGCGGCCGGTCGGCCCCGCAACCGCCGCAGGCTCCGGGCCGCCGCCCAGAGCTGCGGCGAGCGCTTGATGCGGTGCTTGAGCCGCACCGCGAGTCCGGAGGCCAGGGCTAAGGCGTGGCTCGCCGGGCTCACCGGCACGACCTGCTCGACGAGTTCGATGGTCTCGTCGCAGGTCTTGGCCTTGTAGCCGGCCTCGCCGACGCCGAGATCGAGGGCGCGCCGCCCCCGCGTGGCCTGCTGGCCGACGAGCCGGTGCAGCAGGATCTCGCCGGTGCTGTAGCGGCCGAGTTCGGGAGCGGTGTCGAAGGACGTCCACATCCCGCAGAAGCGGGCGCCGTCCACCGCGCCGCCGAAGGTCGCCAGGATGCGCCCGCTCTCGTTCGCCACCAGGGCGTGGACCTCGATCGCCGGGGGGCCACCCGGCGCGGTCGCGGCGGCGATGAAGCGGCGAACCGCCTCGTCCGCGTAGGGGTCGGCGATGCCGAGGCCGGCGAAGCGGGCGGCCTTCTGCGCGTAGAAGGCGGCCTGGATTTCGGCCCCCGCCTCGGGCGTGTCGGCGATCCGGTGCTCGATCGGGCCCAGCACCTCCACGAGCTTGCGCTCCTTGGCCCGCAGCTTCTTGCGGGTGTCGCCGCTGAACACCCGGCGCAGGGTGGCCTCGGCGTCGGGGCCGAGCAGCATGCCGTAGGCGTCGCTCGGCGCGGGCAGGCCGCGGTCCGCCAGCGGGTTCGGGGTTCCGTCCCAGACGCGCGGCTGGTTGCGGAAGGCGAAGGCGTCGATGCCGGCCGTGCGTGCCCCCCGCACCAGCGCCTCGGTCAGATCCTCCGGCCGCAGCGCCGCCGCCTCGCGGGAGGCGAAGAGCGGCATGTGGAAGTTGGCGTGCCGGCCGCCGATCACCGCCGCGACCCGCAACGGGCCCCGTCGTCCCACCGTCAGCGGGATCAGGAGGCGGGGGCGCCCGCCCCCGTCCCGCAGCACGAGGATTCGCGTCGCCGCCGCCGACTCGATCCCGGCTCCGAGATAGGCCGCCACCCAATCGAAGCGCTGGTAGGGCGTCATCAGCACCGCCGGATCGGCTTCGAGCGACCGCCAGACCGCTTCGACGGCGGCGAGATCGGAGAACACCTCCGCGACGAGGCCGCCATGGCTCCGCGCCCGCGCGGGCACGGGCCGACCCAGATCCTCGGCGAGAGCCGCCATCCCAACATCCCCCAGCCCGGGCGCCGCCGAAGTCGCGTCCGACCGGGCGCCGTGCGGCAAAAACGATCCTGCCGGCGACCCTCGCCGCCGCATCCTCAAGGTCCGGTTGATGGACACGATCGACCTGCGGGGATGGGTAACGAAAGCTTTTCGCGTCTGCCGCTAGTTTCGCGCCCGCCGGGGGCTGCCCGGCTCTCTCGAACCGTGACGCGCCATGCTCTCGCCCCGCACCCGTCACCGCCTGTTCCGCGCGGGTTTCCGGGCCGTGTCCGCCACCGGCGCCGACCGCTGGCTCGCCCCCGCCGCCCGCGGGCGCGGCCTCGTCCTCACCTTCCACCACGTGCGCCCCGAGCCGGCACCGGCCTTCGCGCCGAACGCCCTGCTGTCGATCACCCCCGATTTCCTCGACCGGACCCTGAGCCTGCTCGCCGCCCGCGGCTTCGAGTGGATCGGGCTCGACCAAGTGCCGGCGCGGCTCGCGGCGCGCGAGGGCGGGCGCCCCTTCGCGGTGCTGACCTTCGACGACGGCTATCGCGACAACGTCGAACACGCCCGCCCCGTGCTGGCCCGGCACGGCGCGCCCTGGACGCTGTTCGTGACGAGCGACTTCGCCGACGGGCGCGGGCGCCTGTGGTGGCTCGAACTGGAGCGGGCGGTCGCCCGGCTCGACACGGTGCGGCTCGGCTCCGGACGCGTCCTGCCGGCGCGCACGCATGCGCAGAAGACCGCCGCCTTCGAGACCGCCTACCGCCTCTTGCGCGCCGGGCCGGAGCCGGTGCTTCTGGACGAGATCGCCCGCCTCGGCCGCGAGGCCGGGTTCGAACCGGGCGGGATCGCCCGGGAGCTCTGCCTGACCTGGGACGGCTTGCGCGACCTCGCCCGCGATCCCGCGGTGACCATCGGCGCGCACACGCTCTCGCACCCGATGCTCGCCAAGCACGACGCCGCCTTCGCCGAGCGGGAGATCGGCCGGAGCCGCGCGCGGATCGAGGCGGAACTGGGGCGCCCGGTGCGCCACCTCTCCTATCCGGTCGGCGACCCGACGTCGGCGGGTGCCCGGGAGTTCGGCATGGCAAGAAGACTCGGCTTCGCGACCGCCGTGACGACCCGGCCGGGCCATCTCTTCGCCGGGCACGCGGACCATTGCCATGCCCTGCCGCGGGTCTCGGTGAACGGCCTGCACCAGACCGATGCCGCGCTGGCGAGCCTGGTCTCCGGCGTGCCGTTCCTGGCCTGGAACCGCGGGCGGCGGCTCAACGTGGACTGAAGGTTCAGCGGCGCCGGCGGCGCGCGCGCGACGAGCCGGATTCCGATTCCCCCGCCCCGGTCTCGGCGCTGCCGATATCGAAGCTGGCGCTGGCCCGGCCGTGGCGGCGGCCATGGCGCCCGCGGCGCCCCTTCCGGCCCACCGGCTCGACATCGGGCTCCTCGACGGAAGGGATACCGGGGATCGTCGCGGTGGAGGCCACGGAAGAGGTGCTGGGCGCGGGATCGCTGCCGCTGACGTAACCGCCGCCGCCGGCGACGTTGCGCGCGGGCGGGCCGAACATGGCGAGGCACTGGTTGTAGGCGAGGTCGTTCTTCAGCCGCTCGCACTCCGCCATCGAGCGCGGCGCCCCTTGCGCGAAAGCCGGCGCGGTCGAGACGAGGAGGCAGGCGGCGAGGACGTGCGGCCGGAACGGAGGCAGGCGACGACACATGGGCGCGGGGCGACCTTCGGAGACGAACCTTGAGCGTAGGACGTCCCGCCTTGTCGCCGGGGAGTGCGGCGAAAAAAGGGGGCTTTTGGCTATCGAACCCCAGGTCGCGTGGCCTCTTGGGGTTCACGCGGAGCGCGAAGGGTGATTCAAAGCTGCCTTTTTGGAGGGCGGCTTTGAGCGTTTTGGATCGCTTCGCCGACGCTCGCGATGGCGGCGGGACAGAAGGGATCGATCGACAAAGGCCTCAAGCCTTCGCCCCCTGCCGCCGCCGCTCCGCGCGCGAGAGTTCGTCGGCGCTGGCAAAGCCGGTGGCGGTGGCGATCTCGGCGCGGCTCAGCGCACTCTCCCGGCCGAGCTGGTGCGCCCGGTCGAGGCGTAAGTGCAGGTAATGCCGGTGGAGGCCTCGCCCGAGGCGATCGCGGAACAGGCGCTCCAACTGCCGCACCGAGACGTGGGCGAGACCGGCCAGGGTCTCGCGCGGGAGCGGCGCTTCGAGGTTCGCTTCCATCGCCGCGAGCACCCGCAGGAGGCGCGGGTCGCGCACGCCGAAGCGTTGGCGCAGATCCATCCGCTGCGGGCTCAATCCTTCGCGGATCTGGTTGTGCAGGAACCAGTCGCCGACGCCCGCGGCGAGCCCGGCGCCGTGGTCGCGGCCGATCAGGTCGAGCATCAGGTCGAGGGCGGCGATGCCGCCGGAGCAGGTGATTCGGTCGCCCTGGATCTCGAACAGGGAGCGGACCACGTCGATGTCGGGGTAGCGTTCCTCGAAGGCCGGGACGTGCTCCCAGTGCAGCGTGCAGCGGCGTCCCGAGAGCAGGCCGGCGCGCGCGAGCAGGTAGGGGCCGCCGGAGATGCCGCCGAGCGTCACCCCGTGCCGGGCGAGCCCGCGCAGCCACGCGAAGAGCGGCGGGTCGTCGAAATCGGCCGGGTTGCCGCCGGCGCAGACGAAGACGCGGTCGGCGGCCGTTTCGCCGGCGCCGACCGCGACGTCGGTGACGATGCCGAGCCCGTTCGAGGCCTGCACCACGCCGCCGCCGGGGGCGGCGTGCCACCAGCGGTACAGTTCGCAGCCCGACAGGGTGTTGGCCGCACGCAGGGGCTCCACCGCCGCGGTGTAGGCCATCAGGGGAAAGTCCGGCACCAGCACGAAGCCGACCGTCAGCGCGGCGGGCTCTTGTCCCCGCGGGGGCTTTCGTCCGGGCCGGATGCGGTCCGAAGATTCGGTCTCGTCTCGCATTTCTGCGCGATTTGCCGGAAACGTGTCGCGAAATGCAAGCCCGCGCCCGGCGATGTCGGCTAACGCTGGGCCGTACAGACATCTTCCGGCGAAGAGCGGATCACCCCATGCGCTATTCCCTGTTCAGTGTCCTGGGGCAGGCCCTGCGCGGCCAGCGGGACTGGACGCCGCAATGGCGCGACGCCGCCCCGCGCGAGGCCTACGACGTGGTCGTCGTCGGCGGCGGCGGGCACGGGCTCGCCACCGCCTACTACCTCGCCAAGGAACACGGGATCACCAGCGTCGCCGTGCTGGAGAAGAGCCATGTCGGCTCCGGCAATGTCGGGCGCAACACCACCATCGTGCGCTCGAACTACGGCCTGCCCGGCAACATCCCGTTCTACGAGCGGTCGATGAAGCTCTGGGAGGGGCTGGAGCAGGACATCAACTACAACGCCATGGTCAGCCAGCGCGGCGTGCTGAACCTGTACCATTCGGACGCCCAGCGCGATTCTTACGCCCGCCGCGGCAACGCGATGCGGCTCGCCGGGATCGACGCCGAACTCTTGGATCGCGAGGGCGTGCGCCGGCTGGTTCCCTTCATCGACTTCGACAACGCGCGCTTCCCCGTGAAGGGCGGCCTCATCCAGCGCCGCGGCGGCACCGTGCGCCACGACGCCGTGGCCTGGGGCTATGCCCGCGCGGCCAGCGACCGCGGCGTCGACATCGTCCAGAACTGCGCCGTCACCGGCATCCGCCGCGAGGGCGGGCGCGTCACCGGGGTCGAGACCAGCCGCGGCTTCATCCGCGCGGGCAAGGTCGCGCTGTCGGTGGCCGGCTCGTCGTCGCTGCTCGCCGGCATGGTGGACATGCGCCTGCCGATCGAGAGCCACGTCCTCCAGGCCTTCGTCAGCGAGGGCGTGAAGCCCCTGATCGACGGCGTGATGACCTTCGGTGCCGGCCACTTCTACGTCAGCCAGTCGGACAAGGGCGGCCTCGTCTTCGGCGGCGACATCGACGGCTACAATTCGTATGCCCAGCGCGGCAGCCTCCACACCATCGAGGACGTGATGGAGGGCGGCATGGCGCTGTGGCCGGGGCTCGGACGCCTGCGGCTGCTGCGCCACTGGGGCGGCATCATGGACATGTCGATGGACGGAAGCCCCATCATCGACCGCACCGAGATCGGCGGTCTCTATCTCAATGCCGGCTGGTGCTACGGCGGCTTCAAGGCGACGCCCGCCGCCGGCTTCTGCTTCGCCCACCTGATCGCCCGCGACGAGCCGCACGCGGACGCCAGCGCCTACCGCCTCGACCGCTTCGCCACGGGCCATCTCATCGACGAGAAGGGCATGGGCGCGCAGCCCAACCTGCATTGAGGGGCTGACTGCAGCCTTCCCTTCACTGCCCTCATCCTGAGGTGCCGGAGCGCAGCGGAGGCCTCGAAGGAGGGCCTCCAGAACACACCGCGATCCCTGGAGCCCTCCTTCGAGGCCGCTTCGCGGCACCTCAGGATGAGGGCGAGGGTGGGTCCGAACGAGACGAAGCAGGACGACACGCCATGCGCATCCGATGCCCCCATTGCGGCGAGCGCGACAACGGGGAGTTCAGCTACCTCGGCGACGCCGCGCCCCGGCGCCCCGACGGGCTCGACGCCTCGGCGCAGGCCATGCACGACTACGTGTATCTGCGCGACAACCCGGCCGGGATCATCCGCGAACTCTGGTATCATGCCGCCGGATGCCGCTCCTGGCTGGTCGTGACCCGCGACACCCGCACCCACGCGATTCAATCGGTCGAGCCGGCGCGCGACGTCGCGCGGGCGCGCCGCTCGGGAGAGGCCGCATGACCACGCTCGCCCTTCAGCGCGCGGAGGCCCCCGTCTCCGCCGACCAGCCCTTCCGCACCGCGACCGGCGGCCTGATCGACCGGCGGCGCCTGCGCGACTTCACCTTCGACGGACGGCGCCTCACCGGCTGCCACGGCGACACGCTCGCTTCGGCCCTGCTCGCCAACGGCGTGCGCCTCGTCGGCCGCTCGTTCAAGTACCACCGGCCCCGCGGCATCCTGTCGGCGGGCTCGGAGGAGCCGAACGCCCTGGTCGAGCTGCGCACGGGCGCCCGGCGCGAGCCCAACACCCGCGCCACCATGGCCGAACTCTACGAGGGGCTGGAGGCGGCGAGCCAGAACCGCTGGCCCTCGCTTCGCGTCGATGCGCTCTCGGTCAACGCCCTGCTCTCGCCGGTCTTCGCCGCGGGCTTCTACTACAAGACCTTCATGTGGCCGGCCGCTTTCTGGGAGAAGCTGTACGAGCCGATGATCCGGCGCGCGGCGGGCCTCGGCCGCGCCGCCGACGCCCCCGACCCCGACACCTACGACCACGCCCACGCCCATTGCGACGTGCTCGTCATCGGCGGCGGCCCGGCCGGCCTGTCGGCGGCGCTCGCCGCCGGCCGCTCCGGCGCCCGGGTGATTTTGGTCGACGAGGACTTTTCGATCGGCGGGCGCCTGCTGGCGGAGCGGCGGGAGATCGGCGGCGAGAGCGGGGCCGAGTGGGCCGCCCGCGCTGTGGCCGAACTGAACAGCCTGCCGGAGGTGCGCATCCTGTCGCGCACCACCCTGTTCGGCGTCTACGATCACGGCGCCTACGGCGCGGTCGAGCGCGTCTCCGACCATCTCGCGGTGCCCGCGGCCCACGCCCCGCGCCAGCGGCTGTGGCGGATCGTGGCGCGGCGCGCGGTGCTCGCGGCCGGCGCCATCGAGCGCCCGCACGTCTTCGGCGGCAACGACCGGCCCGGCGTGATGCTGGCGGGCGCCGTGCGGACCTATCTCAACCGCTACGGCGTGCTGCCGGGGCACCGCTTGGCCGTGTTCACGTCGAGCGACGACGGCTGGCGCACGGCCGCGGACGTGCTGGCCGCGGGCGGCGGCCTCGCGGCGGTGATCGACACCCGTCCTTCCGTCCCGCCGCACTTGCGCCGGATGGCGGAGGCCGCCGGCGCGCGGGTGGTGACGGGCGGATACGTCGCCGGCACCAAGGGCCATCTCGGGCTGAGCGCGATCCAGGTCGTGGACGGCTCTCACGGCACCGAGACGATTCCCTGCGACGGCCTCGCCATGGCCAATGGCTGGAACCCGGTCGTCCACCTCGACTCGCACCTGTCGCGCCGGCCGGTCTGGGACGAGGCGATCCACGCCTTCGTGCCCGGCACCCTCCCCTCCGGCATGCAGGCCGTCGGCGCTGCCGCCGGACGTTTCACCCTGGCGGACTGCCTGGAGACCGGCGCCCGGGCCGGCGCCGAGGCGGCGACCGATTGCGGCTTCGGCGCCACGGCCGAGGCCACTCCGAAAACCGATCCGGAGAGCGACGCGCACGCGCCGCTCTGGCGCGTGCCGAGACCCAAGGGAAAAGCCTTCGTCGACTTCCAGAACGACGTGGCGGCCTCCGACGTCGAACTCGCCCACCGCGAGGGGTTCCGCGCGGTGGAACTGCTCAAGCGCTACACGACGCTCGGCATGGCCACCGACCAGGGCAAGACCTCGAACCTCGCCGGCCTGTCGATCATGGCCGAGCTGACGGGCAAGGACATCCCGAGCGTCGGCACCACGGTGTTCCGCCCGCCCTTCACCCCGGTCGCCATCGGCGCCTTCGCCGGCCACCACCGCGGCAGGGATTTTCGCGCCGCCCGCCACGTCCCCTCCCATGCCTGGGCGGAGGAGAACGGGTGCGTCTTCGTCGAGACCGGCCTGTGGCTGCGCCCCGCCTACTTCCCCAAGGCCGGCGAGGCCGACTGGCTCGACACGGTGGTGCGGGAGGTCGAGACCGTGCGTGCCCGCGTCGGAATCTGCGACGTCACCACGCTCGGCAAGATCGACATCCAGGGCCGCGACGCGCTGGCCTTCATCGAGCGGGTCTGCGCCAACCCCTTCGCGACGCTCCCCGTCGGCAGGGCGCGCTACGCCGTGCTGCTGCGCGAGGACGGGCTCGTCATGGACGACGGCACCGTCGCGCGGATGGCCGAGACGCACTACGTCATGACCGCCTCGACGGCGAACGCCGCGCGGGTGATGCAGCACCTCGAATTCTGCCGGCAATGGCTGTGGCCGGAGCTCGACGTGCAGCTCGCCTCGGTCAGCGAGCAATGGGCGCAGTACGCGATCGCGGGCCCGCGCGCCCGCGACACCCTGCGCCGCATCGTCGATCCCGGCTTCGACATCTCCAACGAAGCCTTCCCGTTCCTCGCCTGCGCCGACGTCACCGTCGGCGGCGGCATCCCGGCGCGGCTGTTCCGCATCTCGTTCTCGGGCGAACTCGCCTACGAACTCGCGGTGCCGGCCGCCTACGGCGACGCCGCGTGGCGGGCGCTGATGCAGGCGGGCCTGCCCTACGGCATCACCGCCTACGGCTCGGAGGCGCTCTCGGTGATGCGCATCGAGAAGGGCCACGCGGCCGGGCCTGAGATCAACGGCCAGACCACCGCCGGCGACCTCGGCCTCGGCGGCATGCTCGCCAGGAAGAAGGACTATGTCGGCCGCCTGATGAAGGAGCGCCCGGCGCTCACCGACCCGGAGCGGCCGATCCTGGCCGGCTTCCGGCCGGTCGATCCGGGCGCGCGGCTGCGGGCGGGGGCGCATTTCCTGCGCCTCGACGCCGCGCCGAGCCTGGAGGCGGACGAGGGCGTGATGACCTCGGTCGCCTACTCGCCGAGCCTGGGGCGCTGGATCGGGATCGGCCTGATCCGGCGCGGCCCCGAGCGCTGCGGCGAGCGGGTGCGGGCCTACGATCCGGTGCGCGACGCCGACATCGAGGTGGAGATCTGTTCGCCGGTCTTCGTGGACCCGAAGGAGGAGAAGCTGCGTGTCTGAGGCGGCAACCACCCAAACGCCCCCGTCCCCCTGGCGGCCCCGCGGCGCCTGGGAGGGCGCGGCGACGATCGGACGGCACGGCGCGCCGGACGGGGCGGCGGGCATCCGCCTGACCCTGCTGGAGGGGCGCGGCCTCGCGACCGTGATCGCGGCGGACGGCCGGGAGGCCGACCTGACGGCGATCGTGGCGGAGCGCCTCGGCCTGTCCCTGCCGGGGGCCGGCGGGGCCGTGTTCGCGGGTGAGACGGGCTTGGTCTGGTCCGCGCCGGGCCAGTGGCTCGCGGTCGCGGAATCGCCCCGTGCCCTGCGGGACCTGCCGGAGGCCCTGCGGGGCGTGGCCGCCGTCACCGACCAGGGCGACGGCCGCGCCCTGGTGCGGGTGTCGGGCCCGAAGGCGCGGGCCATGCTCGCCAAGGGCGTGGCGGTCGATCTGCATCCCCGCGCCTTCGGGCCGGGGCGGGCGGCGGTGACGAGCATCGCCCATATCGGCGTGCAGCTCTGGCAGCGCGACGCCGGCCCGACCTACGACATCGCCGTCGCCCGCAGCTTCGCCGGCAGCTTCTGGCGGTGGCTGGAGCACGCGGCGGCCGAGTTCGGCACCGAGGTCGAGGGGCCCCGGGGCTGATACGGTTGTCCGGTCGATGGCTTCGGCCTGTCCTGCGTCCTTGCGAGGCTCGGCCCAAGCCATCCAGGGCGCGCCCTTTCCGGACCTGTCGCGCCCTGGACCGCTTCGCGGCCGCTCGCGAGGACGGCGTGGGGCCGAAATCCGAAGCGATCGATCGGAAACGGCATGATAGGGCAGGAAAGCCCTATCCGACCCCGGTCGGCCCGTCGATCACCCGGCGCACCCGGCGGGCCAGTTCCATCCGCTTGTAGGGCTTGTTGATGATCTCGAACTCGGTGCCGCCCGCGTCGGTGCGCTCGATCGAGGCCTCGGCGTAGCCGGTGGTGAGCAGCACCTTGATCTTGGGCTGGCGCTCCCGCGCGGCGCGGGCCAGCATCACGCCGTTCATGCCGCCGGGCATGATCAGGTCGGTGAACAGGAGGTCGATGCGCGCCTCGCCGTCGAGAATCTCGATCGCCGCCTTGGGGCCGTCGACCACGGTGACCTTGTAGCCGAAATCCTCCAGGATGGTGCCGGCGGTGGCCGCCACGTCGGGCCGGTCGTCCACGACGAGCACCGTCTCGGTGCCGTGCCGGTCGGCGGCGCGGATCGAGGGCTTCAACTCGTCCTCGACCTTCTGGTCGGAGGCCGGGAACAGGAGCCGCACCGTGGTGCCGTGGCCGACCTCGGAATAGATCTTCACCGAGCCGCCCGACTGCTTGGCGAAGCCGTAGACCATGGCGAGCCCGAGCCCGGTGCCCTTGCCCTCCCCCTTGGTGGTGAAGAACGGCTCCATGACGCGCGACAGGATCTCGGGCGGCATGCCGAGCCCGGTGTCGGTCACCGAGACCACCACGTAGGCGCCGGGCGGCACCGTCTTGTACAGGGCGGTGTCCTCGTCCTCGATCAGCAGGTTCTCGGTGCGCACCGTCACCGTGCCGCCCTCCGGCATCGCGTCGCGGGCGTTGATCAGGACGTTGAGCAGGGCGACCTCGGCCTGGGTCGGGTCGATGCGGGTCGTCCAGAGGTCCGGTGCGAGGACGGACCTCTGGACGATGTCGTCGCCCAGCGTCCGGCCGGCCATCTCGCCCATGCTCTCGACGAGGCCGTTGAGGTTCAGCAGCCGCCCCTCCAGCCGCTGCTTGCGCGAGAAGGCGAGGAGCTGGTGGGTGAGCTTGGCGGCCCGGTCGGTCGCCGCCCGCACCGCCTCGCCGGCCCGGTGCATCCGCGCCACGTCGATCTCGGGATGGTCGAGCAGCGCCAGCATCACCTCGTTGTGGCCCGACACCACCTGGAGCAGGTTGTTGAAATCGTGGGCGATGCCGCCGGTGAGCTGGCCCAGGCTCTCCATCTTCTGGGCCTGATGCAGCGATTCCTCCGCATCGCGGCGGCGCGAGACATCGAGCTGCGAGCCGAAGAAGTAGACGAGGTCGCCCGAGCGGTTGAACACCGGGCTGACGAACAGCGCGTTCCAGAACGAGGAGCCGTCCTTGCGGTAGTTCAGGATCTCGGCGGCGAACTCCCGGTGCTCCCGGATCGCTTCGCGCACCTCCGAGACGGTGTCCCGGTCGGTCTCCGGCCCCTGCAGGAAGCGGCAGTTGTTCCCGATCAGCTCCTCGACCGTGTAGCCGGTCATGCGGATGAAGGCGCGGTTGGCGAAGATGATCGGGTTGTCCGGCTGGTGCGGATCGGTGACGATCATCGGCATGCGCGTCGTTTCGACGGCCGCGAAGAAGATGTCGTGATGCTGGTCGACGACGCCTGAAGCACCACTCCCGGTCACCGGCGTGTTCGGGCCGGGAGCCCTGGGCTTCTCGGGCGAGGAGGGCATCGAAACTCCCAGAGGGTGCGACCCACCGGGCCGGATTGCGCCTGTCAATCCGATGTTACACGAGCCCGTTCCATAAGGAATGAAGGCTTGAACGTTTCGTGAACGACACAAGGTCGCAGAGCGATCGTCCCGCTTGTTTCACGATGGGCCCGCGGCGTGTCGAAGCACGGGCGCGGACCCGGAAGGCCGTGTCCGCGGAGAGGCGATCAGACGTGGATCGCCCGCTTGTCGACGGCGAGCGCGGCTTCCTTGACCGCCTCGGTCAGCGTCGGGTGGGCGTGGCAGGTGCGGGCGATGTCCTCGGCCGAGGCCGCGAACTCCATCGCCACCGCGACCTCGGCGATGAGGTTGCCGGCGTCCGCCCCGACGATGTGCACGCCGAGCACGCGATCCGTCTGCGCGTCCGCCAGGATCTTCACGAAGCCGTCGGTGGTGCCGTTGGCCTTGGCCCGGCCGTTCGCCGTGAAGGGGAACTTGCCGACGTTGTAGGCGGTGCCGTCCTTCTTCAATTCCTCCTCGGACTTGCCGACGGAGGCGACCTCGGGGAAGGTGTAGACCACGTTCGGGATCACGCCGTAATTCACGTGGCCCGACTGGCCGGCCAGGATCTCGGCGACCGCGACGCCCTCGTCCTCGGCCTTGTGGGCCAGCATCGGCCCGGCGATCACGTCGCCGATGGCGTAGATGCCCGTGACGTTGGTGGCGTAGTGCTCGTCGGTCTCGATGCGGCCCTTGTCGTCGGTCGCGATGCCCACCGTCTCCAGCCCGAGCCCCTCCGTGTAGGGCACGCGGCCGATGGCGACGAGCACCACGTCGGCTTCGAGCTTCTCGGGCTCGCCGCCCTGCGCCGGCTCGACGGTCACCGTCGCGCCCTTCTTCCCCGCCTCGACGCCGGTCACCTTGGTCGAGAGCTTGAAGACCATGCCCTGCTTGGCGAGGATGCGCTGGAACTGCTTGGCCGTTTCGCCGTCCATGCCCGGCAGCACCCGGTCGAGATACTCGATCACCGTCACCTCGGCGCCGAGCCGGCGCCAAACCGAGCCGAGTTCGAGCCCGATCACGCCCGCACCGATCACCGCGAGCCGCTTCGGCACCTGGGCCAGTTCGAGGGCGCCGGTGGAGGAGACCACCGTCTTCTCGTCGATCGCGACGCCGGGCAGCCGGGTCACGTCGGAGCCGGTGGCGACGACGATGTTCTTGGTCTCCAGCATCTGGTTGCCGCCGTCGTCCGAGATCACCTCGACGCGGCCGGCCCCGGCGATGCGGCCGCGGCCGTGATAGGCATCGACCTTGTTCTTCTTGAGCAGGAATTCGACGCCCTTGGTGTTGCCGTCGACGCCGCCCTGCTTGAAGCCCTGCATCGTCTTCAGGTCGAGCTTCGGCGTGCCGACATCGATGCCGAGGTCCGAAAAATGCTTGCTGGCCTCCTCGAAGGCTTCGGAAGCGTGCAGCAGCGCCTTCGAGGGGATGCAGCCGACGTTGAGGCAGGTGCCGCCGTGGGTCGCCCGCTTCTCGACCACCGCGGTCTTCAGCCCGAGCTGGGCCGCCCGGATGGCGCAGACATAGCCCCCGGGGCCGGTGCCGATGACGACGAGATCGTAGGTGTTCGACATTCGCGATTCAGCCCAGAGATTCTTGAGAATGCCGCATATCGTTTCTCAGTTTCGAGCGGTCGATATAGGCGGGTAGAAGGGTGTGTTCGTCGATCACGGCGCTCGAAAGCTGCTCGTCCGTCAGATTGGTTGCGCCCGTGAGGTCAGCACCGCGTAAGACGGTTCCCGAGAGGCGGGCGCCCGCGAAATCCGCGTTGCGGAACGAGGCGCCGCTCGCATCCGCCTGCGAGAGGTCGGCTCCACGCAGGTCGGTCCCGCTGAAGTTCGTCCGGCGGATGAAGGCTCCCCGAACGTTCAGGACCGACCGAACGTCATCCGTTTGACGAGGCTTCATCGGCGGAGATCCTCATGCGGAGCGTGTCGATGATGGCGCGGATCTCGATCGGCGGATCGACATCGTCATAGGGGATGTTGCGCTCCCGCAGATGGGCCTGCAACAGCTCGAACACCGGATTGGCGAGATCGGGAAAGTCACGCCCGACCTCACGCAGAACATAGATGGCGGCGAGCCGCACTTCGAGGCGTTCGTCTCCGAGCTGTCCGGCGGCACGATTGAACAACTCTGTGACATGAGCCCGCCGCGCAAGCTCGGCTTGAGCCGCCGCCGTTCCGGCTTGTCGGCGCTCCGGAACCAGCTTCCACCATGCCAGGAGCACACCGCCGAAGGCCGCGATTCCGAGAGCAAGATTTCTCAAGATCTCGGAAATGAGAACCCATATCTGCACAGGTCGGGACCGTCCTTCGAGGAGTGCAGCCTCACAGGTCGAGCACGAGGCGGGCCGGATCCTCCAGCGCCTCCTTGACGCGGACGAGGAAGGTCACGGCCTCCTTCCCGTCGACGATGCGGTGATCGTAGGAGAGCGCCAGATACATCATCGGCCGCGCCTCGATTTTTCCGCCACGCACGACAGGGCGTTCTTCGATGCGGTGCATGCCCAAGATGCCCGATTGCGGGGCGTTGAGGATCGGGGTCGACATCAGCGAGCCGTAGATGCCGCCGTTGGTGATGGTGAAGGTGCCGCCCTGCATCTCGTCGATGGAGAGCTTGCCCTCGCGCGCCTTCTTGCCGAAGCCCGCGATCTTCTTCTCGATGCCGGCGATCGACAGGTCGTCGGCGTCGCGCACCACCGGCACGACGAGGCCCTTGTCGGTGCCCACCGCGATACCGACGTGATAGTAGTTCTTGTAGACGAGGTCCTGCCCGTCGATCTCGGCGTTGACCGCGGGAACGTCCTTGAGCGCGCCGATCACCGCCTTGGTGAAGAAGCCCATGAAGCCGAGCTTCGTGCCGTGCTTCTTCTCGAAGATGTCCTTGTACTGCGCGCGCAGCGCCATCACCGCGCCCATGTCCACGTCGTTGAACGTGGTCAGCATCGCCGCCGTGTCCTGGGCGCTCTTGAGGCGCCGGGCGATGGTCTGGCGCAGCTTGGTCATCCGCACGCGCTCCTCGCGCGCGGCGTCGTCCGGGGCGGACGGCGCGCGGGGCGGCGCCGGAGCCTTGGCCTCCTGCTTGTCGCCGCCCCTGTCGCCACCCTTGGCGATGGCGGCGAGCATGTCGCCCTTGGTCACGCGGCCGTCCTTGCCGCTGCCGTTGAGGCTCGCCGGATCGACGCCGGATTCGCGGGCGAGCCTGGCCACCGCCGGGCCGCTCTCGTCGGCACCGCGTCCGCCCGCGGGCGGGGCGTCGCCGTGGCTGCCGTAGGAGGCGGAGGACTCCTTCGCCGGGGCGTCCTGCCTGGCCGGCTTGCCCTCGCCCTTCTCCTCGCGGGACTGCGCCTTGGTCTCGGCGGCCTCGGCGCTCTTCGGCGCGGGCTTCGACTTCGACTCCGACTTGGCCTCACCCTTGCCGCCCTCGACGATCGAGCCCAGCACCGCGCCGGGCTCCACCGTCTCGCCGTCCTTGACGAGGATCTCGCCGAGCTGGCCGGCGGCCGGGGCGTTCACTTCGAGCGTGACCTTGTCGGTCTCGAGTTCCACCAGGGGCTCGTCGGCGGCCACCGTGTCGCCGGGCTTCTTGAACCAGCGGCCGATCGTGGCTTCGCTCACGGATTCGCCGAGCGTCGGGACGAGGATGTCGGTGGCCATGGTCTTTGTCTTCACCGCGGTTTCGGGGCGCGCAGGACGCGCGGGCACCCGGTTGGTGGATCGTTCGCGTAAGGGCCGGCGTTCAGACCGCCAGCGCCTCGTTGAGGAAGGCCTGGAGCTGGGCGAGGTGCTTCGACATCTGGCCGACCGCGGTCGAGGCCGAGGCCGGACGGCCGACGTAGCGGGCGCGCTTCGAGGCGGAGCCGGCCTGGCCCAGCACCCAGTCGAGGTAGGGCTCGACGAAGGACCAGGCACCCATGTTCTTGGGCTCTTCCTGGCACCACACCACCTCCGCGTTGCGGAAGCGGGTCATCTCGTTGGCCAGCGCCTTGAGCGGGAACGGGTAGAGCTGCTCGACGCGCATCAGGTAGACGTCGTTGACGCCGCGCTTCTCCCGCTCCTCGTAGAGGTCGTAGTAGACCTTGCCCGAGCACAGCACGACGCGGCGGATCTTGTCGTCGCGCACGAGCTTCACGCCGTTCTCGTCGTGCTCGGCGTCGTCCCACAGGATGCGGTGGAAGGTCGAGCCTTCCGCGATGTCCTCGATCTTCGAGACCGCCCGCTTGTGGCGCAGCAGCGATTTCGGCGTCATCAGGATCAGCGGCTTGCGGAAGTCGCGCTTCAACTGCCGGCGCAGGATGTGGAAGTAGTTCGAGGGCGTCGAGCAGTTGGCGACCTGCATGTTGTCCTCGGCGCACATCTGGAGATAGCGCTCCAGACGGGCCGAGGAGTGCTCCGGTCCCTGGCCCTCGTAGCCGTGCGGCAGCAGCATCACGAGGCCGGACATGCGCAGCCACTTGCGCTCGCCCGATGAGATGAACTGGTCGATGACGACCTGCGCGCCGTTGGCGAAGTCGCCGAACTGCGCCTCCCACAGCACCAGGGAATTGGGCTCGGCGAGCGAGTAGCCGTACTCGAAGCCGAGCACCGCCTCCTCGGAGAGCATCGAGTTGATGACCTCCAGGCTCGCCTGCCCCTCGCGCACCGAGTTCAGGGGCGTGTAGCGCTGCTCGTTCTCCTGATCGATCACCACGGCGTGGCGTTGCGAGAAGGTGCCGCGCTCGACGTCCTGGCCCGAGAGCCGGACCCGGTGGCCCTCGATCAGCAGCGAGCCGAAGGCGAGCGCCTCGGCCGTCGCCCAGTCGATGCCGACGCCGGTCTCGACCGCCTTGGCGCGGTTGTCGAAGAAGCGCTGGATCGTGCGGTGCAGGTGGAAGCCCGGCGGCGGCGTGGTGATCCGGGTGGCGAGGTCGCGCAGGGTCTCGACCGGCACGCCGGTGCGCCCGCGGCGGGGATCGTCCACGTCCTCGCGCACCGCCTTGAAGCCGGACCAGCGCCCGTCGAGCCAATCGGCCTTGTTCGGCTTGTAGCCGCCCGCGACGTCGAGTTCGCTCTCCAGCATCGAGCGGAACTCGGCCTTGCGCGCGTCGAGCTGCTCCTGGGTCACGTCGCCCCGCGCGACGAGCTTCTTGCCGTAGGTCTCCAGCGCGGTCGGATGCTTGCGGATGCGCTGGTACATCTTCGGCTGGGTGAAGGCCGGCTCGTCGCCCTCGTTGTGGCCGAAGCGGCGGTAGCACAGCATGTCGATCACGACCGGCTTGCCGAACTTCTGGCGGTACTCGGTCGCCACCTTGGCCGCGAAGGTCACGGCTTCGGGGTCGTCGCCGTTGCAGTGGAAGATCGGGGCTTCCACCATCTTCGCCACGTCGGACGGATAGGGCGAAGACCGCGAAAAACGCGGGTCGGTGGTGAAGCCGATCTGGTTGTTGATGATGAAGTGGATCGAGCCGCCGGTGCGGTGACCCTTCAGGCCGGACAGGCCGAGGCACTCGGCCACCACGCCCTGGCCGGCGAAGGCCGCATCGCCGTGGATCAGGAGCGGCAGCACCTTGCGGCGCTCGACGTTGGGCTTGGCCTTCTGGTCCTGCTTGGCCCGCACCTTCCCCAGCACCACCGGATCGACGATTTCGAGGTGGGACGGGTTGGCGGTGAGCGAGAGGTGGACGGTGTTGTCGTCGAAGGCGCGGTCGCTCGATGCGCCGAGATGGTACTTCACGTCGCCCGAACCCTCGACCTCCGCGGGTGAGGACGAGCCGCCCTTGAACTCGTGGAACACCGCCCGGAAGGGCTTGGCCATCACGTTGGTGAGCACGTTCAGCCGGCCGCGATGGGCCATGCCGAGCACGATCTCCTCGACGCCGAGCGCGCCGCCGCGCTTGATGATCTGTTCGAGCGCCGGGACCATCGCCTCGCCGCCGTCGAGGCCGAAGCGCTTGGTGCCGGTATACTTGAGGTCGAGGAACTTCTCGAAGCCCTCGGCCTCGATCAGCTTGTTCAGGATCGCCCGACGCCCTTCCGGGGTGAAGGAGATTTCCTTGTCCTTGCCCTCGATGCGCTCCTGGATCCACGCCTTCTCCTCGGGGTCGGAGATGTGCATGAACTCGACGCCGAGCGTCTGGCAGTAGGTGCGCTCCAGGATGCCGACGATCTCCCGGATCGTCGAGAATTCCATGCCGAGCACGTTGTCGAGGAAGATCTTGCGGTCCCAGTCGCTCTCCTGGAAGCCGTAATGCTGCGGGTGCAGCTCCTCGTGGTCGCCGCGGGGCGCGAGCCCGATCGGGTCGAGCTTGGCGTGGAGATGGCCGCGCATGCGGTAGGCGCGGATCACCATGATCGCGCGCACGGAATCCTTGGTGGCCTGCTCGACCGACACGCCGGTGGCCGCGACGATGGCCGCGCCCTTGGCCGAGTCGCCGGGCTTTCCGGCCCGGGCCTGGATCTTCTCGCCGAGCGCCTTTTCCAGCGCCCCCCAGTTGCCGTCGAGCGCCGAGACGATCTCGCCGTTGAGTGGAACCGGCCAGTTCGGCTTCTGCCAGGAGGCGCCCTCGGCGTTCTTCTTCACCAGGGCATCGTCCTCGCCCAGTTCCTTGAAGAAGGCCCGCCACTCGGGATCGACCGAGTTCGGATCGCGGGCATGGGCCGCCTGCAGCTCCTCGATCCAGGCGGCGTTCGCGCCGTAGAGGAAGGAGGTTCGAAGAAGCGCTTCGTTCGCGTCCTGGCGTGCCATCGCTGCCTGTCCTACCGCTCGGGCGGCGCCGTACCAGCGGGCCGCCGCGTCGTGTCCGATCCGGCGCGTCGATCCGAGCGGGGCCTCAAAGCCCCCCGTCGCGCCTCCGGATCCGGCCGGGGCACGAGCGCGTCCCGGCATGTTCTCCCATATGGGTCGCCCGAGCTTGCGTGCGGTGCAACACAGCCGCGCGGAACCCGGTTACAGACCGCATCAACCTTTCAGCACGTCCACGAGGGTGGAGCCGAGCCGGGCCGGCGACGGCGAGACGCGGATGCCCGCGGCCTCCATCGCCGCGATCTTGTCCTCGGCGCCGCCCTTGCCGCCGGAGATGATGGCGCCGGCATGCCCCATGCGGCGGCCCGGAGGCGCCGTACGGCCGGCGATGAAGCCGACCATCGGCTTCTTGCGTCCGCGCTTGGCCTCGTCGGCCAGGAACTGCGCCGCCTCTTCCTCGGCCGAGCCGCCGATCTCGCCGATCATCACGATCGACTCGGTCTTGGGGTCGGCCAGGAACAGTTCGAGCATGTCGATGAATTCGGTGCCCTTGACCGGATCGCCGCCGATGCCGACGGCGGTGGTCTGGCCCAGGCCCTCGACGGTGGTCTGGAACACCGCCTCGTAGGTCAGGGTGCCGGAGCGCGAGACGATGCCGACCGAGCCCGGCTTGAAGATGTTGGCCGGCATGATGCCGATCTTGGAGGCGCCCGCGGTGACGACGCCGGGGCAGTTCGGCCCGATCAGGCGCGACTTCGAGCCCTCCAGCGCGCGCTTGACCCGCACCATGTCGAGCACCGGAATGCCTTCCGTGATGCAGACGATCAGCGGGATTTCGGCGGAAATCGCCTCGCAGATCGCGTCCGCCGCGCCCGGCGGCGGGACGTAGACGACGGACGCGTCGGCGCCGGTCGCCTCCCGCGCCTCGGCCACGGTGTCGAACACCGGCAGGCCGAGATGGGTCGAGCCGCCCTTACCCGGCGAGGTGCCGCCGACCATCTTGGTGCCGTAGGCGATGGCCTGCTCGGAATGGAAGGTGCCGTTCTTGCCGGTGAAGCCCTGGCAGATGACCTTGGTGTTCTGGTCGATGAGGATGGACATTCGGGCTCCTGCGGCCGTTTTTCTATGAATGGCTTCGGAAAGGGTTCACGACGCGAACCGAGCCGTAGGCCTGATCGTCGTTGAGGTCTTCACTATAGAGAACGGCGGCCCCGAGCCGTTCGGCTGCGGCGACGATGGCGCCGTCCCAATAGGAGATCTGATGCCTTTGGGCCCGCAAAGCGCCTTCCCGCACGAGCCGCGGATCGATAGGAACGCAGGGAAGATCGTCGAACGCATCGATGACTTCGATCGCGCGCTCGATCGAAAGGGGCTGCTTGATCTTGCGCGTGACGGTGACGAAGAATTCCTGGAGCACTTGACCCGACGTTCCGAACTGTCGGCGCGCGATGAGTTCGCGAGCACGCGCTTTCTTGTCGGCCTCGGAAGGGGCACCCGAGACCGCGTAGACCAACACGTTCGTATCGAGGAAGCAGTCAACGGTCATGGAGATCGTCCCGCTTCCACGTGACCGGCCCGATCTCGCCCCGCGATGCATCGATGAGATCGAGAAGGCGTCCCCGCGCCTTGTCGGTTTGACGCCGAACGATGCTCTCGATCGCTTCGACCGCCAGGTCGTGAACCGACGCGCGCCGCTCGTCGGCGAGCGTCTGCAGTTGCGCCATGACATGGCTTTCGAGCGTGATCGTGAGCGTGGTCACCGCAAACCTCCCCGGTCGCTTCAGCCCTTCTTCACTGCCGCGACGATCTTCTGCGCGGCGTCGTCGAGATCGTCCGCGGGGATCACGTTGAGGCCGGAGGTGCGGATGATCTCCTTGCCCTCCTCGACGTTGGTGCCTTCGAGGCGCACGACGAGCGGCACTTCGAGGCCGACCGCCTTCACCGCCGCGAGCACGCCGCGGGCGATGACGTCGCACTTCATGATCCCGCCGAAGATGTTGACGAGGATGCCCTTCACCTGCGGGTCGGCGGTGATGATCTTGAACGCCGCCGTGACCTTCTCCTCGGACGCACCGCCGCCCACATCCAAGAAATTCGCCGGCTCCTCGCCGTAGAGCTTGATGATGTCGAGCGTCGCCATGGCCAGCCCCGCGCCGTTGACCATGCAGCCGATGGTGCCGTCGAGGGCGATGTAGGCGAGGTCGTATTTCGACGCCTCGATCTCCTTGGCGTCCTCCTCGGTCTCGTCGCGCAGCGCCACGATCTCGGGGTGGCGGTAGAGGGCGTTCGAGTCGAAGGAGATCTTGGCGTCGAGGCACTTGAGATGACCGTCGCCGGTGAGCACCAGCGGGTTGATCTCCAGCATGCTCATGTCCTTGGCCGTGAAGGCCGCGTAGAGCTTCTCCGTCAGCGCGCCCGCTTCCTTGGCCTGGGGCCCGGAGAGGCCGAGTGCCTTGGCGACCGCGCGGCCGTGGTGGGGCATGATGCCGGTGGCCGGATCGACCGAGAAGGTGACGATCTTGTCCGGCGTGTCGTGGGCGACCTGCTCGATGTCCATGCCGCCCTCGGTCGAGACCACGAAGGCGACCTGCCCCGTCTCGCGATCGACCAGCATCGACAGGTAGAACTCGGAGGCGATCGCCGCGCCTTCCTCGATGTAGAGGCGGTTGACCTGCTTGCCGGCCTCGCCGGTCTGCACCGTCACCAGCGTCGCCCCGAGCATCTCGCGGGCGAACCGCACCACCTCGTCCTTCGACTTGGTGACGCGCACGCCGCCCTTGGCGCCTTCCGGCGCACCCTTGAAGGTGCCCTTGCCGCGCCCGCCCGCATGGATCTGCGACTTCACCACCCAGACCGGGCCGCCGAGCTCGTCGGCCGCGGCGGCGGCCTCCTCCGGCTTGAAGATCGCCACGCCGCGGGAGACCGGCAGGCCGAATTCCTTCAGGACGGCCTTTGCCTGGTATTCGTGGATGTTCATCGAAACCTCATCGGACGAGCGAATGACGAATAGCGAATGGCGAGTGGAGGGCGTCGCGGATGGGGCGCTCGCGGTGCATCACGCGCGGGCCGCCCCATTCGCCATTCGCCACTCCCTATCCGCCTCTGATCAGGCCAGCTTGTCGTTGATGCCCTGGCAGGCCGCGATCAGGCCCTTCACCGAGTTGACCGACTTCTCGAACATCGCCTTCTCGGCCTCGCCGAAGGTCACTTCGAGGACGCGCTCGACGCCGTTCTCGCCGATCACCACCGGCACGCCGACATAGAGGCCGTCGATGCCGTACTCGCCCGAGAGATGGGCGGCGCAGGGCAGCACCCGCTTCTTGTCGCGCAGATAGCTCTCGGCCATGGCGATGGCGGAGGCCGCGGGCGCGTAGAAGGCCGAGCCGGTCTTGAGCAGGTTGACGATCTCGCCGCCGCCCTTGCGGGTCCGCTCGACCATGGCGTCGAGCTTCTCCTGGGTGGTCCAGCCGAGCTTGACCAGATCGGTCAGCGGCACGCCGGCCACCGTCGAGTAGCGGGTCAGCGGCACCATGTCGTCGCCGTGGCCGCCGAGCACGAAGGCGGTCACGTCCTCGACCGAGACGCCGAACTCTTCGGCGAGGAAGTGGCGGAAGCGGGCGGAGTCGAGCACGCCGGCCATGCCGACGACCTTGTTGGTGGGCAGCCCCGAGAACTTCTGCAGCGCCCACACCATCGCGTCGAGCGGGTTGGTGATGCAGATCACGAAGGCGTCGGGGGCGTGCTCCTTGATGCCGGCGCCGACCGCCTCCATCACCTTCAGGTTGATGCCGATCAGGTCGTCGCGGCTCATGCCGGGCTTGCGCGGCACGCCCGCCGTGACGATCACCACGTCGGCTCCGGCGATCGCCGAGTAGTCGCTGGCGCCGGAATACTTGGCGTCGAAGCCGTCGACGGGGGCGGACTCGGCGATGTCGAGCGCCTTGCCCTGCGGCACGCCGTCGACGATGTCGAACAGCACCACGTCACCGAGTTCCTTCAGGCCCGCGAGGTGGGCGAGCGTGCCGCCGATCTGCCCGGCTCCGATGAGCGCGATCTTGCTGCGTGCCATGGATGGTCTAGCCTCCGGTCGGAATGCGCGACGGCTCGGGAAATCGTGTCGGCGGTCGCGCGGATGGTGCGATGCGGCCGAACCTTCGCCGATCCGTTCTGATGGGGGCGGTGTTTGGCGGAAAAGCCGGAGGGCTTCAACCCGACGAAGGGCTATGCAAGCCAGGGGCAGGCCAAGCGAGTGACCACGCGCGCCGGATGGGATGTCGAAAAAAGACGAATAAAGTCAATAAACTAGGTTTGGTTGTGCTGTCGGAGCACAGCCGGCAAGGGGTCGGTGACAGGGCCTTTGATCTGTCATCGAGGGGTATGGCGACCGCCCTGCAGCGCAGCACCCGAGCGGGTGTCCGTCCTCAGAACGTTCCTGTGCGCAGGGCGCGCTGAATCGATTGAATCACCGCGCCGAGCCGGACGTCGAGCAGGTCGCGGGGCACGTCCGCGTCGTGCTGGATCGCCACCGGATGGGTGAAGCGGTAGCTCGCATCGAAGATCACGGCGATGGCCCGTTCCCGATCGCGGGCGGCGAAGACGCCGGTGCCGATGCCTTCCTCCACCACGCGCTCGACCAGGGTGCGCAGGCGGACGCGATGGCGCCGGGCGATCGGGCGGGAGGCGACCGTGGCGTCGAGATGCACCGCGAACAGGTTCGGCTCGCGGATCAGCATCTCGCTCTGCGCCGTGGCGAGCGCGCTGATGAAGCGCTCGATCTTGTCGTCGGCGGGGTCGGGCGCGTCGGCGATGCCGGCCAGCTCGGTCTCCAGGTCGCGCAGCCAGCGTCCGGCGACCGCGTCGAGCAGGGCGTCCTTGGAGGGGAAGTAGCGGTAGACGTTGGCATGGGTCATGCCTGCCTCCGCCGCGACCGCCACCACCGTCACCCGCTTGGGGCCGAGCCGGGTCAGGTGTTCCGTGGCGATGGCGAGCAGCCGCGCATCCGTCGAGACCGGCGTCGACCGGGCGCGGGCGGCCGGGCCGCTGAGGCGCGACGTTCGTGCGCCCCCGCGCGGATCGGAGCCTGGGTCGCTCGCCTCCCTTTCGCTGTCGGTGAAGGTTACGGGTAAGGAGACGGATCCGAACGGCAGCATGGTTTTCCCGGCACGGAGATACAAGCGTGGGGGCACTCGGCCGGGCGAGCCCGGTCGAGAGCGGTGCCGTCCCACGCGCTCGCGTACGAGCCTCCCCGTCCGGGCGAAACTTTGCAACCCCTGTCGGCCCCGTATTCGCTGCCGATTCTCTCCGAAATGCACGCAGGGCGGGTTCGAAGGCATGGCCGAGGGGCTTTCGGCTTCGGGCCGGGGGCTGTACCGACCGCCACGCCGTCCCCGTCCGCGCACCCTTCGCCGTATCGGCAAAACCGTCTATGACCGCCCGATGACCGTCCCCCAGCCGCCGGCGCCGGCGCCCGGCGAACCGATCGAAGCACGCCTGCGCCGCGGCCTGGGAGCCCGGTCGATCGTGCTCGTCGGCCTGATGGGGGCGGGCAAGAGCACGGTCGGGCGCCGCCTCGCCGGCCGCCTCGGGCTGATGTTCAAGGATGCCGACATCGAGATCGAGGCGGCGGCCAAGCTCACCATCGCCGACATCTTCGCCATCTACGGCGAGGCAAGCTTTCGCGACGGCGAGGAGCGGGTGATCGCCCGGCTGTTGCGCGAGGGGCCGATGGTGCTCGCCACGGGCGGGGGCGCCTTCATGCGTGCGGCGACGCGGGAGCGGATCGCGGCCGGCGGGGTCTCGGTCTGGCTCAAGGCCGATCTCGACGTGCTGATGCGCCGCGTGCGCAAGCGCGCCACGAGGCCCCTGCTTCAGACCGCGGATCCGGAGGCGACCATGCGCGCGCTGATGGACGTGCGCCATCCGGTCTATGCCGGGGCCGACGTCACCGTCCTCTCCCGCGACGTCTTCCACGACCGCGTGGTCGAGGACGTGATGGACGCTCTCGACATCCACATGAATCCGGCCCGCGCGGCCCCGCCCCGACCCTCGACATCCTCCATGACGAAACAACCTCTGCATGTAAAGGTTCCGCTCTCCGGCGGGCGCGGCTACGACATCCGGATCGGCCGCGGCCTGATCGACGCGGTGGGGGCGCAGGCGCGCGATCTCGGCGGCCGGGCGGCCGGCATCGTCACCGACGAGACCGTCGCCGGCCTCTACGGCGAGCGGGTGCGGGCGAGCCTGGAGGCGGCCGGACTGCGCAGCGGCCTCATCGCCGTGCCGCCGGGCGAGTCCTCGAAAAGCTACGCGGCGTTCGCCGGTGTCTGCGACGGGCTGCTGGCCCAGAAAATCGAACGCGGCGACCTCGTGGTGGCGCTCGGCGGCGGCGTGGTCGGCGACCTCGCCGGCTTCGCGGCGGCCTCCCTGCGGCGCGGGGTGCGCTTCGTCCAGGTTCCGACGACCCTGCTCGCACAGGTTGATTCGTCCGTCGGCGGCAAGACCGGCATCAACGCGCCGCTCGGCAAGAACCTGATCGGCGCCTTCCACCAGCCGCGCCTCGTCATCGCCGACACCGCGACCCTCGACACCCTCTCGGAGCGCGAGATGCGGGCGGGCTACGCCGAGGTCGCCAAGTACGGCCTGATCGGCGATGCCGGTTTCTTCGAATGGTGCGAGGCGAACTGGTCCGGCATCTTCGCCGGCGGGCCGGAGCGCGACGAGGCGGTGGCCGCCTGCTGCCGCGCCAAGGCCGGAGTCGTCACCCGCGACGAGCGGGAGGACGGCGAGCGGGCCCTGCTCAATCTCGGCCACACCTTCGGCCACGCCCTGGAGCGGCTGACCGGCTACGACGCCGCCCGCCTCGTCCACGGCGAGGGCGTCGCGATCGGGCTGGCGCTGGCCTTCCGCTTCTCGGCCCGGCTCGGCCTCTGCCCCGGCCAGGACGCGGGTCGCGTGGCCAACCACCTCGCGCTGGCCGGCCTGCCGACCCGCCTGAGCCAGGTGCCGGGCGGCTGCGGCGACGCGGATGCGCTGCTCGACGCCATGGCCCAGGACAAGAAGGTGCGCGACGGCCGGCTCACCTTCATCCTCGCCCACGGCATCGGCCGGAGCTTCATCGCCCCGGGGATCGACGCGGCCGAGGTGCGCGGCTTCCTGGAAGAAGAGCTGCGGGGCTGAGCAGCAGGCGGCACTCGAACTCAGGACGGCTCGGGCTTCGAACCGCTCGAACTCGGGGCCACCTGCGGGGTGCCTATGCGACCGCCTTCGATCCCATGTTCGGAATCTGCTCGACGACGCTGCCGAGCCTCCTTTCCGCGTGCCAGAGATCGAATGCCTCCTGCATGCGGAGCCATAGCCGGGGACCGTTGCCGCAGAACTTGCCGAGACGGAGGGCCATCTCGGGCGAGACACCGACTTCCTGCGCCAGAAGCCGGTGGAGATGCTGGCGCGTGACGCGCAAGTGCCCGGCGGCGGCGGTGACCGAGAGGTCGATCGCGGGCAGGATTTCGTCTCGGAGCAGGGCGCCGGGGTGGGTCGGGGGCCGGTTCGGACGTGCGGCCGGAAGTTCGTCAGCCACGATTGGTTTTCCTCCATGGGGTATGGACCTTCGTTGCCGAACGCCCGCGATGTCTAATGATACTGCTCGAAGTCCACGCGGTACGCGTTGCCGTCTTCGAACTCGAAGGTGATGCACCAGGGTCCGTTGACATGGATCGAGTACCGCACGGGCACATGTCCCTGAAGCGGATGAAAATCGAAGCCGGGAAGCTTCAGATCCTCCGGCTCTGCTGCGTTGTCGATCGCGTCGAGCCGTGGAACGATCCTCGCACGCATCGTCTTGTTGATCCTGGCCGTACGTCCGGTCTCGAAGAGTTCCTTGAGACCCTTGTTTCTGAAGCTGATCAGCATCGAAGAAGAAAACCTTCTCCGCGAGAGGCCTGAAATCGCCCACGCCCGAGCGGAAGACCGGCCCGGGTCATGGATGTCGCGTGTCACACGACGTGCGACATGTGGGCGAGATCGGCGAGGTCGTCAAATTCGGCCCTGTTTTCAGAACTCGCCTCGTTCCCGGGTGGTCGCGTTCCCGCGCGAATGCGCCTATATGAGAGCCGTTCCAGCTTCCTAAGGTCCTGAGCCATGGCGACGGCGTCGCTCGACTCCGCCCCGGGCGCATCGCGCGCCCTCCCCGCAATCGAGAAGGCCCCCGAGGTCACCGCCCTCTCGACCCTGCCCGGCAAGGCCTCCCTCGTCGGCCTCACGCGCGAGGGCCTGAAAGCCGCGCTGCTCGGCATCGGCGTGCCCGAGCGCGAGACGCGGATGCGGGTGAGCCAGATCTGGCACTGGCTCTACGTGCGCGGCGCCCGCGCGTTCCCCGAGATGACCAATGTCGGCAAGGGCCTGAAGGCGCAGCTCGCGCAACACTTCACCCTCGACCGGCCGGAGGTCGTCACCGAGCAGGTCTCCCGCGACGGCACCCGCAAGTGGCTCCTGCGCATGGCCCCGACCGGCGCGCACGACCACAATCGCGGCGCCGAGATCGAGTGCGTCTACATTCCCGGCGACGATCGCGGCACGCTCTGCGTCTCGTCCCAGGTCGGCTGCACGCTCACCTGCTCGTTCTGCCACACCGGCACGCAGCGCCTCGTGCGCAACCTGTCGACGGCCGAGATCGTGGCGCAGCTCGTCGTCGCCCGCGATGCGCTCGGCGACTTCACCGGCCAGATGCCGGGCAAGGACGGCGGCGAGGCCGGGAGGCTCGTCACCAACATCGTGTTCATGGGCATGGGCGAGCCGCTCTACAATCTCGACGCGGTGATCGACGCCATCGCGGTGATGTCCGACCAGGAGGGCTTGGGCCTGTCGCGGCGGCGCATCACCGTCTCGACCTCCGGCGTGGTGCCGCAGATCGAGCGGCTGGGGTTGGAAGCCAACGCCATGCTGGCGATCTCGCTGCACGCCGTGCGCGACGCGTTGCGCGACGAGCTGGTGCCCCTGAACCGCAAGTACCCGATCGCGCAGCTTCTCGACGCCTGCCGGAACTATCCGGGCCTCAGCAACGCCCGGCGCATCACCTTCGAGTACGTGATGCTCAAGGGCGTCAACGATTCGGACGCCGACGCCCGCGCCCTGGTGCGGCTCCTCAAGGGCATTCCGGCCAAGATCAACCTGATTCCGTTCAACCCCTGGCCCGGGTCGAAATACGCGTGTTCGGACTGGGAGCGGATCGAGCGCTTCTCCGAGTTCGTGTTCAACGCCGGCTACGCCTCGCCGGTGCGCACCCCGCGCGGGCGCGACATCCTGGCGGCCTGCGGCCAGCTCAAGAGCGAGACGGAGAAGCTGCGCGCCCGCGCCCGGATGATGCTCGAAGAGGGCATGGGCGCGGAGGCCGTCTACGCCGATCAGGTCGATTGAGGCGCAAGGCCCTCTCCGTCATCGCGAGCGTCAGCGAAGCGATCCAGCGGCGCGACCTTTCCGGAGAGGTCGGCGCCCTGGATCGCTTCGGCTTCGCCTCGCGATGACGGAGGACGCTGACGGAAAGGGCGGTGCGGCGGGCAGGCCGCCGCCCCATCCCCGCTCCTCCCCCGCAAGAGGGAGGGATACCCGCTCGTTACGCCGCGATCGGCGCGGCGACCGGCTCGGCGGCGCGCACGTCGGCGTCGACGTGGCTCTCGAAGCGCTTGAAGTTCTCGCGGAACATCGTGACGAGGCGCGTGGCCGTGTCGGCGAACGCCGCCTTGTTGGTCCAGGTCTCGGCCGGCGCGAGCACCTGCGTCTCGACGCCGGGCACCGCGACCGGCACCGCGAAGCCGAAATACGGATCGCGGCGGAACTCCACTTGCGCCAGCGAGCCGTCGAGCGCCGCCGAGAGCAGCCGGCGGGTGACGCGGATCGGCATGCGCCGACCGGTGCCGACCCCGCCTCCGGTCCAGCCGGTGTTGACGAGCCAGCAATCGACGCCGTGCTCGGCCATCCGTTCGCGCAGCAGGTTGCCGTAGACGCTGGGGTGGCGCGGCATGAAGGGCGCGCCGAAGCAGGTCGAGAAGGTCGCCTCCGGTGCGGTCAGGCCGCGCTCGGTGCCCGCCACCTTGGCGGTGTAGCCCGAGAGGAAATGGTACATCGCCTCGGCGCCCGTCAGCTTGGCGATCGGCGGCATCACGCCGAAGGCGTCGCAGGTCAGCATCACGACGTTCCTCGGATGCCCGGCCCGGCCGGTGGCGCTCGCGTTGGCGATGAAGTCGAGCGGGTAGGCGCAGCGGGTGTTTTCCGTCAGCGACGCGTCGTCGAAATCGGGGGCCCGGCTGACGGGATCGATGACGACGTTCTCCATCACCGTGCCGAAGCGCTCGGTGGTGGCGTAGATCTCCGGCTCGGCGTTGCGCGACAGCCGGATGGTCTTGGCGTAGCAGCCGCCCTCGAAGTTGAAGATGCCGTTCGCGCTCCAGCCGTGCTCGTCGTCGCCGATGAGTTTTCGCGACGAGTCGTTCGAGAGCGTCGTCTTGCCGGTGCCCGACAGGCCGAAGAACAGGGCCGAATCGCCGGTCTCATCGAGCGCGGCGTTGGCCGAGCAGTGCATCGGCATCACGCCCGCATTCGGCAGCACGTAGTTGAGATAGGTGAAGACCGACTTCTTCATCTCGCCGGCATAGGCCGAGCCGCCGATCAGCACGATCTTCTGCGAAAAATCGATGGCGATCACGGTCTTGGAGCGGCAGCCGTGCCGGGCCGGATCGGCCTGGAAGCTCGGCAGGTCGACGATCGTCAGTTCCGGCACGTAACCGCTGAGCGCGTCGCGCTCGGGGCGGATCAGCAGGTTGCGGATGAACAGGGAGTGCCACGCCAGTTCGGTATAGACCCGCGCCCGCACCCGGTGGGCCGGATCGGCACCGCCGAACAGATCCTGGGCGAACAGCGCCTTGCCGCGGGCATGGGCACGGAAATCGTCGAGCAGCGTCGCGAACTGCCCGGGGGTGATCGAGCCGTTGTTGTCCCACCAGATCCCGGTCTCGGTGCTCGCGTCGCGCACCACGTACTTGTCCTTGGGGGAGCGGCCGGTGTGGCTGCCGGTGGTGGCGACGAGCGCCCCGCCCCGGGCGAGTTCCGCCTCGCCCCGGCGCAGCGCCTCTTCGTAGAGCCGGGGTGCTTCGAGGTTCCAGTGGACGGCGGCGAGATCGGTCAGGCCGACCGCCTCCGGTCCGTGGGCCGCATTGAATTCGCCGATGGTCTTCACGGGTCTTTCCTCCTCACGGCCCCTGATCGCGCCGTCGCGCCGGTCGGTCCGGCTGTTTCGCGTTCTTCCGGTGGGGCGTCCGTGCGGTCGGTCAGGGCCGCCGCACGCAGGTTCTCCACCCCGCTCGCTCAATGGATCGGTCTCCGGCTTGGCCGTCAACCAATCTTCGGTATGGGTTCAAATAAAACTGGCTCGCCGGCTCGTCATGGAACGGCCGAGCTGTCGCGATCCTGAACGGGCAAAATGCCGACGGAAGGCCTATGTGAGGGAAGGCGCCTGCCGCCCTTTCATTCACAGCCGTTCCGCACCCGCATGCCCCAAGCCGTCGCCGGCCCCGAGATCGAGCGCCTGATCCAGCTTCTCGGGCGCATGCCGGGCCTCGGGCCCCGCTCCGCCCGCCGGGCCGCGCTCCAACTCATCAAGAAGCGCGAGACCTTGCTCGGCCCGCTGGCCGAGGCGATGCGGATCGCCGCCGAGCGCATCGTGGTGTGCCGCTCCTGCGGCAGCGTCGATACCAGCGATCCCTGCACGATCTGCCGGGACGGGAGCCGCGACCCCACCACCCTCGTCGTGGTCGAGGACGTGTCCGATCTCTGGGCGCTGGAGCGCTCCGGCGCGGTCAAGGCGCGCTACCACGTGCTCGGCGGCGTGCTCTCGGCGCTCGACGGGGTGCGGCCCGAGCACCTCACCATCGGCCGCCTCGTGGAGCGGGCGGGCGAGCCGGGGGTGCAGGAGATCATCCTCGCGCTCAACGCCACCGTCGACGGCCAGACCACGGCCCACTACGTCACCGAATCCCTGAAAGCCCTCGGGCTGACGATCACCCGGCTCGCTCACGGCGTGCCGGTCGGGGGCGAGCTCGATTATCTCGACGAGGGCACGCTCACGGCGGCGATCCGCAGCCGGACGGCGTTCTGAGAGCGGACGATTTGACCGCCTCCGCGCCGCCGCCTATCTGCGGATGACGCAACGCGTTTTCACGCGTGCGCTCCCACTCGCCCATCCCGGCCCGGAAGCCATGACCGTCCGCCCCCTCGTGATCCTGCCCGACGCGCAACTGCGCCTCGTCTCCGAGCCGGTGAGCGCGGTCACCGACGAGATCCGGACGCTCGCCCGCGACATGATCGAGACGATGTACGACGCCCCCGGCGTCGGCCTCGCCGCGATCCAGATCGGAGTGGCCAAGCGCGTCGTCACCATCGACACCGCGAAGGACGAGAACGCCAGGAACCCGACCGTCTACCTCAACCCGGAGATCGTCTGGTCCTCGGAGGAGAAGCGCGTCTACGACGAGGGCTGCCTGTCGATCCCCGAATTCTACGGCGAGGTCGAGCGGCCGGACCGCGTGCGGGTGCGCTACATGACCCTCGACGGGCAGACGGTGGAGCGGGAGGCCGACGGCCTGCTCGCCACCTGCCTCCAGCACGAGATCGACCATCTCGACGGCGTGCTGTTCATCGACCACCTGTCGAAGCTCAAGCGCGACCGGGTGATGAAGAAGTTCACCAAGGCCGCCAAGCGCGACGCCGCCGCCTGACGGGATCCGATGCGTATCGTCTTCATGGGGACGCCGGACTTCGCGGTGCCCACCCTGGACCGTCTCCGCGCCGACGGCCACGCCATCGCCGCCGTCTACACCCGCGCCCCGGCCAGGGCCGGCCGCGGCATGGCGCTGAAACCCTCCCCGGTCCATGCCCGCGCCGAGGTGCTGGACATCCCCGTTCTGACGCCCGCGACCCTGAAGACCCCGGAGGCCGTCGAGACCTTCGCCGGGCATGAGGCGGACGTGGCGGTCGTCGTCGCCTACGGCCTGTTGCTCCCGCAAGAGATCCTCGACGCGCCGCGCTTCGGCTGCCTCAACCTGCACGGCTCGCTGCTGCCGCGCTGGCGCGGGGCCGCACCGATCCAGCGCGCGGTGATGGCGGGCGACGCGACGAGCGGCGTCGGCGTGATGCGCATGGAGGCCGGGCTCGATACCGGGCCGGTGGCGATGGAAGAGCGCATCGCGATCACCGAGGGCATGCGTGCGGGCGAGCTGCACGACGCGCTGATGCCGCTCGGCGCCGACCTGATGGGGCGGGCGATCGCCGCCCTGGAGCGGGACGGCCTGACCTTCACGCCGCAGGCGGCGGACGGCGTCGTCTACGCCCACAAGATCACCGGCGCGGAGTCGCGCATCGACTGGTCGCGGCCGGCGCAAGAGGTCGTGCGCCACATCAACGGGCTCTCGCCGGTTCCGGGAGCCTCTTTCGAGGCCGATCTCGGCAAGGGCACCGAGCGGGTGAAGGTGCTGCGGGCGCTGCCGGCGGACGGCTCGGGCGCGCCGGGCCGGCTGCTCGACGCGTCCTGCACGATCGCCTGCGGCGCAGGCGCGGTGCGGCTTCTCGAACTGCGCCGGGCCGGCAAGGGCGGCGCCGCGACGGGCGAGGCGTTCTTGCGCGGGACGCGGCTGGCGGCGGGCGCGCGGCTCGGGTGAGCGCGCAACCCTGATGCCCCGCTACAAGCTCGCCATCGAGTACGACGGCGCGCCGTTCCGCGGCTGGCAGCGGCAGGCCGACGACCCGACCGTGCAGGCGGCGATCGAGACCGCCGTCACCCGCTTCTCCGGCGAGACGGCGCGGCTGACCTGCGCCGGGCGCACCGATGCGGGCGTGCACGCGATCCAGCAGGTCGCGCATCTCGATCTCGCCAAGGCGTGGCGCACCGACACCGTGCGCGACGCGCTCAACGCCCATCTGCGCCCGCAGCCGGTCTCGATCGTCTCCGCCGAGGTCGTCGGACAAGACTTCGACGCGCGGCATTCGGCGATCCGGCGGCACTACCGCTACCGCATCCTCAACCGGCGCAGCCCCGCCGCGCTCACCCGCGCCCAGGTCTGGCACGTGCCCTGGCCGCTCGATGCCGGGCTGATGCACACGGCCGCCCAGCGCCTCCTCGGCCGCCACGATTTTTCCGCCTTCCGCGCCGCCGAGTGCCAGGCGGCGAGCCCCGTGCGCACGCTCGAACGACTCGACGTGACACGTCAGCGGATGGGCCTCTTCGAGGAAATCGTGATCGCGACCTCGGCCCGTTCCTTCCTGCACCATCAGGTGCGGGCCATGGCCGGCACGCTGATGCTCGCGGGCTGCGGGCGCCTCTCGGCCGACGACGTGGCGGAGATCCTGGCGACGCGGGCCAAGCACCGCTGCGGGCCGCTGGCGCCGGCCTGCGGGCTGACCTTCGTCGGCGTGGATTACGCCGAGAAGTAACGCTCCAGCACCCGCCCGTAGATCGCGGTCAGCCTCTCCAGATCCACGATCGCCACCCGCTCGTCGGCCTCGTGCATGGTCCGTCCGACGAGGCCGAACTCGATCACCGGACAGGCATCCTTGATGAAGCGCGCATCCGAGGTGCCCCCCGTCGTGGAGAGCGCCGGACGCCGCCCGGTCTCGGCGTGAATCGCATCCGCGACCCGATCGACGAAGGCGTCGGGCCGCGTCAGGAAGGCGGGTGCGTTCGAGGGTTGGAGATCCAGGCTGAACCGCACCGCGTTGCCGGCCGCCGCCTCCAACCGTCGGCGGATCTCGGCGCCGAGCGTGTCGGCGGTCCAGTCGTCGTTGAAGCGCACGTTGAACACGGCCCTCGCCGAGGCCGGGATCACGTTGGTGGCGGGGTTGCCGACATCGATCGTCGTGAATTCGAGGTTCGAGGCGTCGAAATGCGCGGTTCCGCCGTCGAGCGGCTCGGCGACCAGCGCCGAGGCGAGGCGCAGGAGACCGGGGATCGGGTTCTCGGCCCGGTGCGGATAGGCGACGTGGCCCTGGCGCCCGTGCACGGTGATGCGGCCGGTGAGCGAGCCGCGCCGGCCGATCTTGATCATCTCGCCGAGGGTGTCGGGGTTGGTCGGCTCGCCGAGCAGGCAATGGTCGAAGCGCTCGCCCCGCGCCTTCGCCCAATCGAGCAGCTTGACGGTGCCGTTGACCGCCGGTCCCTCCTCGTCGCCGGTGATCAGGAAGGCGATGGAGCCTGCGAAATCCGGCCCGCGCCGGTCGAGGAAGGCGAGCGTCGCCGCGAGCATGCAGGCGATGCCGCCCTTCATGTCCACGGCACCGCGGCCGTAGAGGAAGCCGTCCGCCACCGCGCCCGAGAACGGCCCGTGCGTCCAATCGGCGATCTCGCCCGGCGGCACCACGTCGGTATGGCCGGCGAAGACGAGAACCGGGCCGCCGGTGCCGATGCGGGCATACAGGTTCTCGATGTCCGGCGTGCCGGACTCGGAGAAAACCGGGCGCTCGACGGAGAAGCCGGCCCTTGCCAGTCGATCCGCCAGGAACGACAGGGCACCCCCCTCCTCCGGGGTGACGGAGGGGCAGCGGATCAGCGCCCGGGCGAGGGCGAGGGGGGAATGGTCGGACAAGGGCGGCCCCATGGCTTGGTCGGGATCGCGCCTCCCATTCTGTCCCTCATCCTGAGGCGCCCGCGCCAGCGGGCCTCGAAGGATCTTCCAGTGGCCGCGCGACGTCCGGAGGATCCTTCGAGGCCTCCGCTTCGCTCCGGCACCTCAGGATGAGGGGGCGGGTGGGAGACGGCAACGATCGAGGGCCAGCCGTAGCACGCACCCGCCCTGCGCGCAGCAAGCCCCCGACCGCTTCCACCGCCGGCCCGAGGCGCTTACATGGCGCGCATGGCCCTCAACTCCGAAGAGATCGAACGCTACGCCCGCCACCTCGTCCTGCGCGAGGTCGGCGGCCCGGGCCAGGCCCGGCTGAAGGCGGGGCGCGTGCTGGTGATCGGCGCGGGCGGGCTCGGCGCGCCGCTGATCCAGTATCTCGCCGCGGCCGGAATCGGCACCATCGGCATCGTCGACGACGACACGGTGTCCCTGTCGAACCTGCAGCGGCAGGTCATCCACGGCACCGCCGACGTCGGCCGAAGGAAGGTCGAGAGCGCGGCGGAGGCGATCGCCCGGCTCAACCCGCATGTGCGCGTCGAGACGCATGCCTGCCGGCTGACGGCCGAGAACGCGCCGGCCCTGCTCGCCGGCTACGATCTCGTCGCCGACGGCTCCGACAACTTTTCGACCCGCTACGCCGTCTCGGATGCGTGCTTTGCCGCCGGGAAACCCCTGGTGACCGCGGCGCTCGGCGCCTTCGACGGCTCGCTCACCACCATCCGCGCCCACGAGGCCGGTCCCGACGGGGAACCGAACCCGACCTATCGCTGCCTGTTCCCGAACCCGCCGCCGCCGGGCAGCGTCGCGCCCTGCGCCGAGGCCGGCGTGCTCGGGGCGCTCGCCGGTGTGATGGGCTCGCTGATGGCGATGGAGGTGATCCGGGCGTTCGCCGGCTTCGGCGAGCCCCTGGTCGGACGCCTGCTGATGGTGGATGCCCGCTCGATGCGCTTCGAGACGCTGGCCTACGCCCGGGATCCGGACAACCCGCTCAATGGGGTCGGGACGGGCGCCGGGGTCAGGACAGGCCCGGAAGGCGAACCGGCGGGGCCCCCGCCTCGAGCGCGTTGAGGCAGCATTTCTTGTACTTCTTGCCCGAGCCGCAGGGGCAGGGATCGTTGCGGCCGACATCCTTGAACGGGTTCTTGACCGGCTGGCCGTAGGAGGTCTCCGTCCAGTCGAGGGCCGCGACCGGATCGTCGAGGGTGCCGTAGCGATCGCCGAACGTGCTCAGGTCCGGCGGTTCGGCGCCGGCCTGCCGCAGCGCCTTGCGGAACCACGCGGCGTCGCTGAACTCGTCGGTGAGGCGCCCGTCGCGCCGCGCCGCCTCGGCCCGGGGTGCGAGGTCGGCCAGCCCGAGATAGGCGATCGCCTCCTCCCAGGCGACCCAGGCCATATCGCCCTCGACCGCGGCTTGCGCGGCGTCGAAGCGCACCAGCAGGGCGCGGGCATCGTCGAGCGGCAACCGGCCCTGCCGGGTCAGGTAGGCCAGGGCCGCGAACGCCTCGGAACGCATGAACCCGTCGGCGGCGCTGTCGAGGATCAGATCGTGCAGCGGGGCCGCGTCGCCGTCGAAGACGCTGGCGATGATGCGCGCCGTCGTGATCGTGGCGGCATCGCCGAGGACGCCGTCGATGGCCTCGTTGTCCTGGTGCAGCAGGCGGACGAAGGGGCGGTAGACGCGCGTGTCGCGGGCGGCGGCGAGGGCGTGGAGGCCCCAGAACAGCAGGTTGGCCTCGTGCTCGCTGACGGCGTCGGCGTCCTCCGCCGCGATGCCGAGCACCTTGAGCACGGCCTCGGCGACGGTCTCCGGCTCGGCGGCCGCGCGCCGGAGATCGGCCTTCGGCATGTGCTCGGCGACCGAGAGACGCTCGATCAGGTCCAGATCCATGGCCATGGCTCCTTCCTTGCTCAAGACCGAAGCGTCGCGCCGGTCTTCTTCGACACCTCGGCGACGATCCTGGCGCTCACCGTCTCGATCTCGGCGTCGGTGAGCGTGCGCCCGGAGGGTTGCAGCCGCACCGCGACCGCGACCGACTTCGCGCCCTCCGGGATGCCGGCGCCTTCGTAGAGGTCGAACACCTCGACGTTCGCGATCATCTTGCGCTCGGCGCCTTGCGCCGCCTTCAGGATGTCGGCGGCCGTCACGTCGCGGGATACGACGAAGGCGAAGTCGCGGGAGATCGCCTGGAGGTCGGACAGCACCAGCGCGGGCTTCGCCTTGGTCGGCCGGTGGCGCGGCAGCGGCAGGGCATCGAGGACGATCTCGAAGGCGACCAGCGTCCCCTTGAGGTCCATCGCCTTCAGGAGCCGCGGATGCAGCTCGCCGAAGCCCCCCACCACGTTCTTCGGCCCGAACTGCAGCGTGCCCGAGCGGCCGGGATGCAGCCAGTCCGGGCCGCCGGCCACGACCTGGAGCCCGCCGGTCGGCACGCCGAGCGCGGCGAGCAGCGCCAGCGCGTCGGCCTTGGCCTCGAACGCATCGACCGGTGCGGCCGCCCCGCTCCAGTGGCGCCCCGCCCCGCCGTGGCGGGCGGTGCCGCGGCGCAGGCCCGCGGCCCGCAAGGACTGCCCCTCCGGCTCGTCGCCGGCGAAGCACTGCCCGACCTCGAACAGGGCCGTGTCGGCGAAACCCCGGTCGGCATTGGCCTGCGCCGCCCGCAGCAGGCCCGGCACGAGGCTCGGGCGCATGTCGGAGAGATCGGCGGCGATGGGGTTGGCGAGCGCCAGATCCGCCCCGCCGCCGCCGAACAGCCGCGCGTCCTCGTGCGCGATGAACGAGTAGGTCACCGCCTCCAGCAGGCCGCGGCTGGCCAGCGCCCGCTTGGCGAGGCGCCCGCGCCGCTGCGGCACGGTCAGCATCGGCTCGGTCGCGACCGTCTCGACCCGGGGCAGCGGCTTCGGCTCGATCCGGTCGAGGCCGGCGATGCGCACGATCTCCTCGACGAGGTCGGCCTTGCCCTCCACGTCCGCCCGCCAGGAGGGCGGCAGCACCTTCACGCGGTCGCCCGAGCCGGAGACGTGGAAGCCGAGCGCTTCCAGCGTCACCTTCATCTCGACCCGCGACAGCTCGATGCCGGCCAGGCGCCGCACCTCGGTCCAGGGGAAGTCGATGACGCGGTCGAGATCCGGCACCGCGCCGGCGACGGTCGCCTCGCTCGGCGTGCCGCCGCACAGATCGACCACGAGGCGGGTGGCGAGGTCGAGCCCCGGTAGGGCGAAGGCGGGATCGACGCCGCGCTCGAAGCGGTAGCGGGCATCGGTGACGATGCCGAGGCGTCGGCCGGTGCGGGCGATGGTGCGCGGATCCCAGAGCGCCGACTCGATCAGCACGTCGGTGGTGGTCTCGTCGCAGCCGGAGGCCTCGCCGCCCATGATGCCGCCGATCGACTCGACGCCGTTCGCGTCGGCGATCACCACCGCGTCCGGATCGAGGCGGTAGGTCTTGCCGTCCAGCGCCACGAGGCTCTCGCCGTCCTCGGCCCGGCGCACGGTCAGGCCGCCCGCGACCTTCGCCGCGTCGAAGACGTGCAGCGGGCGCCCGCGGTCGAAGGTCATGTAGTTGGTGATGTCGACGAGCGCGTTGATCGGGCGCAGGCCGATCGCCCGCAGGCGCTTCCGCATCCAGTCCGGCGAAGGGCCGTTCTTCACGCCGCGCACGAGGCGCAGGCCGAAGAGCGGGCAGAGACCCTCGTCGTGCGCGTCGAAGCGCAGCGTGACGGCGGTCGGGCAGGCGCCCTCGCCCCGCACCGGCGGCAGCGGCTCGCGCTTCAGGGTGCCGATGCCGGTGGCGGCGAGATCCCGGGCGATGCCGTGGATCGAGGCGCAGTCCGCGCGGTTCGGGGTCAGGTTGATCTCGATCACCGGATCGTCGAGTCCGGCCCAGAGGGCGTAAGCGGTGCCGACCGGCGCGTCGGCGGGCAGGTCGAGGATGCCGTCGTGGTCCTCGCTCAGGCCGAGCTCCGCGCCGGAGCAGAGCATGCCGCGGCTCTCGACGCCGCGGATGGTGCCGACCGAGAGGGTGATGTCCTTGCCCGGCACGTAGGTGCCGGGCGGCGCGAAGACCGAGAGCATGCCGGTCCGCGCGTTCGGCGCGCCGCACACGACCTGGAGCGGCGGCCCGTCGCCGGCATCGACCTGACAGACCCGCAGGCGGTCGGCGTTCGGGTGCGGCTCGGCCGAGATCACCCGGGCGATGACGTAGGGGCGAAGCGCGGCGGCCTTGTCCTCGATCCCTTCGACTTCGAGGCCGATCCGCGTCAGCGTCTCACCGATCGCGTCGAGGGAGGCTTCGGTGTCGAGGTGGTCCTTGAGCCAGGAGAGGGTGAATTTCATGTCTTCGGGACGCTTCGGTTCAGGCGGCGCGCTGGCGGGCCAGCAGGAGAATGGCGAGTTGCAGGCGGGCTTTCGACGCGAGCCCTTCGATCAGAGCGATGGCATCCCGTGCCTCCTCGATCAGGGCGAGCGTCTGCATGCGGCTGAAGAGGGCGGAGGGTGGGGCGTAATCGGCGAGGTGTCGATTCTCCTGAAGGTTCTCGAACAGGGCGCTGATGCGCTCGATGGCCGGATCGATCTGCTTGGCTTCCCGGCTCCTGAGCTTCTTCAACGCAACGCCATGATCGAGGGAGCGATAGATCGGCGGCAGATTCGATGTCTTGCTCCAACCGACCAGCTCATCCGCACAGAGCGTGCAGAGGGTGTGGAACAGGGCGTAGTACGCACTGCTCACGGCCCGACGCATGGACGCCTGCCGGTATGCCGCAGGGCCGGGCGCCTGCGCCAACTGATCGGCGACGGCGATGAGGCTGCCGACGAAGGTTCCGGGAAGCTTGCGCGCCATCACTCGGCCGCCAGGGAATCGTCGGCATAGGGCGGCGGATCGTCCGGATAATCGTAGATGAGATAGGGAAAACGGTGCTCTCCCTTTTCCTCGAGCGCGTGGCGCAGAGCGACAAGCGCATCTGCCGTGGTGCGTCCGCTCGTCACGCCAGCGCCCGACCGGAACCGAACCGTCACGAACAGCGCGTCCTCGTCGGCGTGGTTGGGCTTGGCCTGCACCGTCGCGCTCTCGAAGCCCGCTCCACGCATGATGCGCGCAAGCACATCCTGAACAACCGCTTCGATCTGAGCATCGGTCATCGCCACGCTCCTTCGCTATCTCACCCCGTCAGCCCGCCGACGAGGCTCGGCACGTCGATCGGCCGGAAGCCGTAATGCTCCAGCCAGCGCACGTCCGCCTCGAAGAAGGGGCGCAGGTCCGGCATGCCGTATTTGAGCATGGCGAGCCGGTCGATGCCCATGCCGAAGGCGAAGCCCTGGACCTGATCCGGGTCGAGGCCGCCGCTGCGCAGCACGTTGGGGTGGACCATGCCGCAGCCGAGGATTTCGAGCCAGTCGGTGCCCTCGCCGAAGCGCAGCTCGCCGCCCTTTCGCGAGCACCGGATGTCCACCTCCGCCGAGGGCTCGGTGAAGGGGAAGAACGAGGGGCGGAAGCGCATCGTCACGCTCTCGACCTCGAAGAAGGCGCGGCAGAACGATTCCAGCACCCACTTGAGATTGGCGATGTTGGCCGAGCGGTCGATGACGAGGCCCTCGACCTGATGGAACATCGGGGTATGGGTCTGGTCGGAATCGTGCCGGTAGGTGCGGCCGGGCATGATCACGCGGATCGGCGGCTGCCCCGCGCGCATGGTGCGCACCTGCACCGGCGAGGTGTGGGTGCGAAGCAGCTTGCGCCGCCCGAGATGGTCGGGGGCGAGGAAGAACGTGTCGTGCATCTCCCGCGCCGGGTGCCCCTCGGGGAAATTGAGCGCGGTGAAGTTCAATTCGTCCGTCTCGATGTCGGGCCCTTCCGCCACCGAGAAGCCGAGATCGGCGAAGATCGCCGTGATCTCCTCGATCACCTGGCTGATCGGGTGGATGCGGCCGCGGGTCTCCGGCGCCTCGCGCAGGGGCAGCGTCACGTCGATCCGCTCGGCGGCGAGCCGCGCGTCGAGGGCCGCCTGCGCCAGCGCCGCGCGCTTCTGCGCGATCGCGCCCTGCACCCGGTCGCGCAGGCCGTTGATGAGGGGGCCGCGCTCACGCCTCTCCTCCGGCGTCATCGCGCCCAGCGTCTTGAGAAGCTCGGAGAGGCTGCCCTTCTTGCCGAGCGCCGCCACGCGCGCGGCCTCGAGAGCGGCCTCGTCACCGGCCCGCTCGATCTGCCCGAGAAGGTCGCGTTCGAGAGCGTCGAGATCCATCACCGCCGTCCTTGGCCAGTCGTCCGCGGGCTGCCTTCGCGCGCCGTTTGCATGCCTGCAAGGGCGCGAATGCTGCAAATCGAGACCATCGGGCAAACTGGCCGAGGTCCAAACGAAGAAGGCGCGGCGCTCGCCGCGCCGCGCCTTGTCGATGGGTCGTTCCGCCGTGCGGCGGAGCGGTCAGGCGGCCTTCGGCAGGGCCGACTTCGCCTTCTCGACCACCGCCGCGAAGGCGGCCGGCTCGTGGATGGCGAGCTCGGACAGGGCCTTGCGGTCCACCGCGATGCCGGACTTGGCCAGCGCGTCGATGAAGCGGGAATAGGTCAGGCCGTGCTCGCGCACCGCCGCGTTGAGCCGCTGGATCCAGAGCGCGCGGAAGGTGCGCTTCTTGTTCTTGCGGTCGCGGTAGGCGTACTGGAGGCCCTTCTCCACCGCCTGCTTGGCGATGCGAATGGTATTCTTGCGCCGGCCGTAATAGCCTTTGGCGGCCTTCAGAACCTTCTTGTGCTTCGCGTGACTGGTCACGCCGCGCTTGACGCGGGCCATGGGAGATCTCCTGGAACTTTAAGACAAAAACAGATCGCGAGGGGTGGAAGGACTTACCGCTGGTTCGGCAGGAAGTACTTCTTCACGTTCGCGGCGTCGCCCTCGAACAGGGTCGTGGTGCCGCGCAGGTTGCGGATCTGCTTCGTGGTCCGCTTGATCATCCCGTGGCGCTTGCCGGCCTGGGCATACATCACCTTGCCGGTGCCGGTGATCTTGAAGCGCTTCTTGGCGCCCGACTTGGTCTTCAGCTTGGGCATTTGGCTCTCCTGAACGCGACGGCGATCCGACCGGCGGCCGGCACCTCGCGCTTGAATGCTGCTGGAGCAACGGGAACCGCCACGGCAGCCCTGATCGGCCGGGCGGTTCAACGCGGGCGGCTTATGGCAGAAACGTTCGCCGGTTTCAATCGAGCGATCCACGAACGCAGGGCACCGACCTCGGGTTGACGGCGGTTTACGGGTTGTGCAGCGAGCGACCCTGTGAGCGGGGCCGTTGCGATGAGCCTTGTGATCCTGCCGACCTCGCGCCTGAGGGCGCTTCCGGATCACCTGGGCCGGATCGAGGATGTGCGCGAGCCGTGCCGGCCGCCGCTTCAGCGCGATCATCGCGACGCACGGGGCGCAAGCGATCCTTCCCTACAACGACCTCGGTAACGAGGGCGTGGTGCGGGGGCTCACCGTCGGCGACGCCTTCTTCAACCGCCTCGGGGCGACGGTGGCCGGGAAGACTTCTGCGGCTCCGGATCGTGCACGGCGTGGCTGCTCACCGTCGGGCCCACCAACGGCACCGACCCGATGAGTTTCGCGCGATCGAAGCTGATCGTGATCTGGGACTGCAACTCGGTCTCGACCAACCTGCACCACTGGCACATCGATCAGGCAAGCGCAGTGCAGGGGATGAGGGCTTGCGACTTCAAGAAAATTCGCGCTCCGCGCCCCGCGCGCTATAACCCCCCATCCCGCCCCGACACCGGACGGCGGGCCGATCTTCGCCGCCGGGGTTCGATGTCCGATACGCTGCTGACCGTCGAGGATCTCTCGGTCGCCTTCCGGTCCGGTGCGCGCGAGACGCTCGCGGTGGACCGCGTCGGCTTCTCCATCGAGCGGGGCGAGACCCTGGCGCTGGTCGGCGAATCCGGCTCCGGCAAGTCGGTGACCGCACTCTCGATCCTGCGCCTGCTCGACGGCGCCGCGCATCACCCGGGCGGAAAGATCCGGTTCAAGGGGCGCGACCTGCTGACGCTGCCCGAGCGGGAACTGCGCGCGGTGCGCGGCGCGGACATCACCATGGTGTTCCAGGAGCCGATGACCTCGCTCAACCCGCTCCACACCATCCAGCGGCAGATCGGCGAGGTGCTGGAGATCCATCGCGGCTTGGGCGGCAAGGCCGCGCGCAGGAGAATCCTCGAACTGCTCGACCTCGTCGGCATCCGCGACGCCGGGCGGCGGCTCGGCGCCTATCCGCACGAACTGTCCGGCGGGCAGCGCCAGCGCGTGATGATCGCCATGGCGCTCGCCTGCGAGCCCGACCTGCTGGTGGCCGACGAGCCGACCACCGCCCTCGACGTCACCGTGCAGGCGCAGATCCTGGCGCTGCTCGCCGACCTGCAGAAGCGGCTCGGCATGGCGATGCTGTTCATCACCCACGATCTCGGCATCGTGCGCCGGATCGCCGACAGGGTCTGCGTGATGCTCGCCGGCCGGATCGTCGAGGCCGGGCCGGTGGCCGCGGTGTTCTCCCGGCCGCAGCACGACTACACGCGGCGGCTCCTCGCCGCCGAGCCCTCGGGCCGGGCGAACCCGGTGCCGGCGAACGCCGAGGAACTGGTCGAGGCCGGCCCGATCAAGGTCTGGTTTCCCCTGAAGGAGGGCCTGCTCCGGCGCACGGTCGGCCACGTCAAGGCGGTCGACGGGGTGCGGCTCCGGGTGCGGGCGGGCGAGACCGTCGGCGTCGTCGGCGAATCCGGTTCCGGCAAGACCACGCTGGGCCTCGCCCTGCTGCGGCTCACCGAATCGGAGGGGCCGATCGTGTTCCTCGGGCAGCGGATCGAGGAGCGCGGCCCGCGCGCCATGCGGCCCCTGCGCAAGGACATGCAGGTCGTCTTCCAGGACCCCTACGGCTCGCTCTCGCCGCGCATGTCGGTGGGCGACATCGTCGCCGAGGGGCTCGAAGTGCAGGGGCAGGTGCGGCGGGCCGAGGAGCGCCGTGCCCTGGTCGCCAAGGCGCTCGCCGATGTCGGCCTCGACCCGGCGGCGATGGACCGCTACCCGCACGAATTCTCCGGCGGCCAGCGCCAGCGCATCGCCATCGCCCGCGCCATCGTCCTCAAGCCCCGCTTCGTCGTGCTCGACGAGCCGACCTCGGCGCTGGACCGCTCGGTGCAGGCGCAGATCGTGACGCTCCTGCGCGACCTCCAGCGCGAGCGCGGGCTCGCCTACCTGTTCATCAGCCACGACCTCAAGGTGGTGCGGGCGCTCTCGAACTACGTCATGGTGATGCGGCAGGGGCAGGTGGTCGAGGAGGGGCCGGCCGACGCGATCTTCGCCGCGCCCAGGACCGACTACACCCGCGCCCTGTTCGCGGCGGCCTTCGACATGGACGCCGCGACCACCGCCGAGATCGAGCCGGCCTGAAGCATGGCCCGCGCGCTCCTCGTCGTCCTCGATTCCGTCGGCATCGGCGGTGCGCCGGACGCCGCCCGCTACGGCGACGCCGGCGCCGACACGGTGGGGCATATCGCGCGAGCCTGCGCGGAAGGGCGCGGCGACCGGCCGGCCTTGCGCGCGGGTCCCTTGCGCCTGCCGAACCTCGCGGGCCTGGGGCTCGGCCTCGCCTGCGCGGGCGCCACCGGCCGCGTGCCGCCGGGGCTCGACCCGGCCGGTGAGCCGCGGGCCCTGTGGGGCCACGCGGTCGAGACGGCGGCCGGCAAGGACACCCCGTCCGGCCACTGGGAGATCGCCGGCGTGCCGGTGCGGGAGCCCTGGGGCCATTTTTCCGATGCACGGCCCGCCTTCCCGGTCGAACTGACCGAGGCGCTGACGACGCAAGCCGGCCTGCCCGGCATCCTCGGCGACCGCCACGCCTCCGGCACCGCGATCATCGAGGAACTCGGGGCCGAGCACGTCCGCACGGGCCGGCCGATCTGCTACACCTCGGCCGACAGCGTGTTCCAGATCGCCGCCCACGAGGAGGCGTTCGGGCTGGAGCGGCTCTACGAGACCTGCCGGATCGCGCGGGCCTTGTGCGACCCCTACCGCGTCGGCCGCGTCATCGCCCGGCCCTTCCTCGGCAGCGCGGCGGACGGCTTTCACCGCACGAGCCGCCGCAAGGACTTTTCGGTGGCGCCGCCCGCCGGGACGCTGCTCGATGTTCTGGAGGCCGCCGGCCGCTCCGTGGTGAGCATCGGCAAGATCGGCGACATCTTCGCGCACCGCGCCACGGGCCGCGAGATCAAGCCGGCCGGCAACGCCGCCTGCCTCGACGCGGCGCTCGACGCCTTCGCGACGCTGCCGGACGGCGGCCTCGTCTTCCTCAACCTCGTGGATTTCGACACCGAGCACGGCCACCGCCGCGACGTGCCGGGCTACGCCGCCGAGCTGGAAGCCTTCGACGCGCGCCTCCCCGAGATTCACGCGGTCCTGAAGCCGGGCGACCTCTGCCTCGTCACCGCCGACCACGGCAACGATCCGACCTGGGCCGGCACCGAGCACACCCGCGAGCAGGTGCCGATCCTCGCCTTCGGGCCGGGGCTGCACCCGCGCGCCCTCGGCCGGCGCGGCAGCTTTTCGGACATCGGCGCCTCGGTCGCGGCGCATCTCGGCCTGCCGCCGCCCGGGGCGGGCACGGCGTGGTGGTGAGGGCCGGGCGCATTCCTCTCCCCGCGTGCGGGGAGAGGGGACATCACCGCGAAAACTTCTTGTACTTCAACTTCTTCGGGATGATCGAATCCGTCCCGAGCCGGCGCTTCTTGTCGGCCTCGTAATCGGAAAAATTGCCCTCGAACCACTCGACGTGGCTGTCGCCCTCGAAGGCGAGGATGTGGGTCGCGATGCGGTTCAGGAACCAGCGATCGTGGCTGATGATCACCGCGCAGCCCGCGTAATCCTCCAGGCCCTCTTCGAGCGCCCGCAGGGTCTCCATGTCGAGGTCGTTGGTCGGCTCGTCGAGGAGCAGCACGTTGCCGCCCTTGCGCAGGGTCGCGGCGAGGTGGACGCGGTTGCGCTCGCCGCCCGAGAGCACGCCGACCTTCTTCTGCTGGTCGCCGCCCTTGAAGGCGAAGGCCGCGCAATAGGCTCGGCTGTTGATCTCGCGCTTGTTGAAATAGAGGATGTCGTTGCCGCCCGAGATCTCCTGCCAGACCGTCGCGTTCGGATCGAGCGCGTCGCGGGACTGGTCGACATAGCCGAGATGCACGCTCTCGCCGACTTCGATGGCGCCGCCATCCGGCTTCTCGACGCCGGTGATCATCTTGAACAGGGTGGTCTTGCCGGCGCCGTTCGGGCCGATCACGCCGACGATGCCGCCCGGCGGCAGCTTGAACGAGAGATCCTCGATCAGCAGCCGGTCGCCGAACGCCTTGTTCAGGCCCTTGAACTCGATGACGTTCTGGCCGAGCCGCTCGGTGATCGGGATGACGATCTGCGCCGTCGCGTCGACCTTCTGCTGCTGCCTGGCGACCAGTTCCTCGTAGCGGGTGATGCGCGCCTTGGACTTGGTCTGGCGGGCCTTCGGCGACGCCGAGATCCACTCCGTCTCGCGGGCGATGGCGCGCTGGCGGGCCATGTCCTCGCGGCCCTCCTGCTCCAGGCGCTTCTGCTTCTGCACCAGCCAGGAGGAGTAGTTGCCCTCGTAGGGGATGCCCTTGCCGCGGTCGAGTTCGAGGATCCAGCCCGTCACGTTGTCGAGGAAGTAGCGGTCGTGGGTCACGATCAGGATCGCGCCCGGGTACTGGCGCAGGTGCCCTTCGAGCCAGTTCACGGTCTCGGCGTCGAGGTGGTTGGTCGGCTCGTCGAGGAGGAGAAGCTCCGGCTCCCACAGAAGCAGGCGGCACAGGGCGATGCGGCGGCGCTCGCCGCCCGAGAGCGTCGCGACCGGCTGCTCGTCGTTCGGGCAGCCGAGCGCCTCCATGGCCTGATCGACCTTCGAATCGAGCTCCCAGAGGTTCTGGGCCTCGATCCGGTCCTGGAGTGCGGTCATCTCGTCCGCGGTCTCCTCGGAGTAGTTCATGGCGAGTTCGTTGTAGCGGTCGAGCAGCGCCTGCTTCTCGGCCACGCCCTCCATGACGTTCTCGCGCACCGTCTTGTTCGGATCGAGCTGCGGCTCCTGCGACAGGTAGCCGACGCGGGCGCCCTGGGCGACCCAGCCGTCGCCGGTGTAGTCCTTGTCGATGCCGCCCATGATCTTCAGCAGCGTCGACTTGCCGGCGCCGTTGATGCCGAGCACGCCGATCTTGGCGTCCGGGTAGAACGACAGGTTGACGTTATCGAGAACTTTCTTGCCGCCCTGGTAGGTCTTGGTCAGACCCCGCATGTGGTAGATGAATTCGCGGGCCATGTGCGTTCGTCCTGCGTGAAGCGTGCCGGCGGATGCGTGGCCTCTCGCGCGAGGTCCGGCTCCCTTCGAGCCGAGCCGCACGGGCACCGTCCGCCTGCGGATGAAGAATTGCTGTCCGACTATCAGGGCCGCCCGACAGGGGCAAGGCAAAGGGCGGGGCCGGCCGGACGCATGCCGGGACGTGGGGGTCCGTGCGGCTCAGGCGAAAGGGTTGCGCACCGGCTTCGACGCCTCCGGCTCCTCGGGGACGGAATCGGGCAGATCCTCCGCTTCGAGGGCGGCGACCACCGCGTCGAGCAGGCTCTTCAGGGCCTTCGCCCGCTTCAAGCCCTCCCGGTCGCGGGTGAGGTCGAGGCTGCCGTGCAGGGCGATGCGGCTTGTGCCGTTCTCGATGGAGAGGCCGGCGAAGGTCTGCACGCCCGCATCCTCGGCGAAGGGCCGGAAGGGGAGGGTGGAATCGGCTTTGCGGCGCGGCATCGGGGCCTCCGTCAGAAGATCGCGCGCATCAGCTCGCGCCAGAGCCGGCGCAGGACGTCGTGGGCCAACTGCTTGAGGAAGCCGGCGAACGAGTCGCCGCCGCGCGAAAATTCGTACGGCTTGGGCAGGCTCATCGCTCGGGCCTTGACGGTCTCGGGCAAGGCCGGGAACACGTCGAGCCCGGCCCTGTCCCGCAAGGTCGCGAGCGAGACCGCACGCCACTCGGCCCCCGTCGCGTTCGCCACGAGATAGGCCCCGGCCTCGCCGGTGCGCGGGTCGTAGAGCGCCTTGAACAACTGCGTCGGCACCAGCACGCGCCCCTTGATCGCGCCGACCGAGCGGCCTTCGAAGAGCGGGCCCGTCACCACGAAGATCTCGCCGCGCTCGGTCGCGAGCCGGCGCACGCTCTCCTCGATCGCCGCCCAGAGGCCGCGGTTCACCGCGCGGTTCTGGGGCACGATGTTGGCGAGGCTGAAGGATTCGGCCTGGGCCGCCGCGCTCGGCATGTCGCCGGCCGGCGCGAGATGGCCGCGGTCGTAGCCGCTGTGGACGTAGTCGGCGAGGCTCGCCCGGTCGTCCTCGGGCAGGCGGTCCTCGTCGTGGAAGGCGTCGGCGCGCTCGACCCGGCGGGCGGCGGACACGCTGCGGCGCGTCAGGCGCTCGGCCGCGTAGAGCGGGGTGCGCGAGACGGCCGAATGCAGCACCGCGAAGGCTTCGAAGCAGAGCGGAACGGTCCTGTCGGCGAGCTTCGGGTTGGTCGGCACCGGCGCCCGGCCGTCCGCGAACAGAGCAGGGCAGGTGGGCGCCTCCGGCAGGGATCGGGGGGCGGGCTGGAACGGCGCCTGGGGCCGGGCCGCCTGCGAGTTCGCGACGACGAGGACGGCGAGGATCGGGACGAGCGGTCGCATCGCCGGCTCAGGTGCAGACCCGGACGCGCCGGGTGCCGGACGGCGTCTCCCGCCAGCGATAGCCGCAGGGGCGGCCGAGCGGGTCGATCAGCGGTCGGATGTCGCGATCCGGCGGCCCGGGTGGGCGGCGGCAGCGGACGTCCCCTGCGCAGATCCCCGCGCGGGGCCGGTGCGCGCCGGCATCCGCCGCGAGCGCCGTGCCGCCGGCCATCAGGGCCAGCGCCACGGTGGCCGGGGTCAGGGTCTTTGCGGCGAAACGCATCGCGGCGGCAGCCTCGGGCTCGGGCGAGATGTTGATCCGAGATGTTGATCCATGCAGCCTTCGTCCATAACTGGAGGCGCGTCACGCGTGAAATGGCGGGCTGCCTTAACTCTGAAGGCAGACGGGGGGATCGAATCCTCTGAAACGTTCGCCGCTGTTGCAGCCAGATCATGGTATCCCGTGATCGGTTCGCGCTAGAATGATCGTTCATATGTCCCGGGACGAGCGGTTTCCGGGGGCGGACGATGTCCGGGACGCGCGGCGTTCGAGGGTTCGGATGCGCCGCCTCGCGGTCCGCGCCGCCGACGGGAACGCATTGAGAGACGGGTGAAGGCTTTGGCACTAGCGGACACGACGATCCTCGAAGGTCTTGAGACGCCGGATCGTCTCCGGCTTCTGCCGGAGGGGGATCTGCAGCGGGTGGCCGACGCGGTGCGCGCCGAGATGATCGATGCGGTCTCGATCACCGGGGGGCATCTCGGCTCGGGGCTCGGCGTGGTCGAACTGACGGTCGCGCTGCACCACGTGTTCGACACCCCCGACGACCGCATCGTCTGGGACGTCGGGCACCAGTGCTACCCGCACAAGATCCTGACCGGGCGGCGCGACCGCATCCGGACGCTGCGCCAGGGCGGCGGGCTGTCGGGCTTCACCAAGCGCTCGGAGAGCGCCTACGATCCCTTCGGCGCGGCGCATTCCTCCACCTCGATCTCGGCCGCGCTCGGCATGGCGGTCGCCCGCGACCTCGACGCGGCGCAGGCGAAGGCCAGGGGCGAGGCGCAGCCGAAGCGCCGCAACATGGTGGCGGTGATCGGCGACGGCTCGATGTCGGCGGGCATGGCCTACGAGGCGATGAACAACGCCGGCGCCCTGCACTCGCGCCTGATCGTCATCCTCAACGACAACGACATGTCGATCGCGCCGCCCGTCGGCGCCATGTCGGCCTACCTCGCAAGGCTCGCCTCGGGCGGCACCTACCGCTCCTTGCGCGAGACCGCCAAGCAACTGGGCAAGCTCCTGCCCAAGGCGCTCTACCAGCGCGCGGCGGCGGCCGAGGAATACGCCCGCTCGCTGATCGTCGGCGGCGGGACGATGTTCGAGGAGATGGGCTTCCACTACGTCGGCCCGGTCGACGGGCACAACCTCGACCACCTGCTGCCCGTGCTCAAGAACGTGCGCGACTCGGACCAGGGCCCGATCCTGCTCCACGTGGTGACGCGGAAGGGCAAGGGCTACGCGCCGGCCGAGGCCTCGGCCGACCGCTACCACGGCGTGGTCAGGTTCGACGTGGTGTCGGGGATCCAGGCCAAGGCCAAGGCCAACGCCCCGGCCTATACGCGGGTGTTCGGCGAGAGCCTGATCAAGGCGGCGGACGCCGATCCGAAGGTGGTGGCGATCACCGCGGCCATGCCCGGCGGCACCGGCATCGACCTGTTCGGCAAGGCGCACCCGGACAGGACGTTCGACGTCGGCATCGCCGAGCAGCACGCGGTGACCTTCGCCGGCGGCCTGGCGACGGAAGGCTACAAGCCGTTCGTGGCGATCTACTCGACCTTCCTGCAGCGGGCCTACGATCAGGTCGTGCACGATGTCGCGCTTCAGAACCTGCCGGTGCGCTTCTGCCTCGACCGGGCGGGCCTGGTCGGCGCGGACGGGGCGACGCATGCGGGCGCGTTCGATCTGGCCTATCTGTGCTGCCTGCCGAACATGACGGTGATGGCGGCCGCCGACGAGGCCGAACTGGTGCACATGGTGGCGACCGCCCACGCGCACGACGCGGGGCCGATCGCGCTGCGCTATCCCCGCGGCGAGGGCGTGGGCGTCGAGCTGCCCGAGCGGGGCGAGCCTCTGGCGATCGGCCGGGGCCGTGTGGTGCGGCGTCCGGAGGGGGCGCGGGTGGCGCTGCTGTCGCTCGGCACGCGTCTGTCGGAGGCGCTGAAGGCGGCCGACGCGCTGGAGGCCGAGGGCGTGGCGGCGAGCGTGGCGGACGCGCGCTTCGCCAAGCCGCTGGACGCGGAGCTGATCGTGGATCTGGCGAACAGCCACGAGGTTCTGGTGACGGTGGAGGAGGGCTCGGTCGGCGGCTTCGGCGCACAGGTGCTGCACCTGCTGTCGGAGCGGGGCGTTCTGGATGCGGGCCGGGTCCGGGTGCGCACCCTGACCCTGCCCGATGCGTACCAGGACCACGACAAGCCCGAAAGGATGTACGCCGAGGCCGGGCTCGACGCCGACGGCATCCGCAGGGCCGTCCGCGACGCCCTGCCGGAGCAGAAGAAGGGCAACCGGACCGGGCGCCTGCGCCTCGCCTGACATGTCTGTTGGGCAGGGCGATCGCTCGAAGCCGCCTGAGCGGCTTCGCGGAGAAGGCCTGAGCCCGCGGAAGCCGGCGCCGGCGTCTGAGGCCGGCAAGAAGCCAGGGTCATCGTTTCGAGCGATGGCCCTGGTCTGTTGGGGCGCGGGTGCTTGCCGCACCGCGTCATCGATGAGACAAGCGCCGCGCCGTCCGGCCCCGAAGCGGGTGCGTCGACGGAGCGGCGTTTCCGTTCGCCTGCCCGGTCGTCTCGGCCGGCGGGCGAGACCCTCCCGTCAAGTCGCGCGAGCACGATGACAGAGCCGACCCGAAGCGGCCCGTTCCCGGCGGGGCCGGTGCTGATCACCGGTGCCAGCGGCTTCCTGGGCGCCGCCCTGGTCGACGTTTTCCGCGCGGCCGGTTTTTCCGTGCGCATCTCCGTGCGCGCCTCCTCGCCCCGCACCAACCTGACCTGGCCCGATGTCGAGATCGTCGAGGCCGACATGCGCGACCGCGCGGCGGTCGCCGCGGCCATGCGCGGCCAGCGCTACCTCGTCCATGCGGCGGCCGATTACCGGCTCTGGGCGCCGGACATGGAGGAGATCGTCCGGACCAATCGCGACGGCACGCGCATCCTGATGGAGGAGGCGCTCGAGGCCGGCGTCGAGCGGATCGTCTACACGTCGAGCGTCGCGACCATCAAACCGCACGACGACGGAACCCCCGCCGACGAGACCTGGCCGCTGACGCCGGAGACCGCCATCGGCGCCTACAAGCGCAGCAAGGTCGTGGCCGAGCGCGTGGTCGAGGAGATGGTGGCCCGCGACGGCCTGCCCGCGGTGATCGTGAACCCCTCGACGCCGATCGGTCCCCGCGACGTCAAGCCGACGCCGACCGGCCGGATCATCCTCGACGCGGCGCAGGGAAAGATCCCGGCCTTCGTCGATACCGGCCTCAACCTCGCCCATGTCGACGACGTGGCCGCCGGCCATCTGCTGGCCCTGCGCAAGGGCCGGGTCGGCGAGCGCTACATCTTGGGCGGCGAGGACGTGATGCTGGCGGCCATGCTCGCCGACATCGCGGGGATCGTCGGCCGCAAGGCGCCGACGACGCGGCTGCCCTACGCGGTGATCTACCCGATCGCGTTTGTGTCCGAGCAGATCGCGCGGGTGACCGGCAAGGCCCCGCTCGCCACCATCGACGGCGTGCGCATGTCGAAGTACCGGATGTTCTTCTCCGACGCCAAGGCACGGGCCGAACTCGGTTATTCCGCGCGGCCGTATCGGGAGGGCCTGAGCGACGCGATCGCGTGGTTCCGGAAGGCGGGGTACATGACATGAGCGCCGCGCTCGAGACCGCGACCGACGCCCGCACCGGCAAGGGCCGGCACGACGAGAACTTTCCCGTCGCCTCGCACCTGATCCATCCGCGCCATCGCGGGGCGATCCTCGCCTTCTACGACTATGTGCGGGCGGGCGACGACGTCGCCGACCACACCGGGCTGTCGCCCGAGCGCAAGATCGCGATGCTCGACGCGCTCGCCGACGCGCTCACCGGCAAGGGCGGCTCCGACCCCTCGGTCGAGCCGCTGAAGCGGGAGCTGGCCGCGCACGGCCAGCCGCCGACCCACGCGCTCGAACTGCTCGACGCCTTCCGCATGGATGCGCGCAAGTCCCGCTACACGGATTGGGACGAACTGATCCATTATTGCCGCTACTCGGCGATGCCGGTCGGGCGCTTCGTGCTCGACGTGCACGGCGAGGATCCGGCCCGCGTCTACGAGACCTCCGACGCCATCTGCGCCGCGCTCCAGGTGCTCAATCACCTCCAGGATTGCGGCAAGGATTTTCGCGATCTCGACCGGGTCTACATCCCGCTGGACGTGATGCGCAAGCACGGCGCCGAGGCGTCGATGCTGGGGGCCGACCGGGCGACGCCCGAACTGCGGGCCGTGTTCCGCGAACTCGCCGAGCGCACGCTTCGGCTCTTGGAGGAGGGCGCGCCGCTGCCGAATCGCATCGAGGATTTTCGCCTGAGCCTGGAGATCGCCGCGATCCATCGGCTGGCCGTCGTCCTCACCAAGGGCCTGCTGACCCGCGATCCGCTCTGCGAAAAGGTCCATCACGGCAAGGCCGCCTTCGCGCTCACCGCGCTCGGCGGCATCGCCGCCACGCTGGTGCGCCGCCCGTTCCGGTCGCGCGCGCCCCGTCCCGCCCCTGCCGGAGCCGGCCGATGAGTGCCACCGCCAGCCCGATGCCGGGTGAGACCGCCGAGGCGCCCGCCCTGCCGGCCGCCGGCTCGTCCTTCTACACGGCGATGCGTCTGCTCCCCAGGGAGCGGCGCGAGGCGATGTACGCCGTCTACGCCTTCTGCCGCTCGGTCGACGACGTGGCCGACGACGGCGGCCCGCGCGAGGTGCGCGCGGCCGAGCTCGACCGCTGGCGGGCCGAGATCGACGCGCTCTACGCCGGCCATCCGCCCGCCCGGGTGAAGCCGCTCGAAGAGCCGATGCGCCGGTTCGGGCTCGAGCGCGAGGATTTTCTAGCCGTCATCGACGGCATGGCGATGGACGCGGAAGAAGATATCGTCGCCCCTTCGGAGGCCAAGCTCGATCTCTACTGCGACCGGGTGGCGAGCGCCGTCGGGCGGCTCTCGGTGCGCATCTTCGGCATGCCGGAGGAGGAGGGCGTCCGCTTGGCGTGGCACCAGGGCCGGGCGCTGCAACTCACCAACATCCTGCGCGACATCGACGAGGACGCGACGCGCGGGCGCCTCTACCTGCCGATGGAAAAGTTCCACAGGATCGGCCTGATGAACCCGACCCCGCAGACCGCCCTGGCGCATCCGCGCCTGGGCGAGGTCTGCGCGGCGGTCGCCGCGGAAGCGGACGAGCACTATCGCCGGACCTGGGCGATCATCGAGCGCAGCCCGCGCCGGGCGACCAAGGCGGCCCGCCTGATGGCGGCGGCCTACCGGCTCTATCTCGACGCCGTGGTGAAACGCGGCTGGGCCGCCCCCCGCGCGCGGGTAAAACCCGGAAAACTCTCCCTCCTCCGCGTCGCGCTGCGCCACGGGATTGTCTGATGACGGCAACGGCTCACGTCGTCGGCGCCGGGCTCGCCGGCCTCTCGGCGGCCGCCGCGCTGGCGGAGGCGGGCAACCGCGTCGTGCTGCACGAGGCGGCCAAGCAGGCGGGCGGGCGCTGCCGCTCCTACTTCGACCCGTCGCTCGGCCTGACCATCGACAACGGCAACCACCTGCTCCTGTCGGGCAACCGCTCGGCGCTGGACTTCCTGCGGCGGGTCGGGGCGCCCGACGACGCTCTCACCGGGCCCGACGAGGCAACCTTCGACTTCGCCGATATCCGTACCGGCGAGCGCTGGACCCTGCGCCCGAACGAGGGCCGCCTGCCCTGGTGGGTGCTGCGGGCGGGCCGGCGCGTGCCGGGCACCCGCGCGCGGGACTATCTCGCGCCGGTCTCCCTGATGATGGCCGCCTCCGGCAACAAGCCCGGCAGGAGCGGCACGATCGCGGAAAAAATGTCCTGCGAGGGGCCGCTCTACGAGCGGCTCTGGCACCCGGTTCTGCTCGCGGCCCTCAACACCGATCCGCGCGAGAGCGATGTCGGGCTCGCCGCCGCCATCCTGCGCGAGACGCTGGGCGCGGGCGGACGGGCCTGCCGCCCGCTCGTCGCGGTCGAGGGCCTGTCCAGCGCCTTCGTCGATCCGGCCCTGCGCTACCTCGAAGCCCGCGGTGCCGAGATCCGCTACGGCCGGCGCCTGCGCGCCCTCACCCTCGGGCAGGGCCGCATCGAGCGCCTCGACTTCACCGACGAGCCGACCGCGCTCGGCCCCGACGATGCCGTGGTGCTGGCCCTGCCGCCCTGGGTGACGAGCGAACTCCTGCCCGGTACCCCCGCGCCGCAGGAATTCCGCTCGATCGTCAACGCGCATTTCGCCGTGAAGCCCCCGGAAACCGCGCCGCTGCTGCTCGGCGTCGTCGGCGGGCTGACCGAGTGGCTGTTCGCCTACCCCGACCGTTTCTCGGTGACCATCAGCGGTGCGGACCGCCTGCTGGAGGAGGGCCGCGAGGATCTGGCGCGCCGGATCTGGGTCGAGATCGCGGACCTCAACGGACTTGCACGGGAATTGCCTAGCTGGCAGATCGTCAAGGAGAAGCGGGCGACCTTCGCGGCGACGCCCGCGGAAGCCGCGCGCCGTCCCGGCGCCGCGACACGCACCCGGAATCTGGTTCTGGCGGGCGATTGGACGGAGACGGGCCTGCCCTCGACCATCGAGGGCGCGATCCGCTCCGGAACGAACGCCGCGCAAGCCCTGTTCCGCACCGGCATGTGCGGACGGGCACAGGCACAGGGAGTCGCTTGAAGGATATGACGACGGCATCGAGACAGTCGAGCGAGGCGAGGACGATGCGAGAGGCGGCCGCGAGCAAGGTCGAGACGCTGCAGCGTCCCAAGACCCGCGATGTCTCCCTCGACGACGTCGAGCGCGGCGTGCAGAGCGCCACCCGCGCGCTCACCGACATGACGCAAGCCGACGGCCACATCTGCTTCGAACTGGAAGCGGACGCGACGATCCCGTCCGAATACATCCTGTTCCACCAGTTCCGCGGCACCGAGCCGCGGCCGGGGCTGGAGGCCAAGATCGGCAACTACCTGCGCCGCACGCAGTCGAAGACGCATGGCGGCTGGGCGCTCGTGCATGACGGCCCGTTCGACATGAGCGCGTCGGTGAAGGCCTATTTCGCCCTCAAGATGATCGGCGACGACATCGAGGCGCCGCACATGCGCGCCGTGCGCAAGGCGATCCTCCAGCGCGGGGGGGCTGCCAACGCCAACGTCTTCACCCGCATCCTGCTCGCCCTCTACGGCGAGGTGCCGTGGACGGCGGTGCCGGTGATGCCGGTGGAGGTGATGCACCTGCCGAAGTGGTTCCCGTTCCACCTCGACAAGGTGTCCTACTGGGCCCGCTGCACCATGGTGCCGCTGTTCGTGATCCAGGCCAAGAAGCCGCGGGCCAGGAACCCGCGCGGCGTCGGCGTGGCCGAGCTGTTCGTGACGCCGCCCGATTCGGTGCGGACCTGGCCGGGCTCGCCGCACGCCACCTGGCCGTGGACGCCGATCTTCGGCGCCATCGACCGCGTGCTTCAGAAGACGCAAGGTCACTTCCCGAAGGTGCCGCGCCAGCGCGCCATCGACAAGGCGGTCGCCTGGGTCTCCGAGCGCCTGAACGGCGAGGACGGGCTCGGCGCCATCTTCCCGGCGATGGTCAACTCGGTGCTGATGTACGAGGTGCTGGGCTATTCGAGCGACCACCCGCAGGTGAGGATCGCGCTGGAAGCCATCGAGAAGCTCGTCGCCGAGAAGGACGACGAGGCCTATGTCCAACCCTGCCTGTCGCCGGTCTGGGATACCGCGCTGACCAGCCACGCCATGCTGGAGGCCGGCGGCGACCGGGCCGAGGCCAATGCCCGCGCCGGCCTCGACTGGTTGAAGCCGCTCCAGATCCTCGACATCAAGGGCGACTGGGCGGAGACCAAGCCGAACGTGCGCCCCGGCGGCTGGGCCTTCCAGTACGCCAACCCGCACTATCCCGATCTCGACGACACCGCCGTGGTGGTGATGGCGATGGATCGTGCCCAGCGCCAGCACGGGCTGGTGAGCGGCATGCCGGACTACTCGACGGCCATCGCCCGCGCCCGCGAGTGGGTCGAGGGCCTGCAGAGCGCCGATGGCGGCTGGGCGGCGTTCGACGCCGACAACAACCACCACTACCTCAACCACATCCCGTTCTCGGATCACGGCGCCCTGCTCGATCCGCCGACCGCGGACGTGACCGCCCGCGTCGTCTCGATGCTGTCGCAGCTCGGCGAGACCCGCGAGACCAGCCGGGCGCTCGACCGCGGCGTCACCTACCTGCTCAACGACCAAGAGAAGGACGGGAGCTGGTACGGCCGCTGGGGCATGAACTTCATCTACGGCACGTGGTCGGTGCTCTGCGCGCTCAACGCCGCCGGCGTCGATCCGCAGAGCCTCGAGATCCGCAAGGCGGTGGCGTGGCTGGTCCGCATCCAGAACCCGGACGGCGGCTGGGGCGAGGACGCCTCCTCCTACAAGCTCGACCCCGAATTCGAGCCGGGCTATTCCACCGCCTCGCAGACGGCCTGGGCCCTGCTCGCGCTGATGGCGGTGGGCGAGGTGGACGATCCGGCGGTGGCCCGCGGCGTCAACTACCTGATGCGCACGCAAGGGACCGACGGTCTGTGGAGCGAGGAGCGCTACACCGCGACCGGCTTCCCGCGGGTGTTCTACCTGCGCTATCACGGCTACCCGAAGTTCTTCCCGCTCTGGGCGATGGCCCGCTTCCGCAACCTGAAGCGGGGCAACAGCCGGCAGGTGCAGTTCGGGATGTGATACCGTTTCCGATCGATCGCTTCGGGTTTGGCCCCCCTCCGTCCTCGCGAGCGGCCGCGAAGCGATCCAGGGCGCGACAGGTCCGGAAAGGTCGCGCCCTGGATTGCTTGCGCCGAGCCTCGCAAGGACGGAGGAGAGGCCGAGGTCATCGACCGGATGTCGTATGACTTCCGAAACCCTCTCCCGCAGTGGGGGAGAGGGATGCGAGGCCGCTGCATCTCATGATCCCCTGGGAACATCTCGACACCGCCCCGATCCCCGGCGAGGCGGGGACGCTTCGCCTGATGCGGCGCGGCACCGAGTTCTCGATCCAGCTCGACCGCAACGAGCTGATGAACAGCCGCCTCAGCGGTTCCGAGGAGGCGCTGGCGCGGCTCTCGGCCGAGCGGATCGCCGGGGCGAAGGCGCCGCGGGTGCTGATCGGCGGCTACGGCATGGGCTTCACCCTGCGGGCCGCGCTCGCCTGTTTGCCGCCTCGGGCGCAGGTGACGGTGGCCGAGATCGTGCCGGCGGTGCTGGCCTGGGCGCGCGGGCCGATGGCCGGGATGACCGGCGCCAGCCTGGATGACCCGCGGGTCTCGATCCGCGAGGCCGATGTCGCTGCCGTGATCGCTGAGCGGTCGGGCGCCTGGGACGCGATCCTGCTCGATGTCGACAACGGCCCCGACGGCCTCACCCGCGCTGCCAACGACCGCCTCTACGACGCCGCCGGCCTCGGCGCGGCCCGCGCGGCTCTGCGCCCCCGCGGCGTGCTGGCGGTGTGGTCGGCCCATCCCGACGGGGCCTTCACGCGGCGGCTCGGGCCGGCGGGTTTTTCGGTGGAGGCGGTGGCGACGCGGGCGCGCGGCAAGCGCGGGGCGCGGCATGTGATCTGGCTGGCCGGGCGCTGACACCGCGCGCAATCCCAATCTCGACCTCATCCTGAGGTGCCCGCGCCGGCGGGCCTCGAAGGATCCTCAGATCTCGCAGTGCTTCCTGGAGGATCCTTCGAGGCCGCCGCTTCGCGTCGGCACCTCGGGATGAGGGGGAGGAAGGGATATGCGGGAGGTTCACGCCCCCCGGCGGGCCATCAACTGCTCGATCAGCGTGGCGCCGGTTTCCAGCGAGGACAGCTCCTCCGCCACCGCCGCCACCGTCTGCGCGATCTGCTCCGGCATGTGCTCGGAGGTCATGAAGAAGCGCAGGCGCGAGGAGCGCTCCGGCACCGCCGGGTGGATGATCGGCTGCACGTTGATACCGCGCTTGAACAGCCGGTCGGAGAGCGTCACGGCTTTGAGCGAATCGCCGACGATGATCGGGATCACGGCCAGCCCGAGGCTCGTGCCGGTGTTGAGGCCCTGCTTCCTGGCGAGCGCCAGGAACTGGTGGCCGTTGCGGCGCAGGCGCTCCACCCGCTCGGGCTCGGCCTGCATCACCGAGAGCGCGGCCTCGGCCGCGGCGGCGAGCGGCGGCGACATGCCGACGCTGTAGACGAAGCCGCCCGCGGTGCATTTCAGGTACTCGATCAGCACCGAGGCGCCGCAGATGTAGCCGCCGCAGGACGAGAGCGTCTTCGAGAGCGTGCCCATCCAGATGTCGACGTCGGACGCGTCGACCCCGCAATGCTCGTGCAGGCCCGCGCCGGTGCGGCCGAGGACGCCGAGGCCGTGGGCGTCGTCCACCATCAGCCAGCAATCGTAGCGGCGCTTCAGTTCGACGAAGGCGGCCAGATCCGGCGCGTCGCCGTCCATGCTGTAGAGGCCCTCGATCACGATCAGCGCCCGGCGGTGCTCGTGACGGGTCGCCTCCAGCAGCTTTTCGAGGGCGGCGGGGTCGTTGTGGGCGAAGGAGCGGCGCTGGGCGCCGGAGAGCTGGGCGCCCGTCACCACGCTGTTGTGGATCAGCGCGTCGTGGAAGATCACGTCCGGCGCTTCCAGCATGGCGCCGATGGCGGTGACGTTGGTGGCGTGCCCGCTCACCATGATCACGCAGGCCTCGGTGCCGTAATGGGCGGCGAGCGCCCGCTCCAGCTTGATGTGCCCGGGCCGCTCGCCCGCCACGACCCGGCTCGCCGAGGCCGACGTGCCGAAGGCCTCGATCGCCTTGCGCGCCGCCCCGCTCACGGCGGGGTGCCCGTTGAGGCCGAGATAGTCGTAGGACGAGTAGTTGGAGAAGGCCTCGCCGCCGATCCGGGTGTTGGCGGCGGCGCGGGTCTCGTGCACCCGGAAGAACGGGTTGCTCAGGCCGATCAGGTCGGCGGCCGAGCGCTGGAGGCGCAGCTCGCGATAGCCGGTCAGCTTCTCGAAGTCCTGCACCGAATCGCCGGCCGGCGCCTTGGCCTCCGCCGGAGCCGGACGCGCGGCGGCCCGGCCGAGCCGGTTGGTGACGAAGCTCGCGAGCGCGGCCCGCCCGTCCTGCGGGCGTGACGGCTGGGTCATGGCAAGATCTCTTTGATGTCCGAGACGTTCTTCTCGACCAGTTCGTTGAACGGCGTCAACGTCGCGGCGTCGAGATCGCCGACATGCTTGGTCGCCAGGCTCAAGGTGACGCCCGCGGCCTCGTCCACCGGGGTCGCCACCGCCTGGATCAGGGTTTCGGTCAACTCGTTGACGGTGAGTCCCGAGGAGATGCCGGCCGGCGGCGCGTCGAGGGCGAAGCGTTCCTGAAGGCTCGCCCCGAGTTCCACGCCCATCAGCGAGTCGAGGCCGATCTCCGAGAGCTGGCGCACGCGGCTGATGTCGTCCTTCGGCAGGCGCAGGATGCGGGCGATGTCCTCGACGATGGCGTCGGCCACGGTCTTTCGCACCGCGTCGATGTCCGAGGCGCGCAGCAGCGCGCCGATGTTGATGGCGGCCACCGTGCCGGACTCGGCCTGCTGGTCGCTGCCGAGGCTGGCATAGCTCGGCGAGCGCAGGGTGGCGAGGCGCTCGCGCGCCTTGCCCCAATGCATCGCCGCGATGGCGATCACGCCCTCGTCGCTGGCTTTCCCCTGGCCCTCCAGCGCCTCGGCCATCAGGTCGAGGCAGAGGCGGGCGTCCATCGGTGTCACGCCGACGCGGGAGGCCAGCGTGTCCATCACCGCCTTGTTGCGGGCGAGCACGCCGACATCGCCGATGGCGCCCCAGGCGACCGCGAGCGCGGGCAGGCCGAGGCGGCGGCGCTGGCGGGCCAGCCCCTCCATGAAGCCGTTGGCGGCGACATAGGAGCCCTGGCCGGGATTGCCGATGAAGGTCGTGGCCGAGGAGAACAGCACGAAGTAGTCGAGTTTTCGCCCGCGCGTGGCCGCGTCGAGGTGCTGTGCCCCGATCACCTTCGGCGCGATCACCGCCTCGAGCGTCTCCGGTTCGATCGCCGAGATCAGGCCGTCCCGCAGCACCATGGCGCCGTGGATCACGCCCGCGAGCCGTTCGCCCCGGGTCTCGATCCCGTCGATCAGGGCCTCGACCGCCCGGCGGCTGGTGATGTCGCAGGCCCTGGTCTCGACGCTCACCCCTCGCGCGGCGAGGTCTGCGATGGCCGCGCGGCCCTCCTCGTTCGGCTTGCCCGAGCGGCCGACGAGCACGATGCGCTTGGCGCCGCGATCGGCCAGCCAGCGGGCGGCCTCGATGCCGAAGCCGCCCAAGCCCCCGGTGACGAGATGCACGCCCTCGTCGCCGATCGCGAAGGCGTTGCGCCGCACCCGCGCGACCGAGCCGGGGGCGGGCGGCGTGACGACGATCTTGCCGACATGGCCGGACTGCTGCATCAGCCGGAAGGCGTCGGAGGTCTCGTCGGCGGCGAACGGCTGGTAGGGCAGGGGACGCAGGCCCCCCTCCGCGAACAAGGCCATCACCTCGCGGAACATCCGCGCCCCGTCCTCGCCCTGGTGCTGGAGCACCTGATCGAGGTCGACGCCGAAATAGGACAGGTTCCGGCGGAACGGCCTGAGGCCGATATGGGTGTTGGCGACGTAGTCGCGCTTGCCCAGCTCGACGAAGCGCCCGAACGGCCGCAGGCAGTTCAGCGAGCGCTCCATCATCTCGCCGAACAGCGAGTTGAGCACCACGTCGACGCCGTCGCCGGTGATGCGGCGCACGTCGTCCACGAAGGCGAGGGAGCGGGAATCGAGCACGTGCTCGGCGCCGAGCGCCTCGACCAGGGCCCGCTTCTCCCGCGAGCCGGCGGTGGCGATGACCCGCGCGCCCTTCCACTTGGCGATCTGGAGCGCGGCGAGACCCACGCCGCCGGCGCCCCCGTGGACCAGCAGCCACTCGCCCTTGCGCAGCCGAGCGCAGGTGCACAGCGCGTAGTAGGCGGTGAGGAAGGCGACCGGCACGGTGGCGGCGGCGGCCGGGTCGAGCCCTTGAGGCATCGGCGCGACGACCATCTCCGGCACCACCACGTGGGTGGCGAAGCCCGACTGGGCGAAGGCGACGACGGCATCGCCCACGGCGACGTCCACCACGCCCGCGCCGACGGCGGTGACCCGGCCGGAGACTTCGAGGCCGAGGCGCGGACCGGCGAAGCCGTCCTCCAGGATCTCCTCCGGGAGCATGGAGAGCGCCCAGAGCACGTCGCGGAAGTTGAGGCCGGTGGCGGCCACCGCGATCTCGACCTCGCCGGGACCGGGGGCGGCGCGCTCGGCCGGCCCCCACACCATCTCGTTGAGGCCGCCCGTGTTGGAGCGCTCCAGCCGCGCGGCCGGGGCCGCCTCGCCGCCCGTCTTCGCGGCGCGGCCGGGATGGAAGCGCACGACGCGGGTCGCGTCGGCGTCGAGTACGATCTCGGTCTCGTCGGTGCCCGACAGGATCAGGGCGCGCAGCCGCTCGGCGGCATCCTTCGAGGAGAGGGCCGGCGCGAGGTCGATCCGGCGCACGTCGAGATTGGCCGCCTCGTTGGCGAGCGTCCGGCTGAAGGCCCAGACGCCGGCCTCGACCGCGGCCGCCTCGCCGCCCGCGTCGCGGGTGGCGCCGGGGGCGACCACCCAGAGCCGGGTCTGGCGGCTGCCGAGATGCTCGGCGCAGCGCTTCAGGCTGAGGCAGCGGTCGCGCAGCCGCGTCGCCGCCTCGCCCTCTCCGGCGAAGGCGCCGGCCAGGAACACCACGGTGTCGGGCGTCTCGCGCTCCAGTTCCCGCAGCGACTGCTCGGAATCGAGGATGATCGAGACGTGGACGCCGCTCGCCACCAGCAGGGTCGCCAGCGACGAGGCGGTCTCGGCGCCGAAATCGTCGTCGGAGCCCACCACGAAGGCGAAGCTCTGGCCGTGGCCGACCGCCGGGCGGGCCGGAGCTTCGGCGACGAGCAGCAGGTCGTCGCCGTTGGCGGACGCGGCGCGATCGGCCGAGACCCGCACGAGGCCCGAGGCGCTGAGGCGGCGCTGCCAGCCGGTCACGTCGTCGAGGCGCGAGACCGGCATGTCGGCGACCGCCTCCTCGAACCAGTCCGGCGCGAGGCCGAAGACGAGGTCGCGGAACAGCGAGGCGCCGGGCTCGACCGCGACGAGCAGCCCGCCCGAGGCGAGCGCGGCGGCGAGCTGTCCGGGCAGGGCCTTGTCGGAGCGGTGCAGCACGTCGCTCGCCAGCACGAGGTCGAAGGCGCCGGCCGGCAGGGCGTCGGCGGCCTCGATCACCGCGACCGAGCCCGGCAGGGCGAGACGGGCGCGCTCGGCGAGGCGCCGGTCGGTCTCCAGCACGGTCAGGCGCGCATCCGCCTCGCGGGCCAGCGCCGCGGCGCGGGCCGAGAGAGGGCCGAAGCCGACCTGGAGGATACGCAACGCCCGGTCCGACGGCAGCCGCCCGCGGGCCTCGGCGACGATCCGCGCCGCCACCTCGGCGGCGGCGCGCGCCGTGGCGCCGCGCAGGTGGAAGGCGTCGAGCGCGGCCGGCGGCAGGCTGGCGGAAGCGGACGCGTCGCCGGCCACGATCCGCCCGACGAGGGCCGTGGTGTCGGCGAGCAGCACGAGTTCGGCGGCCAGCTCCGGATGGTCGGCCGCGATCCAGCGCATGGTCTCTTCGGGCGCGGGCAGGCGCACGTCCCGGCGCAGGCGCCAGACCCCCTTGTCGAGGGTCGCGAGGCCGCTGCTCTCCAGGGCGTAGAGGGCGTTGGTCGCCCAAGGATGCAGCGCGCTCGGAAGGCGGCTGTCGAGCACGACCCGTCCCTTCTCGGACAGGCCCTCGGCCAGCCGGTAGGCGAGCGCCGTGGCCCAGCCCTCCAGCAGCAGGTGACCCGGCCCGAGATCGGCCGTGTCCGGCGCGGTCGCGGCGGCGAGGCTCGGGCGCAGGCGCTCGGCCACGCTCGGGCGGCGCTCCAGCGGCAGGGCGGTCGGCTCGGTGGCGCGCTCGACCCCTTGGGTGATGGCGTAGGCGTCGAGATCGCTGCCGCTCTTGGCGCGCAGGGCCTGGAACCGGCCCTCGCGGATCGTGGCGACGACTTCGCCCTCGGCGTCGGTCAGGGTGAAGTCGGCCAGGATCGAGCGCTCGTTGCGGCGCCGGGTGCGGATCTCGGCCCGGGCGATCGCGGCGCCGGGGCGCAGCAGGCGCACCTCGCCGAAGCGCACCGGCACGTAGGCCTTGGCGGCGCCCTCGCCCATCAGCTCGGCGAAGAGCAGGATCAGGCCGTGGAAGCAGGAATCGAGGCGCGCCGGCACGAGGCCGTAGCGGGCATCGGCCTCGGCCGGGATCAGCTCGGAGACGATGGTGGTCTCGTCGATCCGCGCCGATGCCGCCACTTGGCGGAAATTCTCGCCGAAGCCGAGGCCGGAGGCCAGCGCCCGGCGGTAGAGGCTCTCGCCCGCGATCGCGTGCTCGGCGGGGATCGCGAGAGCGCGGGGCGCGGGCGCGGAAAAATCGCCCTCGATGATCTTGGCCGAGGCGTGGAGCTGCCACGGCGTCGGGGTCAGGCGCGGGCGGCTGAGGATCTGGATCTGGTTGCCGGAGCCGGACAGGCGCACCAGCACCTCGCGCAGCGAATCCTCGGCGAAGACCATCGGCGAGAGGATCTCGACGTCGGCGAGCGTCACGCTCTCCGCGCGCAGCGCTTGGCGGGCGACGTGCAGCGCCATCTCGACGAAGGCCGCGCCGGGCAGGATCACCTGGCCGTCGATGCGGTGGTCGTCGAGTTCGGGCACGAGCGCCGCGTCGAGATGGCCGTGCCATTCGAGCCCGTCGGGCGCGAGCCGCGCGCCGGCGAGGGGGTGGTAGGGACGCGGCGCGGCACCTGCGCCTTCCGTCGTCTCGGCGAGGCGGAACGGGCGGCGCTGCCAGGGATAGAGCGGCAGGGCGACGACGCCCGCCGGATCGGCGCCGAACAGGCGCGCCTCGTCCACGGCGGCACCCGCGACGAGGGCAGCGGCCACCGCCTTGGCGATCGGATCGCCGCCGGCGGGCTTGCGGTGCATCACGCCGACCGAGGCCACCTCGATGGCGAGCGGCTCGATGGCGTCGCCGATATGCGGCAGCAGGGTCGCGCGCGGGCCGACCTCGACGAAGAGGCGGGCGCCCTGGCGGGCCGCCTCCTGCAAGGCCTCGCAGAAGCGCACCGGCTCGCGGATGTTGCGCCACCAGTAGCCGGCGCCGAACCGGGCGCCGGGCAGCACCGTGCCGGTCACGGTCGAGACCATGGCGGTGTGGCCGGCCGAAGCCTTCAGCCCGTCGAGGTCGCGCAGCAGCGGACGCTCGGTCGGGTCCATCAGGCGGCCGTGGAAGGGGTATTCGAGGTCGAGCTTGCGCCCGCGGCGGCGCTTGCGCGCCAGCGCCTTCATCGCCGCCTCGATGTCGGCCTCGGGGCCGGCCACCGTGATCGCCTTGGGGCTGTTGTAGGCGGCGATGTCGAGGGTGGGATAATCGGCGAGGAAGGCCTCCATCTCCTCGACCGGCCCGAGCAGCACCGCCATGGTGCCGAAGCCGCGCGTCGTCTCCTGATGCTTGCTGCGGTGGAAGATCACCCGCACCGCCTGGTCGAGGCTCAGGATTCCGGCGGCCTCCGCCGCGGCGATCTCGCCGACGCTGTGGCCGAGCACGGTGCGGGGCGCGAGGCCCTTGGCGCGCAGGGCCGCGGTCGAGGCGCTCTGGATCGCGAAGATCAGCGGCTGCGAGACGCGGGTGAGGGACAGGTGCGCATCGAGATCCTCGGCGAACATCGCCTCTTTCAGCGACCAGCCGGAGAGCTTTTCGAACAGCCCGTCGACCTGATCGAAGCGGGCGCGGAAGGCGGCGCTCTCCTCGTAGGCCTCGCGGCCCATGCCGACCCACTGGCTGCCGTTGCCGGAATAGACGAAGGCGACCTCGGCGCTGCGCTCGACCGCGGTGCCGACGACGGCCGCCTCGCTCTCCTCGCCCTCGGCCAGCGCCCGCAGGGCGGCGGGCACGTCGGTGGCGGGGCCGATCGGCAGGGCGAGGCGGGTGGCGAGGCGTTCGCGGCGGTGGAACGCGGCGGCCGCGACGCGGGCGGCCTCTTCGGGCGCGGCGCCGTCGAGGCGGGCGGCGTAGTCGAGGGCGAGATCGTTCAGCGCCGCGCGGCTCTGGGCGGAGAGCAGCAGGATCTCGGGTGGGCGGCCCGCCTCGCCGTTCGCGGCGACGGGGCCTGCGTCGGTCAGCACGACGTGGGCGTTGGTGCCGCCGAAGCCGAACGAGTTCACGCCGGCGAAGCGCTCGACCTTCGTGCGGGCGAGCGCCAGCGGGGCGCGGTTCACGGCGAGGTTGAGCCCGTCGAACGGGATCTCGGGGTTCAGCTCGGCCGCGTGCAGGGAAGGCGGCAGCAGGTCGTGTTCGAGGGCGAGGCTCGCCTTCAGCAGGCCCGCGAGCCCCGAGACCGGCTCGGTATGGCCGATATTGGTCTTGATCGAACCGATCGGCAGCGGCGCCCGTCGCGGCTTGCCGAGCTTGCCGCCGATGGCGCCGGCCTCGATCGGGTCGCCGACCGGCGTGCCGGTGCCGTGGGCCTCGACGAAGGCGATCCGGTCGAGGTCGATCTCCGCCTCGCGGTAGACCTGCTCCAGCAGCGCGCCCTGGGCATGGCCGGAGGGAAGCGAGATGCCGGTGGTGCGCCCGTCCGAATTGACGCCGCTCGCCGCGATCACGCCGCGCACCGTCCGGCCGCTGCGGGCGGCGGCCTCGGCCGATTGCAGGATCAGCACGACGCCGCCCTCGGCGCGCACGTAGCCGTCGGCACTGGCCGAGAAGGCTTGGCACAGGCCGGTGCGCGAGAGCATCTGCGCGTTGGAGAACGAGATGAAGTTGAACGGGCTCGCCAGGATGTTGGCGCCGGCCACCACGGCGGTGTCGACCTGCCCGGCCTCGATCGCGGCGATCGCGGCGTTGAGCGCGACCAGCGAGGAGGAGCAGGCGGTGTCGAGGGTGAAGCTCGGGCCCTTCAGGTCGTAGATGTAGGAGATGCGGTTCGAGATGATCGAGAGCGTGTTGCCGGTGGCCGCGTAGGCGTCGCCCGAGGACGGGTCGAGGATGCGCAGGTTGCCGTAATCGAGCGCCGAGGCGCCGACGAACACGCCGATCGGGCTGCCGGCCACCGCGGAGGGGCGCAGGCCCGCATCCTCGAACGCCTCCCAGGTCAGTTCCAGCAGCATGCGCTGCTGCGGGTCCATCTGCTCGGCCTCGCGCGGCGAGATGCCGAACACGCCGGGATCGAACGACCAGACGTCGTCGAGAACGCCCGCCGCCCAGGTGTAGCTCTTGCCCCGCTCCTGCGCCCGCGGATGGCCGAAGGCCGGCAGCGACCAGCGATCCTCGGGGATGCGCGAGACGGCGCAGCGCGCTTCCGTCAGGAGCTGCCACAGCCCCTCGACGTTCGGGGCTCCGGGCAGGCGGCAGGCGCGGCCGACGATCGCGATGTTCTTGCGGTTTGTCACGTCGATCCGTTTACGCTGGTGAAGCAGGGACCGGATTCCGGCCGGCACGGGGGACACGCACCCCGAATGTCTTGCAAAACCTCCGTCGCATCGCGGCGCCTTCAGGAAGGCGGCCCGAGATCGGGGGTTTGTAAGAGGCACTCATAGTCCGACCGTCAGGACCGTCCAACCCGCTTGGCTGCGACCTCTCCCTTAATCCCGAGAGATTGGGAGATTGTGTGGCACGTATTCATCGGCGAAGCGTCGACGGGTGGAATTCGTGAGGACGTTGAAAGCAGCGGAAACAACCGGCACCCAGCAGAGCGAATGCGGAAACTGCCATCATTCTGCCCTGAGCATGGCAAAGACCTTGCAAGGATTGCATGCGATTTGGGAAGCATGTTCTTATGGCTCTCGCCAGGTCGGAGTTGGCGTGAGGGGGCAATGTGCTGTTCTTGCAAGTTATGGTTGGCCCGGTCTCAAGAAGAAGCGTGATTCCGAGCCGTCCGAACGAGGGGTCCGCACGGCGCGCTCGGTTGGTTCATGCAATTCCGACGCCGGAATAGGCGAAACCGTGACGTTCGGCTTCCGCGGGCGCGTAGACGTTGCGCAGATCGACCAGGACCGGCGCCCGCATCACGCTCTTCAGCCGGGCGAGATCGAGGGCCCGGAACGCGTTCCACTCCGTCACGATCACCAGCGCGTCCGCCCCTTCCGCGCAGGCATAGGCGTCGTCCGCATACGCCACGCCGTCGAGCAGCGGCCGCGCCTGCTCCATCCCCTCCGGATCGTAGGCGGTCACCTGCGCTCCGCCGTCCTGCAAGCCGGCGACGATCGACAGCGAGGGCGCATCGCGCATGTCGTCGGTGTTCGGCTTGAACGTCAGGCCCAGCAGCGCCACCCGCTTGCCCCGCACCGAACCGCCGCAGGCCGTCACCACCTTGCGCGCCATCGCCCGCTTCCTCTGGTCGTTGACGGCCACCACCGTCTCCACGATCCGCACCGGCGTGCCGTGATCCTGCGCCGTCTTCACCAGCGCCAGCGTGTCCTTCGGGAAGCACGAGCCGCCGTAGCCCGGGCCCGCATGCAGGAACTTCGCGCCGATGCGGTTGTCGAGCCCGATGCCGCGGGCGACCTCCTGCACGTTGGCGCCGACCTGCTCGCAGAGATCCGCGATCTCGTTGATGAAGGTGATCTTGGTGGCGAGAAACGCGTTGGCGGCGTACTTGGTCAGTTCGGCGGTGCGGCGTCCCGTGAGCAGGATCGGCGCCTGGTTGAGGTAGAGCGGGCGGTAGACCTCCTGCATCACGGCGGCCGTGCGGGCGTCCTCGGCGCCGATGACGATGCGGTCGGGCCGCTTGAAGTCGCCGATGGCGGCGCCCTCGCGCAGGAATTCGGGGTTGGAGGCGACCCCGACATCGGCGTCGGGCCGCGCCTCGCGGATGATGCGCTCGACCTCGTCGCCGGTGCCGACCGGCACGGTCGACTTGGTGACGACCACGGTGGTGCCGGTGAGCGCCGCGGCGATCTCGCGCGCGGCGGCGTAGACGTAGGAGAGGTCGGCGAAGCCGTCGCCGCGGCGCGAGGGCGTGCCGACGGCGATGAACACGGCCTGGGCGCGCGCGACGGCGGGGGCGAGGTCGGTGGAGAAGGACAGGCGCTTGGCGCGGACGTTGTCGGCGACGAGCGCGTCGAGACCGGGCTCGTAGATCGGCATGCGGCCCTCGTCGAGGGCGGCGATCTTGGCCGGGTCCCGATCGATGCAGGTCACCTCGTGGCCGAAATCGGCCAGGCACGCGCCCGACACCAGGCCGACATAGCCCGACCCAATCATCGCGATCCGCATCGATGTCTCCGTCGGGGCAGCCGGGCTACACACCGCACTTGCTGCGGTGCGGTGTGTAGCCCGGTTCGCGGCCCGCGCAAACCGCTTCCCCGCGGGGCCGGCGACTCAGAGCCGGTAATGCGCTGCGGCCCGCGAGAGGTTGGGATTGTAGTAGGGATCGGCCCGCAGCACCGGCTCCCAGCGCTCGCGCATGACACGCGATTCGGCCTCGAAGCGGGCGCGCTTCTCCGGCGTGTCCTCGGCGCCCCGGCTCTTCGACTCGTGGTGAACGAGGCGGGCATGCGGCGTCCAGACGATGCGGTAGCCGGCCGCGCGGATCCTGAGGCACAGATCGACGTCGTTGAAGGCGACCGCCAGATGAACGGCGTCGAAGCCGCCGACTTCGGAAAACACGTCGGCCCGCACCGCGAGGCAGGCGCCGGTCACCGCCGAGACCTCCTGCGACAGCACCATGCGGGCGAAGTAGCCCGTCGCGCCGCCCGGCAGGCCGAGATGGCTGTGCCCGGCGATGCCGCCGATCCCGAGCACGATGCCGCCGTGCTGGATCGTGCCGTCGGGATAGAGGAGCTTCGCGCCGACCGCGCCGATCTCCGGATCGCTCGCGATCGCGGCGAGTTCGCCGAGCCAGCCCGGCTCCAGCACCTCGACGTCGTTGTTGAGGAAGAGGAGGATGCTGCCCGCCGCGGCCGCCGCGCCCCGGTTCGACAGATCCGAGAAATTGAAGGGCCCCGGCGCCGGCAGGACGCGGAGGCGCGATTCGGCGGCGTATCGGGCGAACAGATCCCGCGTCGCCGGCTCGGTGCTGCCGTTGTCGACGACGATCACCTCCAGGGCCGGGTAGTCGGTTCGCGAGAACAGCCCGTCGAGGACGACGGCGAGCAGTTCCGCCCGGTCGCGGGTGGGGATGATCACCGAGACCGGGGGCGCCGGTTCGGGCAGGGGACGCACCAGCCGGTTGAAGCCCTGCGGCCCCCGCTCGGCCCGGGCCCCCTTCCGCTCCGCGACCTCGGCCAGTGCCCGCAGCCGCGCATCCTCGGCCCGCGCCGGCGCCCGGTCCGAGAAGGTGCCGGAGCCGGCCGCCGCCCGCCAGTGATAGAGGACCTTGGGGATATGGCGCACCCGCGCGGGGTCGAGCCCCTCGGTCAGGCGCAGCAGCAGGTCGTGGTCCTGGCTGCCCTCGAAGCCGGGCCGCAGGCCGCCGAGCCGGCGCAAGGTCGCCGTGCGGACCACGCAGAGGTGGTTCACGTAGTTCTGCCCCCACAGCAGTTCGCGGTCGTACCCGGACTTGAAATGCGGCTCGAAGCGGCGGCCGCGGCCGTCGACCTTGTCCTCGTCGCTGTAGACCAGTTCCAGGCCCGGATCGGCCCGCACCGCCCTGGCGACCTCGTAGAGGGCGTCCTCGGCGAGGAGGTCGTCGTGGTCGAGGAAGGCGGCGTAGGCGCCGCTCGCCAGGCCCAGGGCGTCGTTGGTCGCCCGGGCGATGTGACCGTTCTCCGGGCGGCGCAGGGTGCGGATGCGCGGCTCCTGCGCCGCGTGGCGGGCGATCAGCCGCGGGATGCGCGGGTCGGTGGAGGCGTCGTCGGCGATGCAGAGTTCCCAGGCCCGGTAGAGCTGGCCGCGCACCGAGCGGATCGCCGCGTCCAGAACGCGCGGGTCGGGGTCGTGCACCGGCATCAGCACGCAGATCAGGGGCGGCGCCTCCCAGCCGGCGATCTCGGCCCGGATGCGCGCGCGCTCGGCCGGCGAGCGGCGGTCGAAGCGGGCGATCCAGGCGCCGTAACCGGTCTCGCTCCGGTGGGCGAGCGCCCGCGCGATCATCCCGCGGGCGCGCAGCTTGAGGCCGAGGAGGCGCCAGCAGACCGCCTGTGCGGCGAGGCCGGGCTGGCGCAGGGCCGCCCGCGCCACGATGGCGAGACGCCCGCGGCGGCGGATGGCGAGATCCCGCAGGGCAAAGGGCTGGGTCCGCGACAGCGCCGTGATGCGCAGGGCCGCGACGCCCGGCGGCAGCCGTCCGGTCCAGGCGAAGGCGTCGCCGCCGAGCGGTTCCTCGGCCAGGGCCTCGCTCGCCCCGTCCGCCGACACCGCGCCGAGGAGGGCGCGGGCGATGCCGCCGCTGCCGGAATCGCGCCACGTCAGGCCGACCCAGGCGCCGCCGAGCCCGGCCCCGGACAGATCGATGCGTAGGTCGGCGCCGTCCGCGCCCGTCACGGGCAGCGCCCGGCCGGCGAGTGTGGCCCCCGGCCCCGCCCGTTCCGCCATCGCCGCCCTAAGCCTCCCAGCTCTTCGAGACGGAGGCGCGCACGGCGTCGCTCAGCACCATGTCGTAGACCACCATGTCGCGGGCGAAGCGCATGCCGCGCAGCAGCTCGGCCAGGGCCAGCGTCTCGTTGGGGATCGGCAGCGGCAGCGGCAGCGGCGCCTCGATCCCGATATGGTGGAACACCGAGGCCATGAAGGCCTCGAAGTAGTCGCGGTGGCCGACGACGTCGATGCGCGACAGGACCTCGACCGCGATGATGGAACTGGCCGGCATCAGCCGGTCCTCGGGGACGTGGGTGCTGAGCTGGCGCGTCAGGGGATTGTAGAGCAGGTGGTAGGCCGGCTCCGGCATCATCCGGAACAGCCGCTTCAGGCTCTTCACGTCGGTGAAGTCGTAGTCGAGGGTGAAGGCCGCCGCCTCGACGAGGTTGCCCAGGCGCCAGTGCTGCTCCGGGCTGGCGGCGATGCTCGCCCGCTCCCGCAGCCAGAACAGGCGGCCCGCCAGTTCCACGAAGGGGTCGTGGACGAGCAGCATGGTCAGCGCGCCGCTCTGGACGAAGTGCCCCTCGTAGCGCGGGAAGATGATCGAGCCCGCCATCAGGCAGGAATCGAGCGTCACGGTGTCGAACATCGACCGCAGGATCTCGTCCGTAAATCGGCCGATCCCGAAATACGATTGCCGGAAACAGGGAAACAGAGCGGTCTGGATCACCGTCTCCGGACGGATGTGCCCGTTGAGCAGGATGACCTTCCTGTCCGTGAGGCCCGTGCGCGGCAGGCGCCGGTAGACCATCACATTGGTATCGACGTCGTAGATCTCGAGCCGCTCGATCCCGGCGAGGCCCGGCACGTCCGAGTCGCGGATCTCGAAATGGCACTGGCCGGTCGCGTGCCAGCCGAACTTGATGAAATTCTCGTCGGCGTGGATGGCCGGGACTTCCGCCACCCGCCGCCCCTCGACGGCGACGGAGACCCGGCTGATCGCCAGCGGATTGTCCGGCACCACCCAGCCCCTGATCACGTCGCCCTCGTCGGACGAAAGTAGAAACCGCATCCTCGCTCGCCGTCCTCGGCCCGTGCCTGGTCCGCCGCCTGGTCCGTCCGCGCGGGCCGGCGCCCCGCCCGCGGGCGGGACCCTTCGGCCCCCGCGACGCGTGGGGTGTCCCGGAGCGACGGAAGCGGCGTCGCGACCGCGGTGCACTCTTAGCCGATTTTTTCCGCTTGCGCGCAATGGACGAACCGGGGGCGAGACGGCACCCGTCCGCGTTTCGACGATCGGCGCCGGAATCCGTGAAACCCCGCTTGCGGAGCCGGCCGGCTCCGGCTATAGCCGCGGCCTCGCAGGACACCGGGTCACCCCGGAAGCCTGCCGGGGCGCGTAGCTCAGCGGGAGAGCACTACCTTGACATGGTAGGGGTCACAGGTTCGATCCCTGTCGCGCCCACCATCCTCACCCGACGAGGATGGATCGAGAAAGGACCGAGGCTCCGGAAACGGGGCCTTTTTCTTTGGCTCGGGCCGCTCCGATCCGTCGGCCTCGCGTTTCACGTTGCGGCAACGGCGTGCGATGCGGCTTCCCGCGAAGGCGAATGACCGCAAGTGCGCCGCATGACCGCCGGACGCGCCGACGGGGGCGGCCGTTCACCGTTCGGAGGGCCGTTGCTTCGTCGCGCCCATTCGGAACGAAAAGTCCCGCCGTCTCCGGCGGGACTCCTCCTTGGACCCTCCCGGGGCGTCGCGGCCTCGCCTGGAGGCGTGACCCGGTTCAGGCATGGGCGAGGGCCGCGTCGGGCACCGCCGCGTTGTTGGCGAGATGGTGCTGCTTCAGCATCGGCCGCAGCACGGCGATGGCGAGGCAGGCGGCGATCAGGTCCAGGGCCGCGACCGTGTAGAGCACGGTCGACCACGTGCCCGTCGCCTGCATGATCACGTTGCCGACCGGCACGAACAGGGCCGCCAGACCCTTGGCGCAGTAGAGCACGCCGTAGATCTTGCCGATATGCTTCGAGCCGAAGGTGTCGGCGGCGGTGGCGCTGAACAGCGAGTAGACCTCGCCCCAGGCCAGGAACACGATGCCCGACAGGATCACGAAGGCCCACGGGTTCGAGCCGAAATAGCCCAGCGCGACGATGCCGATGCCCTCCATCGCGAAGGCGATGAACATCGTCTTCTCGCGGCCGATCCGGTCGGAGACCCAGCCGAACAGCGGGCGCGAGACGCCGTTCATGATGCGGTCGAGCATCAGGGCGAAAGGCAGGGCGGCCATGGTGAAGAAGTACAGGTTCACCTGGAAGTGCTTCACGCCGAGATCCTGCGCGATCACGCCGAGCTGGGCCACCGCCATCAGGCCGCCGGTGACCGTGCAGGTGAACATCGCCAGCATCACCCAGAAGACCGGCGTCGCCAGGGCCTCGCCGAGGGTGTAGTCGCGGCGGGTCTGGAGCACCTTGTCGGAGTAGCGCACCTCGTCCCTGGCCGGGCTGCGCATGAACAGGGCGGCCAGGATGATCACCGAGCCCTGGATCAGGCCGAAGGTGAAGAAGGCCTGGGCGTAGCTGCCGGCGTCGATCATCCTGGCGATCGGGATGATGGTGAGCGCCGAGCCCGCGCCGTAGCCGCCCGCGGTCAGGCCGACGGCGAGGCCGCGGCGGTCGGGGAACCACTTCAGCGCGTTGTTGATGCAGGTCGCGTAGACGCAGCCGACGCCGATGCCGCCGAGAACGGAGCCGAGATAGAAGCCCCAGATCGAGGTCGCATAGGAATTCATCACCCACGCCGATCCGGTCGTCAGGCCGCCGAACATCACGACACGGCTCGGACCGTACTTGTCGATGAAGTGCCCCTCGATCGGCGTCAGCCAGGTCTGGACGACGACGAAGATCGTGAAGGCCACCTGGATCGCGGCGCGATCCCAGCCGAAGGTTTTCTGGATCTCGGGGACGAACAGGGTCCAGGCGTACTGGATGTTGGCCGCCGCCACCATGCAGACGACGCCGAGAACGATTTGCAGCCATCGGTTCGAGGACGGGATCGGCCGGTCCGGGGCAATGGACGATAGTGCCATGAGCGTGCTCCCTCGTTCCTGCACAGACGTGAGATCCAGCCCGGTCGGATCAGGCGCGGCCGGCATCGGAAGCGTCGGTGCAGAGTGTTGTCGGTCCTTCCTCTGCCCGCCGGATCCGAGGGGCCGTCTCGTCCTGGGCAGTGGTATGCATTATTTGGTATGCCAATCATGCAGGCAAGAGAAATAATGCGCGATCCGGCACGAAAGTGATGAGTGAAGGAGAGGGCGGGTATCGGATGTGGTTCAAAAGTGCCGGTCCCTTGCCTGAAAGGCGGGCTCGCCGGGCTTTTCCGAGGACGGGGCCGCAGGATGCCGCCGTTTCGGGGCGCTCGATGCGCGCGAAGTTCTCGCCGGCCGCCGCCCGTCGCGTTGCTTGCGTTTTCTTGCGGGCCCTGTTCGCACGTGTCGTGGTGTCGCCTTTCGCGAGCGCTCCTACGCTTGCGCCGAGAGGGGGGAATCGCTTCGTCGTCCAAACGCGCCGAGCTTCGAAGGCAGGGCTTCTCGCTGGAGCCGCCTGTTGGAGTGCCTCACGAAACGCCCGGTCACCGGTCGTTTCCCTTCGGGCGCGTCGGCGCAGCGGGCGTTTCGTGAGAGACACTGAGCGATCTGTTCTCGGGCGCCGTTCTTGCTTAGGGGCGCCGATGGCGGGGGCCGAGCCGGCCCCGCCTTCGAGACCCCTCGACAGACCGCCCGATCCCTGCATCCTGTCGGCCGAGGCCAAGGAGCCACGTTCGATGCCCTACCGTCACACCGTCGGTCCCCGAACCCACGTCTTCGCCGATCTGGCGACGCTGATGGCCAAGGCGACCCCGGTGCGATCCGGCGACTGCCTCGCGGGCATCGCCGCCGAATCGGCCGAGGAGAACATGGCCGCCCGCTGGTGCCTGGCCGAGGTGCCGCTCCGGGAGATCCTGGCGCGTCCGCTGATCCCGTACGAGGCCGACGATGTCACGCGCCTGATCCTCGACGACCACGACGAGGCGGCCTTCGCCGAGATCGCGGGTCTGACCGTCGGCGACTTTCGCGAATTCCTGCTCACCGCCTCCTCCGAGACGCTCGCCCGCATCGCGCCGGGCGTGACCCCGGAGATCGCCGCGGCGGTGTCGAAGATCATGCGCAACCAGGATCTGATCCTGGTCGCCCGCAAGTGCCGCGTCGTCACCCGCTTCCGCAACACGATCGGCCTGCCCGGGACGCTCGCCGTGCGGCTCCAGCCCAACCACCCGACCGACGACCCGGCGGGCGTCACCGCCTCGATCCTCGACGGCCTCGCCTACGGCTGCGGCGACGCGGTGATCGGCATCAACCCGGTCTCCGATTCGATTCAGACCATGGGCACCTTGCTCAGCCTGTTCGACAGCATCATCGGGCGCCTCGAGATCCCGACGCAGTCCTGCGTGCTCACCCACGTCACCACCACGCTCGACGCGATGAATCGCGGCCTGCCGGTCGATCTCGTTTTCCAGTCGATCGCCGGGACGCAGCGCGCCAATGCGAGCTTCGGCGTCACCCTGCCAATTCTCCAAGAGGCGCACGAGGCGGCACTCGCGCTCAAGCGCGGCACGCTCGGCGACAACGTGATGTATTTCGAGACCGGCCAGGGCTCGGCGCTCTCGGCGGACGCCCATCACGGCATCGATCAGCAGACGTGCGAGGCCCGCGCCTACGCCGTCGCCCGCCGCTACCGGCCGCTTCTGGTCAACACCGTCGTCGGCTTCATCGGGCCCGAATATCTCTACGACGGCAAGGAGATCATCCGCGCCGGGCTGGAGGACCATTTCTGCGGCAAGCTGATGGGCGTGCCGCTCGGCGTCGACGTCTGCTACACCAACCACGCCGAGGCCGATCAGGACGACATGGACACGCTCCTGACCCTGCTCGGCGCGGCGGGCTGCACCTACGTGATGGGCATTCCCGGCGCCGACGACGTGATGCTGAACTACCAGTCCACCTCGTTCCACGACCAACTCTACATCCGCGAGGTGCTGGGGCTGAGGCGGGCGCCGGAATTCGAGGAATGGCTCGCCCGGATCGGGCTCACCGATGCGAGCGGCGCGCTCCTGCCCGGCGGGGCCGCTTCCCGCCTGCTTACCGCCGCGCCGGACCTCGCCGCATGAGCGCCGAGACCCACGACCTCTGGCGGCGGCTGGCCCGCCTCACCCCCGCCCGGATCGGCCTCGGCCGCGCCGGGGCCGGCCTGCCGACCCGCGAGGTGCTGAAGTTCGGCCTCGCCCACGCCCAGGCCCGCGACGCCGTCCACACGCCGATGGACGCCGCCGCGATCGCCGCCGCCATCGAGGCGCTGGGCTATCCCGCCGTCGTCGTGACCTCGGGCGCGGAGGATCGCGCGACCTATCTGCGCCGCCCCGATTACGGGCGCCGCCTCTCGCCCGCGAGCCTGAAGGCCCTCTCCGATTCGGCCGCCGAGCCCGTCGACCTCGCCCTCGTCGTGGCCGACGGCCTCTCGGCGCGGGCGGTCCACGAGGGGGCCGCCGCGATGCTCGCCGCCTTCAGGCCCCACGCGGACCGGGCCGGCTGGCGCCTCGCCCCGGTGGTGGTCGCGACCCAGGCGCGGGTCGCGCTCGGCGACGCGGCCGGCGCCGCCCTGAAGGCCCGGGCCGCCGTGGTGCTGATCGGCGAGCGCCCCGGCCTGTCCTCGCCCGACAGCCTCGGCCTCTACGTCACCTTCGATCCGAGGCCCGGGCGCTCGGATGCGGAACGAAACTGCATCTCGAACGTCCGGCCCGCGGGCCTGAGCTTCGATCTGGCCGCGTTCAAGCTGAACTGGCTGCTGGTCCAGGCCTTCTCGCGCGGGCTGACCGGAGTGAATCTCAAGGACGAGAGCGACCGGCTGATCGAGGCGGGCGCGCCGGACACTGTCATCGGCGCGGGATGACGGCCTTCGCCGATCCGCAGGACTGTCGAGATTGATGTCCGGTTCCGAATGTCCGTCTCGACACTCTCGGAATCGCGCGGGTTCACGCCGAAAAACGGCCGTCGTGCGGGACCGCGCGAGGGGACCGGCGCGTTGATGGTGCGAAGTCATCCGGAAGCCGGCGTAAGCTGAGCTGTTGCGGCCTCGACACACCGCGAAAGCAACCTGACTTTGCCTTGAGCTGTGCCTTCGAGCGCCGCAATCCGACCATAAACCGAGACGACTTCCGGGGTCGCGGTAAACGCTGTCGCTCCAACGCTTTACCGCAGGGTTTCGAGGACGTCGAAGGACGTTTTTCGCGTGAGGCCGTGACGGGCCGCGCGGGCCTCGGAGGCGTAACGGGACCGGGATCAGCGATGGACGCGCGTCAGACCGACAAGTCGAAGCTGCCGAGCCGGCACGTGACGGAAGGGTCCGCGCGCGCGCCCCACCGCTCGTACCTCTACGCCATGGGCCTGACGACCGAGCAGATCCACCAGCCGCTGGTCGGCGTCGCCTCGTGCTGGAACGAGGCCGCGCCCTGCAACATCTCGCTGATGCGCCAGGCCCAGGCCGTGAAGAAGGGCGTCGCCGCCGCCCACGGCACCCCGCGCGAATTCTGCACCATCACCGTCACCGACGGCATCGCCATGGGCCACGGCGGCATGCGCGCCTCGCTGCCGTCCCGCGAGGTCATCGCCGATTCGGTCGAGCTGACCATGCGCGGCCACGCCTACGATGCGCTGGTGGGGCTGGCCGGCTGCGACAAGTCCCTGCCCGGCATGATGATGGCCATGGTGCGCCTCAACGTGCCCTCGATCTTCATCTACGGCGGCTCGATCCTGCCCGGCTCGTTCCGCGGCCGGCCGGTCACGGTGCAGGATCTGTTCGAGGCGGTCGGCAAGGTCGCCGTCGGCGACATGAGCCTCGAAGACCTCGACGAACTGGAGCGGGTCGCCTGCCCCTCGGCCGGCGCCTGCGGCGCGCAGTTCACCGCCAACACCATGGCCACCGTCTCCGAGGCGATCGGCCTCGCGCTGCCCTACTCGGCCGGCGCGCCGGCCCCTTACGAGATTCGCGACCAGTTCTGCGCCGCCGCCGGCGAGAAGGTGATGGAGTTGATATCCAAGGGCATCCGCCCGCGCGACATCGTCACCCGGAAAAGCCTGGAGAACGCCGCCGCCACGGTCGCGGCCTCGGGCGGCTCGACCAACGCGGCGCTGCACCTGCCGGCGATCGCGCACGAATGCGGCATCGCGTTCACCCTGTCCGACGTCGCCGAGATCTTCCGGAAGACCCCCTACATCGCCGACCTGAAGCCCGGCGGTCGCTACGTCGCCAAGGACATGTTCGAGGTCGGCGGCATCCCGCTCCTGATGAAGACGCTGCTCGATCACGGCTACCTGCACGGCGACTGCCTCACCGTCACCGGCCGGACGATTGCGGAAAACCTCGCCAAGGTCGTCTGGAACCCGGACCAGGACGTGGTGCGCCCGGCGAACCAGCCGATCACCGTCACCGGCGGCGTGGTCGGCCTCAAGGGCAACCTCGCCCCGGAGGGCGCCATCGTGAAGGTCGCCGGCATGCCGGCCGAAAAACAGGTCTTCACCGGCCCGGCCCGCGTCTTCGACGGCGAGGAGGCCTGCTTCGAGGCGGTGCAGAACCGCACCTACAAGCCCGGTGAGGTTCTGGTCATCCGCTACGAGGGCCCGAAGGGGGGCCCCGGCATGCGCGAGATGCTCTCGACCACCGCCGCCCTCTACGGCCAGGGCATGGGCGACAAGGTGGCGCTGATCACCGACGGGCGCTTCTCCGGCGCGACCCGCGGCTTCTGCGTCGGCCATGTCGGCCCCGAGGCCGCGGTCGGCGGCCCGATCGGCCTGCTGCGCGACGGCGACATCATCACCCTCGACGCGATCAACGGTACGCTCGACGTGGCGCTCTCCGGCGAGGAACTGGCCCGGCGCCGCAGCGAATGGACGCCGCGGGGCAACGCCGCGACCTCCGGCTATCTCTGGAAATACGCGCAGTCCGTCGGGCCTGCGGTGAACGGTGCCGTCACCCATCCGGGCGGCGCAGCGGAGACGCAGGTCTATGCCGACATCTAGGACTGTCCCTCTCCGGCCCGCGCGGCCGGTCGGGGCCGATCCGAGTCGGCTCCGGACGGGGCTTCTGGCCGGCTTCCTCGGCTTCGGGCTGATGCTCGCCGCCGCCGATCCCGCCGCCGCGCTCGACGCGACCGCGCGCACGCCGGTGCCCGAGAAGGGGTTTCGCTCGGGGCGCGACGCCCTGCGCTCGGGCGTGCGCGACTACAACGCGGGCGACAAGCAGGGCGCCGTGCGGGCGCTCGAATACGCCGCCGACCAGGGCCAGACCCTGGCGCTGTGGAAGCTCGGCCGCATGTACGCGGACGGCGACGGCGTGCCCCACGACGACCTGAAGGCGTTCGAATACTTCTCGCGCATCGCCGACGACAACACCGACGATACGCCCGACACGCCGAATTCGGGCGTGGTGGCGAGCGCCTTCAACGCGCTCGGCACCTACTTCCTCGAAGGGATCAAGGGCACCTACGTGCGCTCGAACCCCGAGCGCGCCTACGACATGTTCAACTACGCGGCGTCGTATTTCGGCGACCCCAACGCGCAGTACAACCTGGCCCGGCTCTATCTCGACGGCACCGGCGTCGAGCAGGATCCGCGCAAGGCCGCGCGCTGGTTCAACCTCGCCGCCGAGAAGGGCCATCGCCAGGCCCAGGCGCTGCTCGGCGACATGCTCGTCAACGGCGTCGGCGTGCAGCGCCAGACCGTGCGCGGCCTGACCTGGCTCGCCATCGCCCGCACGGGGGCGCAGGGCGCGGGCGATACGTGGATCGTCGATCTCTACGACAAGGCCTGGGCCTCGGCGAGCGAGAGCGACCGGGCGGATGCGATGGCGCAGGCGCAGTCGCTGTCCACGGGCTCGACGCGGCGGCGGCGGTAGTCCTCGAAAACCCCTCCCCCCTCTGCGGGGGAGGGCTGGCGGCGTCTCATACCGTTTCCGATTGGTCGCTTCGGGTTTCGCCCCCCTCCGTCATCGCGAGCGGCCGCGAAGCGATCCAGGGCGCGACAGGTCCGGAAAGGTCGCGCCCTGGATCGCCACGGCTTCGCCTCGCGATGACGCAGGAGAGGCCGAAGTCAGCAACCGGATGGCGTATCACCCGTCGCTCAGTTCCACCGTCACCGGCACGTGGTCCGACGGCTTTTCCAGGCCGCGCAGGTGGCGCTGCACCGAGGCCGAGACGAGGCGGTCGGCGGCCTGGGGCGAGAGCAGCAGGTGGTCGATGCGGATGCCCTGATTCCGCGGCCAGCAGCCGGCCTGATAATCCCAGAAGGTGTAGAGGCCGGCGCTCGGCTCGCAGGCCCGCAGGCCGTCCGTAAAGCCCTCCGCCAGGAGCGCCCGGAAGGCGCGGCGGGTGTCGGGCAGGAACAGTGCGTCCTGGGTCCAGGCGGCCGGGTCGGCGGCGTCCTCGGGCTCGGGGATCACGTTGAAGTCGCCCGCCAGCACCAGCGCCTCCTCGGAGGCCGTCAGGGCGCGGGCATGCGCCTTCAGGCGGGCCATGAAGGCGAGCTTGTAGCTGTATTTCGGCCCCGGCGCCGGGTTGCCGTTCGGCAGGTAGATCGAGGCGATCCGCACCGGCGCCACGCCCTCGCCGTGCACCAGCGCCTCGATGTAGCGCGCCTGCTCGTCCTCGGCGTCGCCGGGCAGGCCGCGCAGCACCTGCGTGTGCTGCAGCGGCGCGCGCACGAGCAGGGCGACGCCGTTATAGGCCTTCTGCCCCAGCGTCTCGACGGCGTAGCCCGCCGCCTCGACCTCGGCGCGGGGGAAGGCCGCGTCTTGGCCTTTCAGCTCCTGCAGGCAGACCACGTCGGGCTTGGCCTCGTCGAGGAAGCCCAGCAGATGGCCGACCCGCTGCTTGATCGAATTGACGTTCCAGGTGGTGATCCGCATGGGGCGTGAGGAGGCTCGGCCGGGAGGGGCTTTCGTCATCGGGCCTTCGCGCGGCCCTGGCAAGGCGGGCACCGTCCGCCGGGCGCGAAGAGCGCCCCGCAAAGCGGGTCTCGGCTTTTGCCGAGACGTCGAGCGGAGCGAAAGCCTGAGGCCGCGGATGCGGCCGCCGGCGCTTGAGGCCGGAGGAGAAACCCTTGGATGCGTCCTGGTTCGAGCCTGTGCGGGCCTATTGCGAGCGCGGCGACGGCGCCTTCTGGGCCGAGCCGGTCAATGCGCCGACCAATGCCGCCTTCCTCGTCGCGCCCTGGATCGCTTACGCCGAGCCTCGCGATGACGGCGGGTGGCAGACCCCGATGTCCCTCCACCAGGGCTCCGCCCTGGACCCTATGAGCCTGGACCCTATGAGAAGGACACGTCCAACCTCGATTTCAGCCGCCGATCCCGCGGGCCTTCAGGCTGTCGCCGATCTCCGCCAGGGCCGCAGGATCCTCGATGGTCGGGGGCATGGAAAAATCCTCGCCGTCGGCGATGCGCTTCATCGTGCCGCGCAGGATCTTGCCGGAGCGCGTCTTCGGCAGGCGTCCCACGGTGAGCGCCAGCTTGAAGGCGGCCACGGGGCCGATCTCCTCGCGCACCCGGGCGACCAGCTCGCGCTCGATCGTCCGCGCATCCTTGGCGACGCCGGATTTCAGCACCACGAAGCCGCAGGGCGCCTCGCCCTTCAGGGCGTCGCGGATGCCGATCACCGCGCATTCGGCCACGTCCGGGTGCGCGGCGAGCACCGCCTCCATGCCGCCGGTCGAGAGGCGGTGGCCGGCCACGTTGATGATGTCGTCGGTCCGGCCCAGCACCGTGACGTAGCCGTCCTCGTCCATCACGCCCGCATCCGAGGTGTCGTAGAAGCCGGGGAAGGCGGAGAGATAGCTCTGGCGGACGCGCTCGTCCGAGCCCCACAGGGTCGGCAGGCAACCGGGCGGCAGCGGCAGCTTGAGGGCGATGGTCCCCATCGTGCCGGGGGCGACCGGCCGGCCCGATTCGTCGAGCACGTGCAGGTCGTAGCCCGGCATCGGCTTGCCGGTGGAGCCGTACTTCACCGGCAGCCGCTCGAGGCCGAGCGGGTTGCCGGCGATGGCCCAGCCGGTCTCGGTCTGCCACCAATGGTCGATCACCGGGCGCCCCAGCGCCCGCTCGGCCCAGGCGACCGAATCCGGATCGGCCCGCTCGCCGGCCAGGAACAGGGCGCGGAACTTCGAGAGGTCGTAGCCGGCGATTTTTTTCGCCCGCGGGTCCTCCTTCTTGATCGCGCGCAGGGCCGTCGGCGCCGTGAACAGCGCGGCGGCGCCGTGCTCGGCCGCGACCCGCCAGAAGGCGCCGGCATCGGGCGTGCCGACCGGCTTGCCCTCGTAGAGCACCGTGGTGCAGCCGTGCAGCAGCGGCGCGTAGACGATGTAGGAGTGGCCGACCACCCAGCCGATGTCGGAGGCGCAGAAATAGACCTCGCCGGGCCGCACGCCGTAGAGGTTGGCCATCGACCACGTCAGCGCGACGCCGTAGCCGCCGCCGTCGCGCACCACGCCCTTGGGGCGCCCGGTCGTGCCCGAGGTGTAGAGGATGTAGAGCGGGTCGGTCGCCGCCATCGGCACGGGCGCGGCCCGGCGCCCCGCCGCGCGCGCCCGCGCCACGCCCTGCGCCCAGTCGTGGTCGCGGCCCTCGACGAGGCTCGCCTCGCCTTGCGGCCGCTGCAGGATCAGACAGGCGTCGGGCTTGTGCGACGAGCGGGCGATGGCCGCATCGAGCAGGGGCTTGTAGGCGACGACCCGGGCCGGTTCGATGCCGCAGGAGGCCGCCAGGATCACCTTGGGCGCGGCGTCCTCGATCCGCGCGGCGAGTTCGTTGGCGGCGAAGCCTCCGAACACCACCGAGTGGATCGCGCCGATCCGGGCGCAGGCCAGCATCCCGAACAGGGCCTCGGGCACCATCGGCATGTAGATCACCACCCGGTCGCCCTTGGACACGCCGAGATCGGCGAGGAGGCCGGCGAGCACCGCCACCGCGTCGCGCAGTTCGTGGTAGGTGATCGTGCGCTTCACGCCGGTGACGGGCGAGTCGTGGATGATCGCCGCCTGATCGCCGCGCCCGCCCTCGGCGTGGCGGTCGACGGCGTTGCGGCAGACGTTGAGCCGCGCATCCGGAAACCAGCGGCCGTAGACGCCAAGGTCCGGATCGAAGGCGCGGGTCGGGGCCGCGTCCCAGTCGAGAGCCTGGGCCGCCTTCAGCCAGAAATCCTCCCGGTCTTCGAGCGAGGCGGCATGGATGGCGGCGTAGGTGCCTTCGGTCGGGGCGGCGGACATCGGCGCTTCCTCGTGCGGCCGGTCGGTCCGACCCGTTCGCGGAGACGATAGCGCGATTTCCGGGATCTTGCTCGGAGCCTGAAAGCGGAACCGCCGCGCTGGTTTCCCAGGCGGCGGTGACGGATCGGTCCGAGTCGGGAGAGGTAAGAGGAGCCGGCGGCGTCTCCCGGGGCGAGGCCGGCCGGACGCGCCGCTAGTGGAGGGTGTCTCCGCGCAGGCGCTCGATTTCGTCCTTGAGGTGCAGTTTCCTGCGCTTGAGTTCGGCGATGCGGAGATCGTCGCTGGAGAGGGACTGCATCGCGTCGTGAAGCTCGCGTTCCAGGGCTTCGTGCTTGGCGGCGAGCTGGCTCAAATGCGTCTGCAAGGACATGAGGTGTCGCTCCTGTCATCGTTTCCGACGCGAGGGAGACTGACACAGGTCGAGGGCGCTGTCGAAGCCATTCGGCGGCAAAACGGACGCTTCCGCACCGCGGTCGTTTCACATCTTCCGGAGTGCGGAACGGGGCTTGAACCTGGCTGTCGGCGGATCGCGCTGGGGCGGGAGAACCGGGGGCGGCGCCTTGCCCCGGGGGCGGGCTTGGCGCATGGTCGCACCCGGTCAAGGCCGGCGATGTGTTTCGAGCGATGATGGCGGACGAGGTTGCCAACGACGCGGCTGCGGACCCGGCCGGGGAACTCGGCAGGCTCCGGGAGGAGCACCGGGATCTCGACGAGGCCATCGAGGCGCTGAAGCTCAGCGTCGCCGTCGATCAGCTCCAGCTCCAGCGCCTGAAGAAGCGCAAGCTGGTCCTGCGCGACCGGATCACCTATCTGGAAGATCAGATCACGCCGGACATCATCGCCTGATCGATGCGCCGGGAAGAACGCGCCTCCCCGGTGCCCGAGCTTCGATTCGAGGGCGGCGCGCGACTTGCTCGGTGCGGCGAACTACTTGGCGAACTACTTGGCGAGATAGGCCGAGACGCTGGACACCCGGGTTCCGACCATCCGGACCGCCTTGCGCAGGCGCTCGTCGGAAACCTGGAACAGGTCGGCCCAGTGCTTGCGGCTGGTGCTGTCGTGGATGTCGATATGGGTCGCGGTGCGGGCGCGCGTGATGGGGTCCGCGGAGGACATTGTCGAGCTCGCTGAAATCGAGGGAACCGGCCGCTCACGGCCGTTTCCAGCACAACGCGGCTCCCCCGTTTCGGCTCCGGCGGTTGCGCGAGAATCGGCGGATTCTTTCGGCGGATTCTTGCGGATTCCCGGAGAGGTTTCCGGTTGCGGCGTCAGCCGCCTCGGCCCGGTCTCGATCGGCCGCTCGGCATCTTGCGTCGGCGCCCGCCTTGCCGGGGCGCCGCCCCCCCTGTTATTCGGCCTCTCCCCGGGCACGAGCCCGGCTCCTCGCAATGGGCCAGACGACGATGACGGGATCGCCCCCGGTCGCGATCATCATGGGAAGCCAGTCGGACTGGGCGACCATGCGCAACGCCGCCGAGACGCTCGACGCCCTGGGCGTGGCTTACGACGCGCGCATCGTCTCGGCCCACCGCACGCCGGACCGGCTCGTCGCCTTCGCCAAGGGCGCGCGGGAGGCCGGCTTCAAGGTGGTGATCGCGGGCGCGGGCGGCGCGGCGCACCTGCCCGGGATGACGGCGGCCATGACCGCGCTGCCGGTCTTCGGCGTGCCGGTCGAGTCGAAGGCGCTCTCGGGCCAGGACAGCCTGCTCTCCATCGTGCAGATGCCCGCCGGCATCCCCGTCGGCACCCTGGCGATCGGACGGGCGGGCGCCGTCAACGCCGCCCTGCTCGCCGCCGCCGTGCTGGCGCTGACGGACGCGGATCTCGCCGCGCGGCTCGATGCGTGGCGCGCCCGCCAGACCGCCGCCGTCGCCGAACGTCCGGATCCCTCTCGAGCCTGACAACCGGACGCATCGCCATGGCCTCTCCCACGCCCACGCCGCAAGTCCGGCCCGGCGGCACCCTCGGCATCGTCGGCGGCGGCCAGCTCGGCCGGATGATCGCGCTCGCGGCGGCCGAGTACGGCCTCAAGGTCCACGTCTACGCCCCCGACGCCGACAGCCCCGCCTTCGACGTGGCCCATGCCCGCACCCTGGCGCCCTACGACGACGCGGCGGCGCTCGCCGCCTTCGCCGATGCCTGCGACGTGGTCACCTACGAGTTCGAGAACATCCCCCACGCCACCGCGGCGGTTCTGGCCGGGCACGCCCTCCTGCGCCCGAGCGCGACCGCCCTGCTCACCACCCAGGACCGCCTCTCCGAGAAGGACTTCGTGAGTTCGCTGGGCATCCCGACGGCGCCCTACCGGGCGGTCGATTCGGTCGGCGATCTGGAGGCGGCGCTCGCGGCCCTGGGGCGGCCCGCGGTGCTGAAGACGCGCCGCTTCGGCTACGACGGCAAGGGCCAGCGGATGATCCGCGAGGGCGACGACGCGGCCGCCGTGCTCGCCGAATTCAAGGGCGCGCCCTGCATCCTGGAGGGCTTCGTGGCCTTCGAGCGCGAGATCTCGGTGATCGCCGCCCGAGGGCCCGACGGGGCTTTCGCCGCCTACGACCCCTGCGCCAACGAGCATCGCGACCACATCCTGGCCCTCACCCGCGTGCCCGCCCCGGGCCTGAGCCGGGCGACCGGCGAGGCGGCCGTGGCGATCGCCCGCGCGATCGCCGGGGCGCTCGACTATGTCGGCGTGCTCGCCGTCGAGATGTTCGAGGTCGCCGGGCCCGAGGGCGCCGCCCGCCTCGTCGTCAACGAGATCGCGCCGCGGGTGCACAATTCCGGGCACTGGACCATCGAGGGGGCTCTGACCTCGCAATTCGCGCAAGGGGTGCGCGCGGTCTGCGGCTGGCCGCTGGGCGACACCGCCCGCACCGGCGGGATGGCGGTGGAGATGGAGAACCTCATCGGCGCGCAGGCCGAGGCGTGGCCCGCTCTGCTCGCGGAAGCCGGCGCGCACCTCCATCTCTACGGCAAGGCCGAGGCCCGCGCCGGCCGCAAGATGGGTCACGTCACCCGGCTCAAGCCAATCGGTTGATCGCGAAAGCTTGACCGTTCGATCTGTCGCTTCGCTGCAACAGCAAACGACCGTCGAACCCGCCTCAGGGCCTTGTACGAAGCCGTGAAGGTCCGGGCCACACCTTCGCCACATCCCGCCGTTTCAGCGGACGGCACGGGGCGTCCGTCGAAGCGCCGCGCGAACGCTTCCCGGTCTCGAGCCGGACGAGCCCACGCGGTCTTCCCGGTTCGGTCTGGCGAAAACCTCCGCTCCACGGCTCGGCCCGAGCCGGTCACGGGGATGTTTCGCGCGATCGTTTAAGCGCCCATTCACCGTGTTGCGGCAGCGTGTCCGCGACGTGAAGGAACCGGGTCCCGCGGGGCGGCCGCGGCGATCCGGGCAGGCGGGCGCGGGGGAGAGTGTGGGATGATCGGGATGACGCTGCAGGGACGCAAGGCGAGGCTGATCGGTGCCGTCGCGCTGACGGCCGCGGCGCTGGGTGGTTGCGAGACCTACGGCAGCGCGACCGCCCCGCGCCAGTTCGCGGTGCTGGAGACCGACACCACGGGAGCGACCAACGTCAACATCGCCTCGCTCTCCGACGTGATCTCCCGCAACCCGTCGGATGCCGGCGCCTACAACACCCGCGGCGCAGCCTATGCCCGTTCCGGCCAGTTCGGCGAGGCGATCGGCGACTTCTCGAAGGCGATCCAGCTCGATCCGAACTCGGCCTCGGCCTACAACAACCGCGCGCTGGCCTATCGCCAGACCGGCCGCGCCGACGCGGCGATGCAGGATTTCTCGAAGGCGGTCGCCAGCGATCCGAACTTTTCCGCCGCCTATATCGGCCGGGCGAACCTCGAGCGGGCCCAGGGCGACCTCGACGGCGCGCTCAACGACCTCAACGTCGCGATCCGCCTCGCCCCCGAATCGGCCGAGGCCTACCATGCCCGCGGCCTCGTGCGGCAGAAGCAGGGCCACAACCCGGAGGCGATCGGCGACTTCGCGGCGGCCATCGACCGCAACCCCTTCGTCGCGGCACCCTACGCCGCCCGCGGCCAGAGCCTGATCGCGACGGGTCAGTACGACAAGGCGATCGAGGACTTCAACGCGGCGCTCAACGTCAATTCGAAGGACGCCTCGGCCTGGGCCTATCGCGGACTGGCCTACGAGAAGACGAACCGCCGCAAGGAGGCGAGCGAGAGCTACCAGCAGGCGGCCCGCCTCGACCCCGACAACGCCGTGGCCAAGCAGGGCGTCGGCCGCATGCAGGGCGGCCTGTTCTGAGAGCCGGTTCGATCGGCCAACCTGTCTTCGCCAGGCAACGGTCAGGCGAGAGGAAAGCCCTAACCCCCATCCCCACCCTCATCCTGAGGTGCCGGAGCGCAGCGGAGGCCTCGAAGGGGGTTCCAGGGATCGCGCGGGATCTGGAGCCCCCTTCGAGGCCGCTCACGCGGCACCTCAGGATGAGGGTCGAGATGGGATCATCGCAGTCAAACAGGCTCTGACGGTTTAAGATCCTGATCCAGCCGCGATTCTGAACGGATCGAGGGACAGTGGAGAATGGACCGATGCCGGATGGACCAGAACTGCTCAGCGGGCGGCACGTTCTCGTGGTCGAGGACGAGTACTTCATCGCCGACGACATGCGCCGTGTGTTCGAGGAGAGCGGCGCGCGGGTCATCGGTCCCGTCGGGAGCGTCGACGACGCCCTGGCGATGGTCGCGCAGGCTTCGCGCATCGACGGTGCGGTGCTCGACATCGACCTGCGCGAAGCCATGGTCTTCCCGGTCGCCGACGCGCTGAAGGCGCGCGGCGTGCCGTTCGTGTTCGCCACCGGCTACGAGGACGACGCCGTCCCGAGCCGCCTGCGGGACGTGCTCCATTGCGAGAAGCCGATCGAGCCGATCCGCTTGGCCCAAGCCCTGTTCGGGCAGGCCGCCGCCTGCTGAGCGGGATCGGCGTGCCCGGTCAGTTCGGGCCCGGCACGCTCTCCGGGCGGCGGTGCTCGCAGGCGATCCGGCGCACCGTGCCGGTGTTGGAGCGGTAGACCACCGTTTCCGTCTCGATCACGCCGGGGCGGAAGCGCACGCCCGAGAGCAGCGCCCCCGTCGTCACGCCGGTGGCCGCGACGATCACGTCGCCGCGGGCCAGATCGTGCATGTCGTATTTCCGGCCGGGGTCGGTGATGCCCATCTTCGCCGCCCGGGCCCGCTTGTCGGCGGAATCGAGGATCAGCCGCCCCTGCATCTGGCCGCCGATGCAGCGCAGCGCGCTCGCGGCGATCACGCCCTCGGGCGCCGCGCCGGTGCCCATGTAGATGTCGACGCCGGTCTCGTCGGGCCGGGTACAGTGGATGATGGCGGCGATGTCGCCATCCGAGATCAGGCGGATGCCGGCCCCGGTGTCGCGCACGGCGGCGATCAGGTCCATGTGGCGTGGCCGGTCGAGGATGATCGCGGTGAGGCCCGAGGGCTCCACGCCCTTGGCGCGGGCGAGCGAGGCGATGTTCTTGGCCGGGCTCCAGTCGAGATCGACCGTGCCGGGCGGGTAGCCCGGGCCGATGGCGATCTTCTGCATGTAGACGTCGGGCGCGGCGAGCAGGGTGCCGCGCTCGGCGAGCGCCATCACGGCGATGGCACCCGGCATGTCCTTGGCGCAGAGCGTCGTGCCCTCCAGGGGATCGACGGCGATGTCGACGGAGGGGCCGTTGCCGGTGCCGACCCGCTCGCCGATGAACAGCATCGGCGCCTCGTCGCGCTCGCCCTCGCCGATCACCACGGTGCCCTCGATCGGCAGCACCATCAGTTCGGCGCGCATGGCGTCGACGGCGGCCTGATCGGCCTCCTTCTCGCGGCCCTGGCCCCGCAGGCGGGCGGCGGCGATGGCGGCGGCCTCGGTGACGCGCACCAGTTCGAGCGTCAGGCCCCGCGCCGTGGGATCGCTGAAGATCCCGGTATTGGCCATCGACATCGCCCTCGCTTCCTTATCCCCGAGGCCCGGCCTGTCCCGGCCGGTGCCGACACCCGTGCTTCGCCCCGCTCACCGGCCATCGCGGTTCGGGACGAAGCGCACCGTCATGGCATTCTCCGCATGGACGAGACGTCATCCTTTGCGGAATCGTGCCGAAATCGAAGGCGTGCGCCCTCGCTACTCCCGTTCGATGCGGATCAGTTGCGGCGCTTCCGCCAGCAGGCCGTCGCGGTCGATCGCGGCCAGCGCCTCGCGGACGTTGCCCTCGGTGGCGGCGTAGGTGACCAGCACCAGCGGCACCGGCTGGCCGGACAGGCCCTGCGGATCGCTGGAGGCGGCCTTGGCCGAGCGGCGCTGGACGATGCTCTCGATCGAGATGCTGGCCTCCGCCATCCGGGTCGCCACGCCGGCGGCGACGCCGGTGCGGTCGTGCACGGTGAGGCGGATGTAGTAGCCGCCCTCGTGGCGCTGCATCTCGACCCGGCGCGGTGCCGCGAGGCCGGAGACCGGCCGCCCGAAGGTCGGCCGCACGATCTTCGAGGCCACGTCGGCGATGTCGGCCACGACCGCCGAGGCGGTGGCCGCCCCGCCCGCGCCGGGGCCGATCAGGGTCAGTTCGCCGACCGCGTCGGCGTCGATGGTGACGGCGTTGGTCACGCCCATCACCTGGGCGATGGCCGAGGCTTTCGGCACCATGGTCGGGTGCACCCGCTGCTCGATGCCCGCGGCGGTCGCCTGCGCCACGCCGAGGAGCTTGATGCGGTAGCCGAGTTCGTCGGCCATGGTCAGGTCGAGGGGCTTGACGCCCGAGATGCCCTCCACCGAGACGCCCTCGGCGTCGATCTCCACGCCGAAGGCGAGGCTCGTGAGGATGGCGAGCTTGTGGGCGGTGTCGAAGCCCTCGACGTCGAAGGTCGGGTCGGCCTCGGCGTAGCCGAGCGCCTGCGCGTCCTTGAGGCAGGCCTCGAAGGTCAGCCCCTCCGCCTCCATGCGGCTGAGGATGTAGTTGCAGGTGCCGTTGAGGATTCCGTAGACGCGGCTGACGTCGTTGCCGCCGAGCCCCTCGCGGATCGCCTTGATCACCGGAATGCCGCCCGCGACCGACGCCTCGTAGGCGAGCGCGACGCCGCGCTCCTCGGCCAGGCGGGCGAGCGCCGCGCCGTGATGGGCGAGCAGCGCCTTGTTGGCGGTCACCACGTGCTTGCCGGCCGTAAGCGCCGCCTCGACCGCGGCCTTGGCCACCCCTTCCGAACCGCCGACGAGTTCGACGAACACGTCGATGTCGTCCGAGCGGGCGAGCGCCTCCGGGTCGTCGAACCAGCGCAGGGACGACACGTCCACGCTGCGGTCGCGGTTCCTGTCGCGGGCGGAGACGGCGGAGACGGCGATGGTGCGGCCGGTGGCGGCGGTGAGGGCCTCGGCGCGGCGGGCGACCATGCGCAGCACGGAGGCACCGACCGTGCCGAGGCCCGCGATGCCGAGGCGAAGGGTCTGCGTCATGGGAAGCTGCACCGTGATGGACGTTGGCACTGGACCCGTTCCGGCTGGCCGTTCCACGGCCGGGGCCGCCCGAAACCACCGCCGGGGCGGCAGTGTCGTTGGAAGGCGGAGCACGTCCGGAACGGCGCGCACTTCTGCAACGATTTGGGGGCCTCGCGCAAGGAAACCGGGCGGGACGGGTTGCGGGGACCGCGGCCGATCCGACGCGTGCCGAGACGCACCCGAGCGAACGAGCCTTCGATGGGCCTCGATCGGGCTTGCCGAAGATTGGCCTCAAATCGCGCGCTCTCATGGGCGCCGGGCATCGCCGAGCTTGCGCCGCAGGCGCATCCCGCGGGGGCCGACGATGGGGTGACGGCGCCGCGCGGCGCGATTCTTCAAGGAGTTTCGACGATGAGGGGCTTGCTTCTCGGCGGCGTGATGGCGGGCGCTCTCGCGCTCGGCGCCGCACCCGCCGCCCAGGCACGGGACGGCATCGGACCGGGCGGCGCGGCGGCCCTGGGCGTGCTCGGCGGGCTGGCCGTCGGCGGCGCGATCGCGGCGGCCAACGATCCCTACTATCCGGGCAGGCCGGTCTACCGGGCGCCCCCGCCGCCGGTCTACGTCGAGGGCCCGATCTGCCACTTCGAGCGCCGCGAGACCGTCGATCCCTACGGCGACATCTACGTCCGGCGCGTGCGGGTGTGCGAGTGAAGGACCCGGGCGGTCACACGCCGAAGCGGTGAGAGGGTCGCGACGAGGCGATCGCCGAAAGCGAGGGGGCCTCGCGGAAGGAGACTCGTCCTGAGCCGGCCTCTCCCCGCCCGGCGGGAGGGGGGAAGGATCGCCTCAGCGCACCTGAAGGCTGTCCACCACCCGGCGGAACAGGGGCAGCATCTGCTCGCGCTGGTCGGCGCGGGCGACGCCGACGGCGCGGATGTAGCCGTCCGGGTTGAAGCGGATCGTCTGCGAGACCACCACCGGCTGGTTCGAGGGGATGTCGATGGCCCGCGCCACGATCTCGTGCCAGTCGACGCCGTTCTGGCGGTAGCTCTGCGACCGCTCGATGGAGAACTCCTTCATCGTCTGGTTGGCGTAGAGCGAGGCCCGCGCGAAGCCGTCGCGCTGCTCCTGCGGCGTGGCCGGCTGCACCGCCTGGGCGATCACCAGGATCGGCTGTTCCAGGTTCGAGACCTGATCCCGCGGCCCCAGCGTCAGCAGCACCGAATTGCCGGCGAGCGCCCGCACCGGCCGGAACCCCGCGAGGTCGCCGATGCGGAAGGGCAGGGCGGCGACCTGCTCGTCGAGGCCGAGCGCGCCGCGGATGCGCAGGCCGGTGAGCATGCCGCGCATGGTCTCGTCGGTCTCGGCATCGACGGCGGCCTGGGCGATGACGATGCCGGTCACCTCCTTGGCGCCGACGATCAGCAGCCATTTGCGGGCGGCGGGCGTGCCGTTGCCGTCGGCCGGCGTCCGCTCGCCGGTGAACAGCACGCCCTCGGCGCCGCCGTCGAGGGTCACCGGCTCGCGGGTCTGCACCGTGAGCCCCTGCGTCTTCAGGTTCTCGTCGGTGAAGCTCTGCTTGAGTTCGGGATAGGCTCCGGCCGGCAGCTCGACCACCGAGAGCATCGCGCCGCCGCCGATCCGCTCGAAGCCGGTGAAGCGCTTCGAGATCGTCATGTCCGAGGGCGGGGTGAAGCCGAAGCGGGAGCTCGGCGGGAAGACCGCCGCATGGGCCGCCTCCTGGGCCAGGGCCGGCGGTACGGACATGGCGGGAACGGCTCCCGACAGCACGCCCGCCGCGAGGACGGCGGCGGCCAGCCGGCGGGAGAACAGACGCAACGGCATCACAGGTTGTCTCCGGAGGATCCTTCTCGGGCGGGATCCCACCCGCGATGGGTCGGCTGGCCGGATTGTCCTGTCAAGCGCGGCAGAACACCGGGCCAGGGCCATCGCTCGAAGCCGCGTCAGTGGCTTCGCGGCGCGAAGAGCGCCGCGCGGAGCGGGCTTCTCAGGACCAATGCTCCTGAGAAGCATCGAGCGGAGCGAAAGCCTGAGCCCGCGGAGGCGGGCGCCGGCGACTGAGGCCGGCCAAGAAAACCAGGGCACGAGGCAGGGTTACCCGCCGCGCCGGCGCCGCCATTGCCGCTCGATCCAGCAGGCGGCCCGCTCCATCGGCACCTTGAGGGCGGGCACGTCCTGGGCGAGCGGCGCGAGGCCGAGCGGCCGCATCCACAGGCCCAGCACCGGCAGGATCGAGAAGAGGCCGCCGAGGATCAGCAGGATCGCGGCGAGCAGCCGCAGGGGGAAGCGGGCCGGCGATGGCCGCGCCGGCGAGGTCGGATGTCTCCCGTCGCGCCTCCCCCGCTCCCCGTCCGCGATCAGGCGAAGCGCCACACCGAGGACCGCTTGATCTCGGCATCCTCCAGCGCCCGCGTGACGGGGACTTCGTAGGTCGCGACCTGCAAAAGCCGCTCGCGGGGCAGGTAGCTGCGGCCCGGATCGCCGATCAGCACCGTGCGCCCGCGCCCGTGCAGGTCGCCGAGCCAGCCTCCGACCGCCGCAGCGAGGTCGCGCTCGTAGAAGATGTCGGCCGCGAGCACGCACGCGGCATCGGTGCCGATCAGGTCGGCCCCGACCGCCGTGATGTGCCCCGCCACGCCGTTGGCCTCGGCGTTGAGCGGGATCGCGTGCAGGGCGAAGGGGTCGAGGTCGCTGGCGGTGACGTGGACGGCGCCGGCCTTGACCGCCGCGATCGCCACCAGTCCCGAGCCCGAGGCGAAGTCGACGACGTGCCGCCCGGCCACCATCGCCGGGTTGTCGAGGATGTAGCGGGCGAGCGCCTGCCCCCCGGCCCAGGCGAAGGCCCAGAACGGCGGCGGCAGGCCGATCGCCTCCAGTTCCTCCTCGGTCTTCTGCCACAGGGCGGTCGCCTCGTCGGCGACGTGCAGGACGATCTCGGGCGCGTGCGGCACCGGGCGCAGGCGCGTCTGCGCGCGGATGAAGCGGACGGGGTCGCGGGCGGGCGTCACGAGGCCAGAAGCTCCGCGTAGATCCCGGCCACCGTCCCGGCGACGGCCGCTTCCGTGTAGCCGCCTTCGAGAATCCGCGCCCGCGCCGCCGCGCCCATCCGCGCGACGAGGGCCGGGTCGGCGGCGAGCCGCGTCAGCGCGGCGGCGAGTGCGCCCGCGTCGCCGGGCGGCACGAGCAGGCCCTCCCGGCGATCGCGCACGAGGTCGCGGCAGCCCGGCACGTCGCTGGTGAGGATCGCCCGGCCGCAGGCGGCGGCCTCCAGCAGCGTGCGCGGAAGGCCCTCGCCGCCGCGCGAGGGCAGGGCGCCGACATGGTGGGCGGCGAAGATGTCGGCGACGTCGCGGGTCGGGCCGTGCCAGACGACGCCGTCGCGCGACCACGCGCGCAGGGTGGCTTCGGGGATCGCCCGGCGGTTGGAAGGGTCGGGCGCGCCGTAGAGCGAGAGTTCCACCGCCGCCCCCTCCGCCCCCTCCGCCCCCTCCGCCCCCACCGCCCCCACCGCGCGCGCGCGGCGCACCGCCTCCACCGCCACGTCGATGCCCTTCGACCACAGCATCCGCGCGACGATCGCGACCTTGAGCGGCGTCGGCGGCGGAAGCGGACGCGGCGCGAAGGTCTCCGGGTCGACGCCGGCCCCGCCGACCAGGGTGACGGCGGTGTCGGACGGGTCGAGGCCGAGCGCGCGGGCGTCGTCCGGGTTCTCGAACAGGAAGCGGGTCTGCCGGCTCGCCAGCGGCCCGCGGATCAGGCCCTTCAGCGCGAGGCGCGACAGCCGCCCGGTCGCGTCCGCGCGGGCGCCGAGCAGCCCGAGGCCGGTGAGCGCGAAGACCCGGCGCGGGATGCCGGCCATCGCCGCCGCCGTGCCGCCGACGAGGATGCCGCGCAGGGCGATGCAGTGGACGATGTCGGCCTTCAACGCCTTCAGGATGCCGGCGAGCTGGCCCGCGGCGTAGCCCGCCGCCATCGGGTCGAGGCTGGAGCGCTCCGCCTCCAGCGGCACGACACGGATGCCGGCCGCCTCGATCGCCGCGCGATGCGCGCGCACCCGCGTCACCACCGCGACCGACAGTCCCATCGCCACCGCGGCGCGGGCCATCGGCAGAAAGTGCGAGGCGAAGAACCAATCCTCCGTCACGACGAAGACGAGGGTTTTCTTCGCGGGCGGGGGAACGGCTGCGCTCATCGGTCCCGCCATAGCACGGGGCCGGGTCCGGAACAGCGCCGGCTTCCCCTCGGTTGTCGCCCCACGGAACGGGAGGCTGGGATGCTGTCGGACGAGGCCGGAGCCGGCGTGGTCGATCCCCGCGCGGCCGCGCGGGATGCGGGCCTGCGCTACGTGGACGATTCCAGGCCCGGCCTGCGGCGCAAGCGCAACGGCAAGGGTTTTCGCTACCTCGACGCCGGGGGCGCGGCGATCCGCGATGCCGAGGAAATCGCCCGGCTCAAGAGCCTCGCGATCCCGCCGGCCTATACCGAGGTGTGGATCTGTCCGCACGCGAACGGCCACATCCAGGCGACCGGCCGCGACGAGAAGGGGCGCAAGCAGTACCGCTACCATCCCCGCTTCCGCGAGGCGCGGGAGGCCTCGAAGTTCCACCGCATCATGACCTTCGCCGAGGCGCTGCCCGGCATCCGTCAGCGGATCGACGCCGATATGGGCCGGCGCGGCCTGCCGCGCGAGAAGGTGCTCGCCACCGTGGTCCACCTGCTGGAGACCACGCTGATCCGCGTCGGCAACGACGACTACGCCCGCTCCAACAAGAGCTACGGCCTCACCACCCTGCGCGATCCGCACGTGACGGTCGCCGGTTCCGAGATGCGCTTCCGCTTCAGGGGCAAGAGCGGCAAGGAATGGTCGGTCTCGGTGCGCGACCGGCGGGTGGCGAAGATCGTCAAGGCCTGCCAGGATCTGCCCGGCCAGGAGCTGTTCCAGTATCTCGACGAGGAGGGGGAACGGCGCGACGTCACCTCCTCGGACGTCAACGCGTATCTGCGCGCGATCACCGGCGAGGACTTCACCGCCAAGGACTTCCGCACCTGGGCCGGCACGGTGCTGGCCGCCCTCGCCTTGCGCGAGTTCGAGGCCTTCGACAGCGAGGCCAGGGCCAGGAAGAACCTGCGCGCGGCGATCGAGGCCGTGGCGTCCCGGCTCGGCAACACGCCGACCATCTGCCGCAAGTGCTACGTCCACCCGCAGATTCTCGACTGCTACCTGGAGGGCGGGATGCTGCTTCAGGTGAAGGAGGCGGTCGAGGGCGAATTGACGAATGGCCTCGACGCGCTGCGCCCGGAGGAGGCGGCGGTGCTGAGCCTGCTGCGGGGGCGGCTGGAAGAGGCGGCCAAGGCCGCCGAGGCCAGGACGAAGAGCAAGACCGGGACCGAAATCGGTGCCCCGCGCCGGTCCGGGGACCGCAAGGCCAAGGCGTCGGGCGCGAAACGCGCGTCGGGCGGGCGCCGGGCGGCGTAGGGACCGGCGCCGGAATCAGGCCCCGTTCTGGATGATGGCCCCATACCAGCCGAGGCCGCGATAGGTCTCGTAGCCGGGCGTGCGGTGGAAGGCGGTGACGCTGCCGCTTCGGGCGTCGCGCACCACGCCGCTCTCGCGCCCGGCCAGGTCGGCGGCCAGCGTCTCGGTGAGCACGCCGCGGCCGTCGGAGGCCGCGAGGACGCGGCGTTGCGCGTCCACGAGGACGACGCGGGTGCGGGCGCGATCCTCCTCGGCGATGCGCACGCCCTCGACGATGGCGCGCGCCTGCGGCTCCCAGTCGAAATGGATGGCGAGCACGCCGCAGGCGGGCCCCTGCCCCTCGCGGATCGCGGCGGCGTAGGTCGCGACCTGCGCGCCGCCGAGCTGCGGCGCGCAGCGAACCTCGCCCGGGACGTAGTCGTCGCCGCTGCGCAGGGCGAGGGCGTCGCGGAACCAGTGCTCTTCCGCGACGCTGTGCCCGCGCAGGTTCGGGTAGCGGTCCGGCCGGCCGTTGGCGAGCACGGTCCCGTCGCGGCCGCACAGCCAGAGGTCGAGATAGACGGTGTAGGCCGAGAGGATGACGCCGAGCCGACCGGCGGCGTGGTCGGCGATGCGCGCCGCATCGTCGCCGTCCGGCCGGGCGGCGCAGGCGACCACCGCGGCATCGGTCGCCCACCAGCGCACGTCGCAGGTGCGTTCGTAGAGGTTGCGGTCGATCAGCTCGACGGCGTTGAGCGCGAGATCGATCAGGCGGTCGCCCTGCGCCTTGGTCGCCATCGCGTCGACGCTGTGCTGCAATTCGGCGATCCGCCCGGAGAGGCCGATCTCCAGCTCCTGCGCCAACGCCTCGATCGCGGAGCCGATCTCGCGCACCTCCTGGGCCACCACCGAGAAGCCGCGCCCCTGCTCGCCGGCCCGGGCCGCCTCGATCAGCGCGTTGAGGGCGAGCATCTTCGCCCGCGACGTGATCTGCTGGATGCGTCCGACCTTGTCGTGGGCGATGCGTCCGACCTCCGCCGTCAGTTCGGCGATGGTCGCCGCCCCGGTCGCGGAAGCACCCGCCGCATCGGAACGGACGGTCGAGAGAACCGATGCTGGTGCCGCCATGACGATAAATCCGGTTTGCGTGCGGACCATGGTTCCATCATCATGATTAACATATATCTAAAAATGAGACGATCTGTTGCGATCGGCAAGTCGGACAATCGCTCGAAGGGCGATTGCATCGTCTGCCGGGATCACCGGCGCCAGACTGATGACGCCCTCGGGCGCCGGTGCGGTGATCTTCGGCTGGGTTCACCGCCAAGATCGGGCGCCGGCCCTACATCTTCCATGATCAGTTGAAGGCGGCGGACGCCCGCCGCTACGTCTTTGCGCGGGCAATCGGCGATGCGTCGGGATCATCGCGGGTTTGTATCCGTTGCTACCGGCTGCGCGGATTCTGGCGAATGAAACCAAGGCGATTGCTCACTCGACGCAGGGCACGCTCAGATAGCGCGTTTCTATTCAGGCGCGCGCGGCGAGGGCCGTGTGGCGGACCGGGCCGCGCGGCGTCTCGGTGTCGAGCACCGGCGCGAGGCCGAGCCGGCGGGCGAGGGTGACGAGGTCCTTGAGGCGGCCGGTCTGGGTCTTGCGGCGCAGGTTCAGCCGGTGGGTCTCCACAGTGCGCACGCTGAGCGACAGGCGCCGGGCGACCTCCTTGTTGCTGAACCCGGCGCTGAGGAAGCGCAGCACCTCCGCCTCCCGGGGCGTGAGGCCGGTGGTCTCGGCGGGGGCGTTGCGGGTCTCCTCGGCGACGTGCTCGGCAGGGCGCGGGGCCGGCGGAATCGCCTCCGCCAGGATCAGCACGCCGGCGCAGACCTCGTCCGCCGGGGCGCCGCCGCCGACGAAGGCGTCGGCGCCCGCCGCGATCAGCCGCTGCATCGCCTTCGCTTCGAGCGCGCGGAACACCACGAGGGTCCGCAGCCACGGGCGCCCTTCGCGCAACGCGGCGATCCGCGTGGCGACGGTCTCGGATCGCGAACCGTCCACCGCGAGCAGCGCCACGACCGGTTCCGAAGCGCCCCGGGCGAGGTCGTCCTCGCCGATGGTGCGCAGGGACGGTGCGTGTTCGAGCCCGGCCCGCATCCGGGCGTCCAGGCTCACCGGCTCGTCGACGATCAGAATCTCGACGGCCCGGCCGGCTTCGTGCTCGACGGCGTGACTCTTGACGGCGTGTCTCATGCCGCTCCCCTCTGGTCCCGCCGCTGGACGGTGCGGCGCCTGCGGATCGAGGGGAACAAGAGTCGTTCCAGCGGTTTGAGGCGCTTTTGGCCCGCGAAACGTCCGGTTGTGGTGAGGTTGCGGACGGCTTCCGTCCCGCTCCGGGACGTGAGCGGGGCGCTGTCCCGCGACGGACGCGGGTCAGCCGGCGCGGGCCAGGACCAGGTCGGCCATCGCCGAGACGACACGGTCGCGGCCCGTCGTCTTGGCCTCGTAGAGGGCGATGTCGGCCCGCTTCAGCAGGCCCTCGACGGTCTCGCCCTCGGACCATTCGCTGACGCCGAAGCTGCAGGTCAGGCGCACCGGCCCCTTGGCGGAGCGGACGCGCAGATCCGAGGTCTTGAGGCGGAGCCGGGAGGCGATCGCCTCGGCCTGGGCCAGGTTGCGCCCGGCGAGCACGAGGGCGAATTCCTCGCCGCCCAGCCGCCCGGCGATCCCTTCCGCCTCGATCAGCCCGGCCACGGCCTTGATCGCCACATCGCCGACGTCGTGGCCGTACTCGTCGTTGATGCGCTTGAAGTGGTCGATGTCGAGGATCACCGCGCAGAGATGCCCGAACGCGCCGGCCTTCTGCGCGGCGTCGCGGGTGCGCTGCAGGAAGGCGCGGCGGTTGAGCAGGCCGGTGAGCGGGTCGGTCTCGGCGAGGCGGATCAGTTCGCCCTGAAGCGTGGTCAGCCGCTCGGCGGCGCGCAGGCGCGCCTGCAGTTCCTCGGCGCCCGGCGGCTTGTCGATGAAGTCGTCGGCGCCGCTGTCGAGCGCCTCGGCCAGGTTGCGGGCGTTGCGCGCCGAGGACATGGCGATGATCGAGAGCGGTCGGCTCGATTCCGCGAGCAGGCGGGCGGACCAGCACAGTTCCAGCCCGCTCAGGGGGCGGACCTCCAGGCTGGTGATCAGGGCGCGGACGGCGGGCGTGTCGGTGACGTAGGCCAGAGCCTCGGCGGAATCGGTGAACTGGGTCACGACATGCCCGCGCGGTTCGAGCATGCCGGCGACGATCCGCAGGACGACGCGGCTCGAATCGACGATGACGATGTGCACGGCCAAGCCCCCCGGTTGGAAGGGCGATCGTGCACGAGACAGGTTAAGGGGTCGTTCGGCCGAATCGCGGGCAGGGCCTTTGCGAGGCGCCGGGGCCCGAGCGAAGGGAGAGAATGCCGCGGGACGGTCGAGCGTGCGTCAAGGTCGGGGCGTCGACCGCGCCGGCACCCGCACGGAGACCACCCGGGCGCCGCTGCCCTCGGTCCCGGAGCGGGGGGCGGGCTCGGTCCAGATCCCCTCGGAGTCCTTCGAGAGGATGCGGGCCCCGCGCCGCCGGGGCCCGGCCCGGCGGTCGGTCTGGCCGTGGATCACGGTCAGGGTCGGGCGGGCCGCCGGCGCGTCGCGGATGCCGGCGACGGTGGGAACGCCGTAGGTGCCGTAGCCCCAGGCCGGGGGGACGATCCGGCTCGTGCTGGGAAGGCGCGTGAACGGCGCGCCGAGATAGGCGCCCTCGACCGCCGGACCCGCGAAGCCGTATCCGGAAGAGCCGTAGCCGTAGGGGTCCGCGGCGGCGCCGACGGAGGCGCCGGGCAGGAAGAGGAGGGCGAGGCCGGCGGCGCGGGCGGACGGGGTGCGCATGGATCGGGGCTTCTCCGGGCCGTGGCGCGATCCGGGGATCGTGCCGTTCATGGAGCGAAGTCGTTGCCGCGCATGCTCGTTCCGCCCGCCCTGCCTCCGCCAGCCGATGCAGAGTGCTGAGACGGGTCCGGTCCCGGCGGCGCGGCGTGCCCTCAGCGGCAGATCGTGACGCGTCGGACGATCCAGCCCTCGCCCTCGATCCAGAGGCGGCGGCGCTGCTTGTTGCAGTTGGCGCCGTCCTCGTCGCCCTCGGCGACCGAGGCCGTCTGCGCAACCTGCGCGGCCTCGGCGACCTGGGTGGTGGTGCTGCGCCCGGCCGTCTGCGCAGCCAGGCTCGGCGCGGCGGTCAGGACGAGGCCGGCGAGGGCGGCCACGGCGATGGAATGCGCGATCATGATATCCTGCCCGCGCGCCGCGAGGGGCGCGCTCCAACGATTCCGTCCGGGCGGCCGGTGGCCCGCTCTGCGGGTGCCGCCGCGTGTTGCATGAACAATCCCCAACGTGGCCGTTGGGTTTCGCGGGACTTCCGGGAAAACGGCGAAAATTTGTCGGGCTCGCGCGGGGCCGTCTGCGTCGCTTCGGCGCGATCCCGGCGGCCCGGTCCGGTGCTTGCGAAAATGATGCAAAGGGTTGTACTGGCACAGGCAGCCGAAAGACTGGCGCCTTGTCGTGCGGAAGCGCGGTGCTGTTCTTTTTCGGAACGTTTCCAAACTGCGCTTTACAATGCGAAATCGTCGCAGCGTGCCAAGTATTGGTGCTCCCGCGTCGGGCGGTGCCGGGATCGAGGCTTGAGGGTCCGGGAGACGGGTATTCCGCCGGATCGAATCGGGAGTGACGGGATGACGGACGGATCGACGTTCGTGCAGGCTTTCATGATCCTGTTCCGCGAGGGACTGGAAGCTCTGCTGGTGATCGCGGCGTTGGCCGCCTTCCTGCGCCGCGCCGACGCGGCGGATCGGATCGCGCCGGTCTATCTCGGCGCGCTGGCCGCGATCGTGGCCAGCATTGGCATGGCCTGGGTGTTCGAGACCTTCTACGACGGCAACCACAGCGACCTGTTCGAGGCCGGGGTGATGCTCGCGGCCGCGGCGCTGCTGTTCTACATGAGCGGCTGGCTGTTCGTCCGCCAGGATCCGAAGGCGTGGCAGGCCGATCTCAACCGGCTGGCCGAGCGGGCGCTCGGCGCGGGCACCGTGCTGTCGCTGGCCGGCATCGCCTTCCTGGCGGTGTTCCGCGAGGGCGCCGAGACCATCCTGTTCGTGCATACCCTGGCCAAGACCGGCAACGGCTTCGACGCCTCGCTGCTCGGTGGCTTGACCGCCGCGGCCCTGGCGCTGGTGGCGACGTTCGTGGCGATGCAGTGGCTGGCGCTGCGCCTGCCGCTGCGCCCGATGTTCGTGGTGACGTCGGCCTTCCTGTTCTTCATGGGCGTGCGGATGGTCGGCGAGGCCGTTCAGGAGTTCCAGGAGCAGGCGCTGATCCCCTTCACCACCGACGGCGTGCCGGCCTTCGTCTCCGATTGGGGCCTGAGCAACGGCAGTTGGGAGGCGCTCGGCACGCAGCTCGTGATCCTGGCCGTGGCGGCGGCCTGCCTCGTCACCCTGCTGCGCAAGGGCGGCGCCAAGGAAACCCGCGAGGGGCGACCGGTCTCGGCGGCGTCCTGATCGCGGCGAACGGCGCTCCCGCAAGGGAGCGCCGCGTTCGTTTCACGCCGCCGGGACCGGCGGCGTTTTCGTGTCTGCGGAGACTTGGCCGCTCGGCGGCGTGCGGCATCCGGGTGATGGCTTCGGGATCCCTCCGTCATCGCGAGGCTTCAGCCGATACTGCTGGTGAACGGAGCGGCGGCGAGATGAGCGAAGCGTTCGGCTCTCGTCGCGATCGCTTCGCATGACGGCTCGCAATGACGGTGCGGGTCTGCCTCCTCCGTCATGGCGAGGCGTCAGCCGAAGCAATCCAGGGCGCCGCTCGATCCGGCGATGCCGCGCCGTGGATCGCTTCGCTGACGCTCGCGATGACGGAGTGTGGCAAGATCCGAGGCGATCAGCCGGAAGCCGTCTAAGTCTTTGTTTTGAATGGATGTCTTGCGCCGGGTTCGTGTCCGCTTCGGCGAAGTGTGTTCAGCGCAGCCGCCCGTCGTGGATCGCCGAGGCGACGAGCGCGCCCGCCGCGCCGGCCTCGGCGAGCCGCGCGACATCCTCCGGTCCCCGCACCCCGCCGGCCGCGTAGACCCGCCGGCCCTCTCCCGCCGCGACGGCCCGCGAAATCCCGAACAAATCGGGACCCGTGCCGGTGCCGACGCGGGCCAGCGTCATCACGATCACGTCGTCGGGCCATGTCCCCGCATCGTCGTGCAGGGCGTCCGGGCCGAGCCGCTCCTCGCCGCGGCTGTCGAGGGAGAGTACGGCGCGGTTGCCCAGCCTGCGCACGAGATCCGTGTCCCGCTGACTCTCGCTGCCGATGACCGGACGGCCGAGGCCGAGTCGGGCGAAGCATTCGACCCCGAAAAGATCCGAAAAGCCGGCATCGACCCACAGCGCCACGCCGGGGCAGGCATGCGCCACCGCCTCCAGGCTGGCGCGGTCGGGCTCGCGGCCTTCCACGATCGCGTCGAGATCGGCGACGTAGAGCCGGTCCGCCCCGGTCGCGTCGCGCAGGCCGCGGGCGATGTCGGCGGGGCCCGAGCCTCTGGCCAAGGGGGTGTCGATCGGGGCATAGGCGTCGCGTTCGCCCGCGCGGGCGCGCACCACCCGCCCCCGGCGCAGGTCGATCACCGGGATCAGCCGGAACGGCGGCCGCCCCTCGGAAGCATGAGACATCGCGTGAACCGGACTAGGACCAGGGTCGTCGGGTGGGATCTCGGCGGGGTGCATGTCAAGGCGGCCCTCGTCGAGGCGGGCCGCGTGGTCGAGGCGGTGCAGGCGCCCTGCCGGCTCTGGCGCGGCGTGCCGGCCCTCGACGAGACCTTTTCGCAGTTGCCGGACTGGGTGCGGGGCGAGGCCGCGCACGCCGTCACCATGACCGGCGAATTGACCGATTGCTTCGCCGACCGGGCGGACGGCGTGGAGCAGCTTTCCGCCTGGGCCGCCAGGACGCTGACCGGCGGCGTGCGGATCTATGCCGGCCGCGCCGGCTTCGTCGCGCCCGACGCCGCCCGCGCGCAGGCGGCCGAGATCGCCTCGGCCAACTGGCACGCCACCGCCGCCCTGGTCGGCCGGCACGAGGCCGAGGCCCTCCTCGTCGATATCGGCTCGACCACCGCCGACCTGATCCCGATCGTTCGCGGCCGGCCGGCCGCGAGCGGCTACAGCGACGCCGAGCGGCTGGAGACGGGCGAACTGGTCTATACCGGCGTGGTGCGCACGCCCCTCCTGGCATTCGCGACCCACGCCCCCTGGCGCGGCCGACGCACGGCGCTGATGGCCGAGACCTTCGCGAGCACCGCCGACATCTACCGCCTCACCGGCGACCTGCCGGAGGAAGCCGACCAGCAGCACAGCGCCGACCTGAAGGGGAAGTCGATCCCTGAATCCGAGACGCGGCTCGCCCGCATGGTCGGCCGCGACCGGGGGGAGGGGCGTTCGCAGGAGTGGCGGGCACTGGCCGCGTGGTTCGCCGAGGCTCAGATGCGCCCCCTGCACGATGCCGCCGCCGTGCTGCTCTCGCGATCCGACCTGCCGGCCGACGCGCCGCTCGTGGTCTGCGGCGCCGGCCGCTTCCTGGCCGAGCGCCTCGCCGGACGACTCGGGCGCCGCGCGATCCCGCTGACCGAGGCGATCGCCGGGCAGATCGGGGGCGAGGCGTCGGCCTGGATCTCGACCTGCGGGCCGGCCGTCGCCGTCGGGCTGATCGCGTGAGGAACGGGGCCGTCTCCGTGCGTTGACGGGGACAGGAAGCAAGGAGACGCGAATGACCGCAGGAAACAGGCTCGCCCGCATCCTGGCCACCCGCACCGGCGGGGCGATCGAGCTGGCCTTCGTCACCGAGGACGGCCGCACCACCCGGGTGCTGGCGAGCGAGGATCAGATCGACCGTCTCGTCGACGAGTTGGAGGATGTCCTCAACTCGCCCGCCGAAGACGGTTCCGGCGAGCCGCCCGCCGCGGCGTGAGCTGCGGCGACCGCCTCGTTTGCATTATCTTTTTCCGAAAGCCGGCGGCCACCTTTCGGGACGATGCTCTAAGGTTCTGTTTTTGCATCGTCTTTTTCCGAAAGCCGGCAACCACCTTTCGGGACGATGCTTCAGCGCAGGAAATCCCCGAAGGAGCGCGGGCCGTCGCCGGTCTCGATCGTACCGGTGATCGTGAGGCTCGACGGGTCGATCGGGCTCAAGGCGTTGTCGCCCCGATTGGCGACGACGACCGTCTTCCCGTCGCGGGTGGCGGCGATACCCTCGGGATGGTCGCCGACATCGATCGCGGCGATCTTTTTCAAGCCCACGGGATCGAACACCGTCACGGTGTTGAAGTACTGGTCGGTGACGAACCCTCTGCCGTCGGCGAGCGCGATCACGTAGGGACGCTGGCCGGTGGCGACGTCGATGGCCGAGACGTCGTTCGAGACCACGTTGGCGGTGTAGGCACGGCGGCCGTCCGCCGCCGGAATCCAGCTTCCGTCCTGGGAATTGCCGACGATCGCCCAGACCTTGTCGGCGGGCGCGTCGATGGTGACGGTCTCGACGATCTTGCGCCGGGTCGGCGCGTGCCGGGCTTGCGCCCCGGCGGCGGTCGCGACGAGCGCCGCGGCGGCGAGAAGGGTGATCCGCTTCAAAACGCGGTTGCTCCTGTCGAGAGGCTCCCGGCCGCTCACAGGGGGCGGCTCGTCCCGTCGAGGACGCGCCCCTCGCGCCCGAGGGCGCCCGCGACCTTGTCCTCGATCCAGTCCCAGGCCTCGCGCTCGGCGGGGCCGGCGGTCTTGGAAATCGCTATAGAATGGTAGGCCATTTCCGCCAGGACTTTTTCCGGGCTCAGCATGTGGAGCCGCGTGGACAGGATGGCCGCCTCGATCACCGCGGCTTGCGCCCGGTTGTAGCCGATGAACGGCACGTGGCTGACCGCGTGCACCATCCGACCGCGGTAGCGCGGGCGTTGCGGATCGTCCTCGACCGCCGCCACCTCGAACTCGGCGTGTCCGAAGCACGCGGCGAGGCGCTTGCCGGGGATCTTGTCGCAGTCCTCCACCGGCCAGTCGCGCCGCCCGGTGACGACGCCCGCGATCACGCGCACGTCGCTCGGGGCGGAGGCCGCGAAACAGGGCCGGTCCGCGAGGTTGTCGATGGTGGGCGAAGGCCGGAAGGGGGCGAGCACGAAATCCTCGCCCTCGCGGATCAGGCCGAAGGGCACGAGATGCATCGCGCCCGCCGCCGAGAGGGTGGTGACGACGGTCTCCAGGATCAGCGGCATCGTGCATCGGCCCGAAAGATGATCACCGGCTTTTGGAAGAAGCCGGTGCAGACAGGGGTTCGTTCCGCTCCTCGTCCGGCACCAGCCGGCCGCAGACGATGCGCCCGCCCTTCGGCTCGGCGAGCCGGTCGCGCGCGCCGTCCGAGCCGTGGCCCGTCTCGGTCCCGGGCGGGCCCGCATCCGGCTCCGGCCCGGTGGCGGCGGCGCGAGCGGCCGCCGGTGCCTCGGGGCCGCCGTGCCGGGTGTGGGCGGGGGGGGATCGGGTCGGACCCGCCGTCTTGAAGGCGGTGGTGTCCTCCTGCGCCCGGTCGGCGGCACAGCCCCAATCGAGGGGTTCGTCCTGCACGTAGCGCTTGCCGAGGCGGAAGGCGGTCTCGGCCTTGGTCAGTTCCCCGCCGAGATAGAAGGCGTGCGCGCCGTCGCTCGCCACGCTCAGATCGGGGAAGAAGGCCATCGCGTCGGTGCCGGTGGTGTGGAGGTCGCGGTTGTAGACGTGGATGCCGTCCTCGGCGACGGCGATGCGGTAGTTGGGATCGCGCACGTCCGCCGCCAGGGCCGCGATCTCGGCCGCGGTCTGCACGAACGGGCGCTTGTCGTGAAGCGCCAGGAGGTCGCGGCCGTAGCCCTTGGGCAGGGCGGCGTCTTCCCGCGCCGCGTACATCACCCGGCGGGCGGCGTCGTGCTCCTCCACCGTGCGGCGGGTGTGGTTCGAGACCTGCACGATCAGCACGTTGCGGATGGCGAGTTCCGAGCACATGCCGACGAGGAGCGCCGTGACGCCGAGGCTGTCGGCCTCGGTGAGTTCGGTGAGGTTGCCGGTGCCCATCATCATCTCGATGTCCGGCCAGCGCGCCCGGATCTCGCGATAGCGGCCGATCGAATCGACGAAGCCGAAATGGATCGGCTCCAGGATCGGGTCGGCCATGTAGGGTCGGCCCGACCGCTCCATCCGCTCGATGGCCCGGTCCAGGGAGGGCAGGTCGTCGGGCCGCATCGGCACGAGGATCGGCACGGCGTCGGTCTCGAAGGCGAGGTCGAGCGTCTCCTCGTTGAGGCTGAGGAGATAGTCGGCGCCGGCCCGCGCGCCGCGGGTCAGCTCGTTCAGCGAGAAGGAATCGACGCTGACCTTCAGCCCCGCACCCTTCAGCGCGCGCACGCTGTCCTCCAGATGCGGGAACGACGTGTCGGGCAACCCGCCGAGATCGATCACGTCGGCGCCGCGGCGGGCGAGGTCGAGACCCTTGGCCAGGATCTGGTCCGGCGTCATCTTCGAGGCGTCGACGATCTCGGAGAAGATGCGCAGGTCGTGGCGCGACAGGTCGACCTTGCGCCCGGTGAGGCCGAGGTAAGCCGGCAAGTCGACGATCTCGTCCGGCCCCCGCTCGACCGGCAGGCCGAAATGCCGGGCCAACGCCTCCGGATCGGCGCGGCAGCGGCCGGGCAGGACGATCCGGGTCGCCCCCTCCGGCATCGTCACCCGGCGCTTGATGATCTCTTCCGTCATCAGCGCGGCGACCTTCACCCCGGCATCGGCGATGCTCCAGGTGAAGCGCTCGGCGGGAAGCGTGGCGGCGACCTTTTCCAGGCGCGCATGGGCCAGCTTGCCGGTGACGAAGACGAGGTGTTCGGGCGCGCTCATGCGGCGTGCCTCCCGGAAACGGGTTCGGGGCCGCGGATCAGGATGTCGCCGGGGTAGGCGGCGGCGAAGCGCGGGAAGGCGGCATCGACGAGGCCGGCCCGCGCGAGCGCCGCCGGGTCGGCACCGGGCGGAATGTCGGCCGACTTCACGATGACGCAGCGTTCCGCGCCGAGCCGCGCCGCGAGCCAGAGGGCGAGGCTGTCGGAGGTGACCTCCCAACTCTCCGCGATGTCGGGGCGGCCGGCTTTCAATGCGACCGGATCCCAGATCGCCGCGCGTCCCCGATCGAGGGCGGCGGCCACGGCCTCCGGGCTCGCGGCGACGGCGAGGCGCGGTTCGAGCGCGGAAAACACCTCGGCCATGCGGCCCATGGCATCGAGGGCGAGACGGTGGGCCAGCGCGTCGTCGAATCCGAGCGTGGCCTGCGTCGCGCGCACCGCGTCGGCGAAGGGGCCGCCGCCGGGCACGATCGCGACGGGGGCGCACTGCGCGCAGTCGGCGAGGAGGGCGCGGAGTCGCTCACGATCCGAGACGAGGCTGCCGCCGATTTTGACGACGCGACGCATCTTCGTCACGCCGCGTCGGCCCGCAGGCCGGCCCGCATCGCGGCGACCGCCTGCGCCACCCGCGCGCCGTCCAGCGCCTGCCGCCGGTCACCGTCTCGGCAGAGGCCGCCGCGGAAGCCGAGATAACCGGGGCCGAGGGCCGCGAGCGCCGGGATGTCGGCGAGGCCGAGGGAGCCGGCGAGCCCGCTCATCAGGCCGTGCGCCCCGCAGGCGGCGACGAAGGCGGCGAGCCGTGCGGGCGTCGTGAGGGCGGGAAGCGCCGTCCCGCTCTTGCCGCTCGTGTCGATCATCGCGCCGGCAAAGCCCGCCGCGGCGAGGCGCCGGGGAACGCTCTCCCCCACGCCGTCCTCGGCGAAGAGCACGCCGACGACCCGGCCGGGCGCCTGCGCCGCGGCCCGCCTCAGGCCGGCATCGTCCGCGGCGCGAACCGCGATCTTGATGAAATCGACCCCCGTCGCGGCGAGGGCCGCGACCGCGGCCGCGATCTCCCGGCCCGTGCCGTCGCCGGCCACCGCGCTCGTGACGGCCGCGCCGGCGACCCGCTCGGCGATGGCCCGGACGGTTTCAGGAGGAAGGGCGCCGAGGGCGCCGCGCTCCGGATCCTTGGCATCGATCAGGTCGGCGCCGGCCCGCAGGGCAACCAGCGCCTCGTCGGGTCCGCGCACGCTGACGAGCAGGCGGGGCCGCGTGGGGGGAGTCGATGCAGGGTCGGACACGGGGTACGCTTTTGCTCGACATCCGTGCCGGCGCAAGCCCCGCCGTCAGGGCCGGCCGGGCAGCGGCTCGGCCAGGAGGCGGTTCTTCACGATCCAGCGCACGGCGTGGGACCAGTCGTCGTCGGTGTTGGCTCTTATCACGACCTGACCCTGGCGCACGACCTTGCCGGACGCCGCCTCCGCGATGGTGACGACGAGGCCGCCCCGAGCGCCTTGGCGATCGGCCCGGTGCAGCCGTTGCACTTGTAGAGCGGGCTCTCCTTCCGGATCTCCTCGGCCTGGGGCGCCGGATCGGCGCTCTCGAGGCCGCGGGCTACGGCTCGTTCTGGACCGGTCCCGACCTCGCCGAGGCCGGGGAATGGGGCGACGACTGCGAGGCGGCCCGGCTCGCCCGCAAGCTCGCCTCCCGCCGCACGGAGCTGCGCGAGGTCGACACCCTGCTAATTCACGGAAAAGCTCAATCCGGCCGCGAACGGACCGAGCCTGTCCCGGCGGAGCTTCGAACTCGGGTCAACGCTCTTGCAGACCCTCTCCCGTCCCTCGCCGCCGTCATTCCGGGGCCGTGCACCCGGGGCTGCGATACGGGGTAACGCGATAGGTTTTCCGGATGGGGAGCGCTGCCACAACCTGACGGCCGTCATGCCAGGGGCGCCGACAAGCGAAGCCTGAACCTATGAGCGGCCTCGACGCCCCGCTTCGGTGACGCATCACGGGGTGATTTTCCGGGTTCCGCTGCGCGGCCCCGGAATGAACGACGGCGAGGGAACGGAGGGCAGTCAGAGCCTGTTTGACTGCGGTGATCCCATCTCGCCCCTCATCCTGAGGTGCCGCGTGAGCGGCCTCGAAGGGTGCTCCAGATCCCGCGCGATCCCTGGAGCCCCCTTCGAGGCCTCCGCTGCGCTCCGGCACCTCAGGATGAGGGTGGGGATGGGAGTAGGACCTTCCCTCGCCTTGCCGTTGCCTGACGAAGAGACGTCGGCCGGTCAAACAGGCTCTCAGAGCGTCAACGGAGTTCGGAGCGCTGGGCTTCACCCCGTTCGAGGCCCGAAAAGAAAATCCTCAATACGCGTTGTCGGTCCTGAAGAGCGCGAGCGGCGTGGTGAGCAGGATCTTGAGGTCGAACAGGATCGACCAGTTCTCGATGTAGTGCAGGTCGTGCTCGACGCGGCGCTGGATCTTTTCGCTGGTGTCGGTCTCTCCGCGCCAGCCGTTGATCTGTGCCCAGCCGGTGATGCCGGGCTTGACCTTGTGGCGGGCGAAGTAGCCGTCCACCACCTGATCGTAGAGGGTGTTGGCCGCCTTGGCCTGGAGCGCGTGCGGGCGCGGGCCGACCAGGGAGAGATCGCCGCGGATCACGTTGAAGAGCTGCGGCAGCTCGTCCAGCGATGTCTTGCGGATGAAGCGGCCGACCGGCGTCACGCGGGCATCGGTCTTGGTGACGAGCTGGGCGGCACCGGCGTCGCAGAGGTCGACGTACATCGATCGGAACTTGAAGACCTCGATCAGCTCGTTGTTGAAGCCATAGCGCTTCTGCCGGAACAGCATCGGGCCCGGCGAGGTCAGCTTCACCGCGAGCGCCACGGCGAGCATGGCCGGCGAGAGCGCCAGCAGCAGGATGAAGCCGACGAGGCGGTCGAAGGCGGCCTTGAGGATCACGTCCCAATCGGCGAGCGGCTTGTCGAAGACGTCGAGCAGCGGCACGGTGCCGAGATAGGAATAGGCACGCGGGCGCAGGCGCAGCTTGGTCGCGTGGGCCGAAAGGCGGATGTCCACCGGCAGAACCGAGAGCTTGGCGAGCATCTGAAGGATGCGCGTCTCGGCCGAGATCGGCAGGGTGAACACCACGAGATCGATCGGCGTGTGGCGGGCGTAGGCGACGAGATCGCTGACGGTGCCGAGCTTCGGGTATCCCGCCACCATCGCGCCCGAGCGCTCATCCCCGCGGTCGTCGAAGATGCCGACGATGCGGATGCCGCTGTCGCTGCCGGTCTCCAGCGTCCGGATCAGTTCCTCCGCCGCCGGGCCGCCGCCGACGATGGCGATGCGGCGGTCGAAGCGGCCCTTGGCCATCTGCGTCCGTACGAAACCCGCGAGCGCGGCACGGCCCGCGAGCAGGAGGGCGAGCCCGGCCGCGTAATAGCCGAGCAGCCAGATCCGCGAGTAGTGGTCGGCGATCTTGCCCAGCACCATGGCCGCCGACACCATCAGGAAGGCGACCGACCAGCCGGTGGCGAGCTTCGCGGCGGTCTTGGAGAGCTCGCGCAGCGCGCCGATCCGATAGCTGCCGGAAGCCTGGAACAGTCCCAGCGCCGCGAGCGTGATGGCGAGGATCGCCGCCGGATAGCGCGGGGCGAGCGGCACGACGCCGCGCAGCAGCGCCTGATGCAGGCCGAAACCGAGGAGCATCAGCCCACAGAATTCGCCGAGGCGCACGCAGCCCGACAGCACGACGGGCGAAAGCCACGGACTCGCCGGAGCGGAAGCGGAACCCGAGCCGGGCGCTGGCGTCCCCGTCCGAGATCCCTCGCGGGCATCGAGGGGGATCGGTGGCGGGACGGGGGTCGGCGAGGGTGTCTGCTCGGCGGCCTTGAGCAGATCACGGACGTCGATGGCACTCATCGGAATGTTCCACGTGAAAACCGCATGCCGTCCCGGCGGTCGAGTTTGCCGGACGAACCTTCACGAAAGCCTAATGCCGGCCGGCGACGATCCCGACGCATCGCCGGTCGCCCGCGCGAAGGCGCGGCGGCGGGCGTCCGCCGGACGCAAGGGATACGACCATCGGTCGGCTTCCCCGCAGCGTGGTAGCAGCCGCACTCGGTGCGGACCGTGGAGCGTTGGGACAGGGGTGCGGTTTCGGTCACGGCGCCCCCTTCATGCCGTGGCATGGATCGGCGCCGTCATGATCCCGCGCGCGCGAAAGGCGGCGGCGTAGCCGCACAGAACATCGGCCGCCATGCGGTTCATGGAGAAGCGCGTGCGCAGCGAGTCGCTGAGAGCCCGGGCACGACCCTGGCGCCGCTCCGGCGTCTCATCGAGAATGCGGGCGATGGCCCCGCTCAGCGCGGCGCAATCGCCGGGCGGAACGAGGTCGCCGGAGAAGGCGCCGAAGATCTCGGGAATGCCGCCGACATGGGTCGCCACCAGGGGCTGGCCGGCGGCCGCCGCCTCCAGCACGACGTAGGGAAGGGACTCGGCGAGGGAGGGCACGACCATGACGCGGCCCCGCCCCAGGATCGGGCGGATCGCCTGAGGCGGCTCGAAGGCGATGGCGTGGCGCAGGCCCAGATTCTCCGCCATGGCCGCGAGGCTCTCGGTATCGGGGCCGGAGCCGACCATCAGCAGCCGCAGGCTGCGGCCCTGCCCGCGCAGGCGCGCGAGCGCCCGCAACAGGACCGGCAGGCCCTTGGCCTCGCGCAACTCGCCGACATAGACGAGATCGAACGAATCGGCCGCCGTGCCGACGGGTGCGAACTCGGCCTCGGCGATGCCGTTATGGACGATGCGCGCGAGGTGCGGCGGACCGCCGGCATAGGCCGCATGGCGGGCGGCGACGTACTCGCTCTCGAACAGGAACAGGTCGGTCCGGTGGGCCATGATCCGCTCGGCCGCCATGTAGAGCCGGTGCAGCGGCGTGCCGGGCCGGTAGTTGTAGCTGCCGCCATGGGGGGTGTAGGCGCGGATCACGCCGCGGCCGCTTCCTCCCAGCGGCGCGAGGCGGGCGAAGACGCCGCCCTTGGCGCCGTGGCCGTGCAGCACCGTGGCTCCGACGGCCAGCGCACGCCTCCGCACGGCGCGCAGGGCCTGGAGGTCGCCGGCATGCGGATTCCGGCGCATCGGGAGCCGCACGACGCCGAGCGCCAGATGCGGCGCGAGTTCGGCCAGCGCCCGCTCGGCCCGCTCGCCCCCCGTGGACGCATCGCAGACGAGGCCGACCGCGTGCCCGGCCGCGGCCTGGAGGCGGGTGAGATCGACCACGTGGCGGAACAGGCCGCCGACCGGTGCCCGGAACACGTGGAGGATGCGATGCCGCTCGTCGGCGCCGCTGCGGTCGGGCAGGTCCGAGGCGGGCAGGTCCGAGGTGGGAAGTTCGGCTGCGAGGGAGGCAGCGAGAGGGGCGGCCACGTCGATCGGTCTCCGCGCGAACGGTCCCGATACGGGGCCGGTCGGGCGGACGATCGTCGCGGCACGGTCAGCGGGCGGTTAAGGGGTGCGGTCGCATGCAGCGGAAAAGACCGCCGGGCCCGGGCGTCGGGCGGCTTTCGCCGATTTCGGTTAGGCGTCGATGAACACCGGAACCCTCGGGATCGTCAAAAGAACCGTTCCTTGATGACGATCGTGTCGCCCGGCCGCACGGCGTAGGACATCGGCACGATGCCGTTGATCAGGCCGCCCGGCGCGTCACGGGTCAGCACGGCGTAATCGCGTGCCGCCCGCGGCCCGAACCCGGCGGCGATCGCCACCGCGGTCTCGACCGTCATGCCGTTGACGTAAGGATACTGGCCCGAGGTCGTCACCTCGCCGAGGATGTAGAAGGGCCGGTAGGCATCGACCTCGACGGTCACGTGCGGCTCGCGCACATAGCCGGCCGCGAGCTTCGATTCGATCAGCCGGGCGGCCTGGGCCGTCGTCTGCCCGCCGACCTGGACCACGCCGATCAGCGGCATGGCGATGCGCCCGCCGCCGTCCACCGCGTAGATGTTGGACAGGTTGTCCTGCCCGAACACGATGACCCGCAGCCTGTCGCCGGCGGCCAGGGAGTAGCGCGCGCCGATGGAGCCCGTGCCGGTGGCGTCGAGGTCCGTCGTCCGGAAATCCGGGCGCAGGCAGCCGCCGAGGGCGAGAACCGCCGGAAGGGTCAGGAGGAATGCGCGCCGATGCATCGCCATCGCCGTTGTGATGAACCTCGGCCGGTTCATAGATCGATAGGGTTAATGAATGCTGATCCGGCCAAGCTCCGCCGCGCCCGTTCCCGGAGCAGCGCGCGTTCCGAAGGCCGGACACGGAGCCCGCGCGCCTTAACGCGAAGTCAACCTTAACGGTCTCTACTGGGCGCAGGACGGATCGACACCCTCGATCCGAGCCCTGCCTCGCGTAAAGACTGCCCATGCCCCGCCTCAGGCTGTCGACCGATCCGTCTCCCCTGTCCCACGGCGGCCCCGGCGGCCCCGGCGAGGGCATGGCGGTCTCGCAGATCGCCGGCGTGCTGCGCCGCTCCTGGGCCTGGATCGCGGTGCCGACCCTCGTCGCCGCGCTCGGGGCCGGCGTGTTCGTCCAGGTGGTCGCGCCGCGCTTCACCGGCGAGGCCAAGGTCCTGCTGGAGAGCCGCGATCCCGCCTTCGCCCGCACCGCCGCCGAGCGGGGCGAGCAGACCCTGCCGATCGACGAGCAGGCGGTGGCGAGCCAGGTGCAGGTGGCGATGTCGCGCGACATCGCCCGGGAGGCGATCCGCAGCCTGAAGCTCGCCGGCAATCCCGAATTCGATCCGCAGGCCGAGGGCGCCTCGGCGATCCGGCGCACGCTGATGATGCTCGGGCTCGCCTCCGCGCCGATGGAGCGCGGCGCCGAGGATCGCATCCTCGAGAACTACCTCGATCACCTGCTGGTCTATCCGGTGGGCAAGTCGCGCATCCTCGCCATCGAGTTCCGCTCGCGCGATCCCGACCTCGCGGCCCGGGGCGCCAACACGGTCGCCGACCTCTACCTCGCCTCGCTGGCCGCGGCATCGGTCGACACCGCGCGCTACGCCTCGACCTGGCTCGGCAACAACATCGAGACCCTGCGCGCCCGCGTCGCCGAGGCCGAGGCGAAGGTCGAGGCGTTCCGCACGAAGAACGGGCTGATCGGCGCGGGCAGCAGCGCGGCCTCCCAGCCGCTCTCCTCGCAGCAGCTCTCCGAACTGTCGAGCCAGCTCTCGCAGGCCCGCACGATCCAGGCCGACCTGACCGCCCGCGCCAAGCTGCTCAAGGACATGATCAAGGAGGGCCGCGCCTTCGAGATCCCGGATGTCGCCAACAACGAGCTGATCCGGCGCACGGTCGAGAGCCGGATGGCGATGCGGGCGCAGCTCGCCCTGGAATCGCGCACGCTGCTGCCGGCGCATCCCCGCATCAAGGAGCTGACCGCGCAGGTCCAGGATCTGGAGAGTCAGATCAAGGCCGCGGCCGAGCGGGTGGTGCGCACCCTGGAGAACGACGCCAAGATCGCGGGGGCCCGGGTCGAGAGCCTGCGCGCCACGGTCGAGGGCCAGCAGGACGTGGTGGCCCGGGGCAACACCAGCGAGGTGCAGTTGCGCGCCCTGGAGCGCGAGGCGAAGTCGCAGCGCGAGCAGCTCGAATCCTACCTCGCCCGCTACCGCGAGGCCGCCGCGCGCGACGCCGAGAGCGCGAGCCCGGCCGATGCCCGCGTCGTCTCCCGCGCGGTCGCGCCCGATCTGCCCTCCTTCCCGAAGAAGGGGCCGATCGTCGCCTTCGCCACCGTGCTCGCCTTCCTGCTCGCCAGCGCGGGCGTCGTCGGCCGCCACCTCCTCGTCACGCCGCCGGGGCCGGACGGGGACCGCACCGAGAACGAGGATGAGCCGCCCGCCCGCCGTGCGGAAGGGGACGGTCCGCGCGATCCCTATCCCGAGCCGGAGCCGCCCTCGCGCCGCGGTCCGGCGCACGAGCCCCTCTACGGTGCCCCCTACCCGGCTTCCGCCGCGGAGCGCTTCGCCCCGGCGCTCGCCTTCGCCCATTCCCTGCGGGCCACGGCCACGGTCCACCATCCCGTCTTCGCCAGCCCGGCGCCGATCGTCTCCGAACAGCCTCCGCGCGGCGGCAGGGGGGGAATCGACGTGCCGGCCAGGGCTTCCGCCTCCTCCGCCGATCTCGACGGGCTGATCGCCCGGCTCGAACACGGGGCCGGCGGGCGCTCCAAGGGCGGCTGCGTGCTCGTGGTCGAGACGCTGCGCACGGGCGGCGTGCCGGGCCTCGCCTCCGACCTCGCCCGCGTGCTCGGTCCCCGCGGGCAGACGCTGCTGATCGACGTGAACGGGGCGTCGACCGACCCGGCGGAGCCGGGGCTCACCGACCTCGTGGCCGGCGCGGCCGACTTCCTCGACGTGATCCAGCCGGTGCGCGGCTCGCGGCTGCACGCGGTCAAGCGTGGCTTCGCGCCCCTCGACGTGCTGGTGGAGGAGCCGCAGGGGCTCGCCATCGGGCTCAACGCCCTGTCGCAGAGCTACGATTGGGTGCTCTGCCACCTCGACGCGAGCCTCGGCCGGGACGCGTCCGACCTCGTCACCGCGGTCGGCCCGTGCATGGACGCGATCGTGATCGCCTCGGATGCCGCGACCGACGACCCCGCGCTCGTCGGGCTCTACCGTCTCGCCAAGGAGGCCGGAACCCGTCAGGTCCTGGTCGCCCGCAACGCGGACGACGCGCGGGGGGATGATTCGGGCGCGATGCCGCTGCGGCTCTCCGCCTGACGGAGGCGATTCAGGGGGGCGGCGGCGATCGCGGGGGCAGCCGAGAACGGGTTGGGCCTCGTCCCGAAAGGGGGCTCCGGCTTGTCTGAAAAGACGGTGCACAATCGAAAACCGGGAGCCTCTCCCCGGACGCGGCGGTGGTTCCGCCGGCGCTGATCGGAGAAAGGCCGGCGAAACCGCCGAGCCTCGCTCGGGGGCCGCGTTCGGCCCGGCCCGTCACCTTTGCCCGTTCGACGGGATGCCTGCCTTAACAACATTTGGAGTTGCGGCCGCCGCAGCCGCCCTCGCCCGACGGCGATGCGGGACAGGTCCTCGCTGTGACGCGTCCATGTCCTTGATCCACCGTCTCGTTCGGCGAGCGGTGACGGGGGACGCGATGGGCCGGCGATCGCTGTGACAGGGCGACGCAGACGGGTGCGCCATCGCGCAGGGTAATCGCTCGAAGCCGCATGAGCGGCTTCGCGGCGCGAAGAGCGCCGCGCGGAGCGGGTTTTTCAGGACATTCGTCCTGAAAAACATCGAGCGGAGCGAAAGCCTGAGCCCGCGGAGGCGGGCGCCGGCGACTGAGGCCGGCAAAAACCAGGGCAATCTCTTTCAAGCGATTGCCCTGCGCCATCGCGCTTGCCCGAGGGGCGATGTGTGAATCGCCTCAGAACGGCAGCTTCATGCCGGGCGGCAGCGGCAGGCCCTTGGTCAGGTCCGCCATCTTCTCCTGCGCCGTCGCCTCGGCCTTGGCCCGCGCATCGTTGCAGGCGGCGACGATCAGGTCTTCGAGGATCTCGCGCTCGTCGGCCACCATCAGGCTCGGATCGATCGAGACGCCGAGCACCTGACCCTTGGCCGTCATCCGCACGCCGACGGCGCCGCCGCCGGAGGCGCCCGACACCTCGACCGAGTCGAGTTCGGATTGGAGCGAGGCCATCTTCTCCTGCATGGCCTGGGCCTGCTTCATGATGCCCATGAGGTCGCGCATGATGGGTCCGCTCCGGTTCGGGTCGAGGAAAATTCCGCTCTCCGCACTTAGGCGCGAAGGGTTTCGTCTGCCAGGGCGCGGCTCCGCTCAAGCCTCGTCGTCGTCCGCCTCGTCCGGGGGCGGCGCGGCCGGTCCGGCCTGCGAGGCCGCGTCGGTCATGTCGGCCTCCGGCGCCTTGTCGCGCACGTCGACGATCTGCGCCCCGGGGAAGCGGGACAGCACCTCGCGCACGAGCGGGTGCGCGGCGGCGTTCCGGTGGCGGGTCTGCTCGGCGGTCCGCGCGTTTTCCGCGAGCGTCGGCGCGCCCTCCTCCTTGGAGAGCGCCACCAGCCAACGCCGCCCGGTCCAGGCGTCCAGCGCCCGGGCGAGGTCGGTCGGGAGGTTCTGGCGGCCGCCGGGGGCGAGCCGGAACTCGATGCGGCCCTCCTCGAAGCGCACGAGGTGCACGTCGCGCTCCAGCGCCGCCTTCAGGGCGATGTCGCGGGCGGCCTCGGCCTGGGCGACCACGTCCTCGAACCGTCCGAGCCGCGGGCCGGCAGGCACGGCCGGGCGCGGCGCCGTCTCCGGGGCGAAGGCGGGAACGGGCACGGAGGCCAGGGCCGGCCGGGACGACGGCTGCGCCGCGGGCGCCGCCGCCGTCTGCAAGGCCGCCGAGCCGTGCGAGGCCATGGCACCGCCGTCGCGCCCGGGGCTCGGGCGGCCGTTCGGGGCGGCGCCCTCCGAGGCGGCCGCGTCGGCCCGAAGCTGGCGCAGGGCCTCGTCGGGGGTCGGCAGGTCGGCGGCGTAGGCGAGCCGGACGATCGCCATCTCGGCGGCCGCGAGCGGCCGGGGCGCGGCCTGCACCTCGGGCAGCGCCTTGAGCAGAATCTGCCACGCCCGCGACAGGGCCCGTACCGGCAGGCGCCCGGCGAACCGGGCGCCGCGCACGCGCTCCGCCTCGCTCAAGGTGGGGTCGGCCTCGGCTCCCGGCACCAGCTTGAGGCGGGTGACGAGATGAGTGAAGCCGGCGAGATCCGAGAGCACCACCGCCGGGTCGGCGCCGGCATCGTACTGCGCGCGCAACTCGGCGAAGGCGGCGGGCACGTCGCCGCGCATCGCGGCCTCGAACAGGTCGAGGATGCGCGAGCGGTCGGCGAGCCCCAGCATGTCGCGCACGCCCGCGGCCGTGACCGCGCCGGCCCCGTGGGCGATCGCCTGATCGAGCAGCGAGAGCGCGTCGCGCACCGAGCCTTCCGCCGCGCGGGTGACGGCGGCGAGCGCCTCGTCCTCGGCCTCGACGCCTTCGGCGGCGCAGACCTTCTTCAGGTGGGCGGAGAGCACGTCGGCCTCGACCCGGCGCAGGTCGAAGCGCTGGCAGCGCGACAGGATCGTCACCGGGACCTTGCGGATCTCGGTGGTCGCGAACACGAACTTGGCGTGGGGCGGCGGCTCCTCCAGCGTCTTCAGGAAGGCGTTGAACGCCTTCTCCGAGAGCATGTGGACCTCGTCGACGATGTAGACCTTGTAGCGGGCCGAGACCGGCGCATAGCGGATGCCGTCGATGATGCCGCGCACATCGTCGATGCCGGTATGCGAGGCGGCGTCCATCTCCAGCACGTCCATGTGCCGGGATTCCATGATCGCCTGGCAGTGCTGGCCGAGTTCCGGCATCGACACGGTGGGGCCGGTATCCGGCTGGTCGGCGCGCAGGTAGTTGAGGCCGCGGGCGAGGATGCGGGCGGTGGTCGTCTTGCCGACGCCGCGCACGCCGGTGAGCATCCAGGCCTGCGGGATGCGGTTGGCCGCAAAGGCGTTCGCCAGCGTGCGCACCATGGCGCCCTGGCCGATCAGGTCGTCGAAGGTCCGGGGACGGTACTTGCGCGCCAGCACCCGGTAGGGCGTCGCGGCCGGCGCGGGGGCGGGCATGCCGGGCAGGCCCGGCTCGTCGGTGAGCGTGCCGTGCGTCTCGTCCATGCCGCCGTTCGGATTTTTTCGAAGAGGCCGTGCCGTCCGGCTCAAGCGGACGGCGAGGGTGGGAGGCTGGACAAAGACCCGCTCGGTCTCGTTAGGGCTGCTTCCTTCCGGACCTGACCCGGTTGGCGAGTGAAACGTCCCTCGCCAACCTCCCGCGCCGTATATGACGGCCCGCGCGGGCGGATGCAAGCGGGTTGCCTCGCCCGCCCCGCGCGGCCATGCTCCCCCGAACGAGGGGAGGAGCCATGCGAACGACCGCGATCCCGAAGCGTTGTGCCGCCCTGGCGCTGCTCGCGGGCCTGTGCGGGCCCGTCCTCGCGCAGGACCAGGCGCACGAGGGTGCCCTCAAGGATTGGCAGGGCCGCTACCGCTACGAGCACGTCGCCGGACGCACGGCCGGGGGCACGGGCATCGTCGTGAACTACGATCTGGTGCTGAAGCCCCCGGATGTCCGCGGCGGGTGCGTTCTCACCGTGCAGGGCTTCCAGGCCGACGAGAGATACCGCTGCCGGACCCGTCGGACGGGGCAGGATCTCGCCGTGGAGTTCCATCGCTACGGCGACGGCGGGACGGTCAACAAGTACGGGGTGGCGGTCTACAAGCCGGGGCAGCCGCTGTTCACCCTGGCGAAGGGAGCGGGCGGCAAGCTCGTCACCCGCTGGCAGGGCCTCAAGCCGGATGGCGAGGGTGTGGCCGAGAGCGGGGCCTATTTCGCCAGGGCGAAGTGATCCTGGCTGCCAGCGGCGCCCACAGGCGTGCCCGCGGGACCGGCAACCGTCGCGGTGCCGGATCGCTTATGCTGCCGCTCGCGACGACGGGGCGTGGCAAAACCCTGAAACCCCGTCACCCCTTCAGCCGCGCCTTGATCCGGTAGGTCAGCCCGTCGCGCACGTCGCGGTAGCCGTCGAGGCGCTGCTCGCGCGTCCCCTCCTGCACCAGCGTCGGGTCCGGTGTCGGCCAGTACTCGACATCCGCCGCGACCGTGTGGGTGAGTTCGAGGGCGCGGTGGTGGGCCTCCGGCGAGAGGGTGACGATCAGGTCGAAGTTCAGACCCTCCCAGTCCTCCAACTGCTCGACGGTGCGGGGCTTATGGCGCGCGGCGTCGATGCCGATCTCGTCGAGGGCGGCGACCATGAACGGGTCGCTCGGCTCGCCCGAGCGCACGCCCGCCGACTGCACGTAGGTCGACTTGCCGAAATAGTGGCGCGCGATCGCCTCCGCCGCCAGCGAGCGCACCGCGTTGAAATTGCACATGAACAGGACGGACTGCACCCGCCGCTTCTTCGGGCCGGTCCCGGGGATCGCGTCGTCCGCCATGCCCCGCCTTAGAGCGTCGTCCCGAAGGGGGAGGGCCGATCTGTCCGAGGAGACGATGCAGACACGGTCACCTCCCGCGAAGCCGCCCGCGACGCCGCCCGCGACGCCGCGGCCGAGATGCGCCCGGGTCGGGTGTCTCGCCAGGGGCTTCCGCACGAGCCGATACGGGCAGGCTCGATATAGGCCGCCCGGGCGGTTCCCGAAAGCGCATCGTTTGGCCGGGCGCGACGGTCGTCCGGGCACGATGGTGCCGCAGGCCGGTCAACCCTTCCAGTGCAGGGCGAAGATCAGGGTGAACAGGCGCCGGGCCGTGTCGTGGTCGAGATCGACCTTGCCCTCGAGGCGCTGCCGCAGGAGTTCGGAGGCCTCGTTGTGCAGGCCGCGCCGGCCCATGTCGATCGCCTCGATCTGCGTCGGCGAGGCGGTGCGGATCGCGCTGTAGTAGCTCTCGCAGATCATCTCGTAGTCGCGGATGACCCGCCGGAACGGGGTGAGGGAGAGCAGGTGGGTCATCACCGGCGCGCCGGCCTCCGTCGCGATGGCGAGGGACAGCTTGTTCTCGACCAGCCCGAGCACCAGCCCGTAGGGGCCCTCGTCGCGCTCGGGCAGGGTGAAGCGGTTCTCCTCCAGGATGTCGTAGATCGCGATGGCGCGCTCGTGCTCCTGGTCGGGATTGCCGCGCCCGATCGAGGCCTCGTCGAGGCGCACCGCCGCGAGCCGGTTCCGCGGCTTCTCCTGTGCCCCTTGTGCCCCCTGTCTCGGTTCGGCCTTCATCGCCGCCGCCTTCCCGCAGTCGGCGCCCGAATTCCCGGGCGCCCGGTTTCCGATCACATGAGCCGCAAGCTCAGCCCGCGGGCAAGCCGCTGCACGGCCTCGGTCCGAAAAGTGATCGCCTGCCGCCCTGAAAACCCGCGCGCGTCACGGATTCAGGCGGATCGCCACCGAGCGGGCATGCCCGTCGAGGCCCTCGGATCGCCCGAGCGCGATCGCCGCCGGCCCGAGCGCCCGCAGGGCCGCCGGATCGCAGCGCAGGATCGAGGTGCGCTTCATGAAGTCGAGCACCCCGAGCCCCGACGAGAACCGGGCCGAGCGGGCGGTCGGCAGCACGTGGTTCGGGCCGCCGACATAGTCGCCGATCGCTTCGGGCGTGTGCGAGCCGAGGAAGATCGCCCCCGCGTTCCGGATTCTTCGGGACAGTGCGTCGGCATCTTCCGTCTCGATCTCGAGATGCTCGGGGGCGATCGCATCGACCAGCGGCACCGCTTCCTCGAAGTTCCGCACGCGGATGATCGCGCCGTAATCGCGCCAACTGGCGCGGGCGATTCTTTCACGCGGCAAGGTCGCCAGGGCGCGCTCGACCGCCGCCTCCGTCGCCTCGGCCAGGGCGTCCGAATCGGTGACGAGCACGGCCTGGGCCGCCTCGTCGTGCTCGGCCTGGGCCAGCAGGTCGGCGGCGATCCAGTCGGGGTTGGCGTGCCGGTCCGCCAGGATCAGCACCTCGGACGGGCCGGCGATCATGTCGATGCCGACCTGCCCGAACACCCGCCGCTTGGCCGCGGCGACGTAGGCGTTGCCGGGGCCGACGATCTTGGCCACGGGGGCGATGCTCTGCGTGCCGTAGGCGAGCGCGGCCACCGCCTGCGCCCCGCCGACCCGGTAGATCTCGGTGACGCCGGACAGTTGCGCGGCGGCGAGCACCAGCGGGTTGAGCTGGCCCTCGGGCGTCGGCACCACCATGACGATGCGCGCCACGCCCGCCACGCGCGCCGGCACCGCGTTCATCAGCACCGAGGAAGGGTAGCTCGCCGTGCCGCCGGGCACGTAGAGGCCGACCGATTCGAGCGCGGTCCAGCGCCAGCCGGCGGTGACGCCGAGATCGTCGGTGGCGAGGTGATCCTGCGGGATCTGACGGCGGTGGAAGGCCTCGATCCGCTCGGCGGCGAGCGCCAGGGCCGCGCGGGCCTCCCCGGAACAGGCGGCGACGGCCGCCTCCACCTCCCCGGCGGTGATGCGCAGGGAGGCCTCGGAGAAGTCCTGGCCGAGCCGGTCGAGGCGGCGGGTGTAGTCGACCAGCGCCGCGTCGCCGCCCGAGACGACGCCGCCGATGATGCCGCGCACGGTCTCGTCGACGTCCTCGGCGATCTCGCGCTTGAGGCCGAGCAGGCGCTTGAACGCCTCCCCGAATTCCGGGGAGCGGCTGTCGAGGCGGATCATCGGGGGCAATCGGTCCGTCGCAGGAGGGGGGTCACGGGCGGTTCTCGACGAGGGTGCGCACGGCCTCGTGGTCGGGGCGGCCGCCGGCCTCCCAGACCGGGCCGAGATCCTTCAGGCGCACCTCGACGCATTCGAGTTCGAGCCGGATCGCCGCCCCGCCGGAGAAGACCAGGGTGGCGATGCCGGAGGGAGCCTCGGTCTCCTCGAAGGTGACGGCGAGGAGGCCGAGCGGCGCGTCGGAGGCGGCCCCCGGCGTGATGCCCTTGGCCTTGACCGACAGAACCCGCTCGAAATGCACGCCCGCGAGCCGGCGCCGGGGCGGCTCGCCCGGGGCCACCGACCAGTCGAAGCGGCGGGCCGCCATCACGAAGCGGTGTTCGCCCGGCAGCCACGCGAGGTCGTCCGCCCGCAGGATCGCGTCCTGCAGGTGGGCGGAGATGACGGCGAGATCCTCGGCATCGAGGGCGGCGAGCCTGAGAAGCTCCATGCGGATACGCTCCGGGCTCCCCGACCGGACGCGCGGGGAGCGGATTTCGAGGCGTAGGTAGCGACGCGGCCCGCCTGCGGCAACCGCCGACGCCGAAGGCGTCGGGACCGACGGCTCTTTCGGGCTCATCGCGCGTTCATGAGCGCGCGGCTAAGGTTTCTTACGGACAACCTTCGCCACTCAAGAGGGGATGCGGACGATGCGAAACGGAATTCCGGGCAAGAGGGGGAACATGGGTCGGACCTTGGGGCGCATCCTGGGCGTCGCCCTGGCCCTCGGGCTCGTGGTCAGCCCGGCGAGCGCCCAATACGACCGCGGCGGCTACGACGGCCCGCGCCGCTACGACGACGGATACGGTCGCCGCGGCTACGACGACGACGGATACGGCCGGCGCCGCGGCTACGACGACGAGGACGACGGCCCGCGCTTCCGCGGTCCCCCGCCCCCGCGTTACGGCCGCGGCGGCGGCGGCATCTGCGTCACCGCCCGCGGCAACTGCCCGACGGGCTTCGCGCCGGTCAATTCGCCCTGCGCCTGCGACATTCCCGGTTTCGGGATCAAGCGCGGCGCCGTGGCGCGCTGATCGCCCGACATCGACGCGATGAAGGCGGCCCCGGGGCGCGTATGGCGTTCCGGGGCCCGATCGTGTCAGGCCCGCACGCGCTCGATCCGCGCGCCGCAGCGGGCGAGCTTGGCCTCCAGCGCCTCGAAGCCGCGGTCGAGATGGTAGACCCGGTTGATCTGGGTCTCGCCCTCCGCCGCCAGCGCGCCGATCACCAGCGAGACCGAGGCGCGCAGGTCGGTGGCCATCACCGGCGCGCCCTTCAGCCGCTCCACGCCCTCGACCACGGCGAGGTCGCCGTCGAGGCGGATCCTGGCGCCGAGGCGGGCCAGCTCCTGCACGTGCATGAAGCGGTTCTCGAAGATGGTCTCGCGGATGCGCGACTGGCCCTTGGCCAGCGTCATCAGCGCCATGAACTGCGCCTGGAGGTCGGTCGGGAAGCCGGGGAACGGGTCGGTGGTGATGTCCGCCGGAGCGATGCCGCCGCCGTTGCGGCGCACGCGGATGCCGTCGGGCAGGGCCGTGACCTCCGTGCCGGTGGCGGCCAGCGTCTCGAGGGCCGAGGCCAGCAGGTCGGTGCGGGTGTTGACGAGGGAGACGTCGCCCCCGGTCATCGCCACCGCCATGGCGTAGGTGCCGGTCTCGATCCGGTCCGGCAGCACCTCGTGGCGGGCGCCGGACAGGCGCGCCACGCCCTCCACGACGATGCGGGACGAGCCGGCCCCCTCGATGCGTGCGCCCATCTTGGAGAGGCACGCGGCGAGATCGACCACCTCCGGCTCGCGGGCGGCGTTGTCGATCACCGTGGTGCCGTAGGCGAGCGCCGCCGCCATCAGGGCGACGTGGGTGCCGCCCACCGTGACCTTGGGGAAGTCGATCGCCGCGCCGCGCAGGCCGTTCTTGGTCCTGGCGACGACGTAGCCGCCGTCGATCTCGATCTCGGCGCCCAGCCGCTCCAGCGCCATGATCAGCAGGTCGACCGGCCGGGTGCCGATGGCGCAGCCGCCGGGCAGGGACACCTTGGCCTCGCCGAAGCGGGCGAGCAGCGGCGCGATCACCCAGAAGCTCGCCCGCATGGTCGAGACGAGTTCGTAGGGCGCGGTGGTGTCGATGACGTTGGAGGCGGTGAGCCGCACCGTCTGGCCGGTCTCGGCGGTCTGGCCGGGCCGCTTGCCGACGACCATGTGGTCGACACCGTGATTGCCGAGGATGCGGGTCAGCGCGGCGATGTCGGCCAGCCGCGGCACGTTGACGAGTTCGAGCGTCTCGCCGGTCAGAAGGCTCGCGATCATCAGCGGCAGCGCCGCGTTCTTCGCTCCCGAGATCGGGATGGTGCCGTTGAGCGGCGCGCCGCCGGTGATGTGGATGCGATCCATCGGGGTCCTCGGAGCGCCTCCGGATCGATCGCGGAGGTCGCCTTCACGTCTCGGGCGCGCGGGCGCCGCTCGGTCGAAGGTGAGGTATAGGCGGTATCCGGCAAAAAGAAGAAGCGTGGCCGCACGCTCCGGCCCGCGCCCGGCGCATCCGCCCGAAAAGCGATGGCGAGCCGGGCGGTCGAGCCAGGCGCTTGGCGCCGCCGCGCTAACGCTTCTCCGCCGGCGGTGCCCCATGGGTTGCCTTCGCGGCCGGCTCGGCCTCGGCGGCCGGCGCATCCTCCGCGCGGCCCCGGGCCTGCGCCTTGCGACGGCGCAGGTTGTCGCGCAGGGCCGCCCTGAGGCGGGCGGCGCGCTCCTCGTCCTTGGTCCCCATCGCCTGTCCCGAGACGGTCCCGCCCGATGCCGGGCGGCGCGGCCGTCATAGCCGCCATCGGAAGACGCGTAGCGCGGTTTCCGCGAGGCCGCCAGCCGGACACCGGCACGTCACGGGCGGCGCCATCCCGCCCGCGACCCATCGTCACCCGAGGCCCGGCCGGTCGACGGGCGGGCCCGCGATCCGGCCGAAGGTCGCCCGCAGAACGCACCCGCGCACCGCTGCGGATGCGGGCCGATCTCCCGGCGCGTGCGAGGCCGGGCGTTCGTTCGGGCCCGTGCAAAGCAGGAATGTCTCGAACTCACCTTGAACCAGTTCGAAAATACCTCCTATCTTGCGATCTCGACGGACCCGGCGGGAACCCCTGCCGGGAACACTCGGCCCCGCGGCGAAGCAGGGCCCGCCGGCCGGTGACGCGCATCTCCCTGGGAGCTGAGCCTCGGGAGATCACCGCCCCGGCCGCGAACGGTTCGGCACCGCCCTTTCCGGGGCGGCGCCCGGGCCCGGATTCTCTCCCCGAGGCGTCCCGAGAAGAACGCCCGGCCAGCCGAAAGCGTCGAGGACGGATGCCCGTGAACCTGATGCCCGTGAACGCTGCCGACAGCGCCTGCCCGCCCGACGAGTCGATCGTGGGTGGCGACGGCGGCGTGGACGAAGCCGGTGCAAGCAACGGCCGGGCCAGGTTCGAGCGGCCGGCGGCCCGCCCGCCCGGACCGCGCACGGATTACGACGGCCATTTCCGCGCCGCCCTCGACCGGCTGCACGGCGAGCGCCGCTACCGCGTCTTCGCCGACATCGAGCGGATCTCCGGCCGCTTTCCCCAGGCGACGTGGCGCCGCCCGGAGGGCGGCAGCCGCGAGATCACCGTGTGGTGTTCCAACGACTATCTCGGCATGGGCCAGCACCCGGAGGTAGTCGGCGCCCTGACCCAGACCGCCGCGCGCTGCGGCGTCGGCGCGGGCGGCACCCGCAACATCGCCGGCAACAACTCGCCGCTGGTCGATCTGGAGTGCGAGCTCGCCGACCTGCACGGCAAGGAGGCGGGCCTCGTCTTCACCTCGGGCTACGTCTCGAACCAAGCCGGCATCTCGACCATCGCCAAGCTGATCCCGAACTGCCTGATCCTGTCGGACGCCTTCAACCACAATTCGATGATCGAGGGCGTGCGCCATTCCGGCTGCGAGAAACGCGTCTTCCGCCACAACGACCTCGACCATCTCGAACGACTGCTGGCCGAGGCCGGCGACCGGCCCAAGCTGATCGCCTTCGAGTCGGTCTACTCGATGGACGGCGACGTGGCGCCGATCGGCGCGATCTGCGACCTCGCCGACGCCTACGGCGCCATGACCTATCTCGACGAGGTGCACGCGGTCGGCCTCTATGGCGAGCGCGGTGCCGGCATCGCCGAGCGCGACGGCGTCATGCACCGGGTCGACGTGATCGAGGGCACGCTGGCCAAGGGCTTCGGCTGCGTCGGCGGCTACATCACCGGCTCGGCGACGCTGTGCGACGCGGTGCGCAGCCACGCGGCCGGCTTCATCTTCACCACCGCACTGCCGCCGGCCATCGCCGCCGCCGCCCGCGCCTCGGTGCGCTACCTCAAGCGCTCGAAGACCGAGCGCGAGGCGCACCAGCGGCAGGCGGCCCGCACCAAGGCGGCGCTGGAAGCCGCCGGCCTGCCGGTGCTCGCCACCGAGACCCACATCGTGCCGGTGATGGTGGGCGATGCCGAGCTGTGCAAGGCGGCGGCCGACCACCTGCTGGAGCGCCACGGCATCTACATCCAGCCGATCAACTATCCCACCGTCCCGCGCGGAACCGAGCGCCTGCGCATCACGCCCTCGCCCTTCCACGACGACGCCCGCATCGCCGCCCTGACCGCGGCCCTGATCGAGACCTGGGACACGCTCGACCTGCCGCGGGCCGGGACGGTGTTCGCGGCCGCCGCGGAGTAGGCTTCCCGAAGGCCGCGGCGTCGCTGCACTGCCCGCATGGCCCCGGCCTTCGATCGCACCCGCCTCCTCGAGGCTCTCGAACGGCTCGGCGCGGATCTTTCCGCGCGGGGGCTGTTCGTGGAACGGGCGGTCTACGGCGGCGGGGCGCTGATGCTGCAATTCGCATGGCGGCGCGGCACGCGCCGTACGTCTCGATCTACGGCGAGACGCCGCCGGACGAGGCGCGCCTGCGCTTCCGCTCCGTCCTCGCGGACGCGCCGCGATGAGGCGCGCCTCCTTGCGCGCGGTGGTCGAGCGGGCCCGCGCGGACGGCGACTGGGATCACCACCTGCAGAATTTCCTCGACGCCTTCTATGCCCTCGACGGCGACGTGACGGCGCAGGGGGCGATGATCGCCGAGGATCCCGGCTTTCTCGGCCGGGCGCGGCCCGATGCCTTCCTCGGCGGGGTCGGCGAGTATCTCGCCCGGCGCTGGCGGCTGCCGTGCATCCCTCCTTGGGTGCGGCACGCGGGACGCTATCTCGACACGGCGATGTTCGTGCCCGACGAGCGCAACCTGCGCCGTTACCTGCTCTGCGTCAGCCCGGTCTCGTTCCGCCCGCGCCTGATCTTCACCGGGCCGGACCCGCTCCAGCGCGCCCGCTTTCCCTATCATCGCGGCGTGATCCGGATGCCGCTGACGTTCCCGGAGGGGCCGCAGGCCGCGGCCCCGTTCGCGCCGAAGACCTGAGCGGGGTTCAGCGCCGCTTGACCTCGTTCCCCCAGCCATGCGCCGCGGCGGCCTTCTCGATCTTCTCCTTGAGCTGCGGCATCAGCGTGCCCATCCATTGCTGCATGCCCGTCAGCATGGCTTGGCTCAGTTGCGGCTGCGCCTTGACGAGGTTCTTGCCCGCCGGCGTTGCGTAGAAGGCCGCCACCGCCTTCAGATCCTCCTTCGAGAGGACCGAGGCGAAGGTCAGGGCCTGGATCGCCAGAAGGTCGTCGTAGTTCTCGGAGAGCGTGGGCAGGACGACCTCGTCCACCATCACCTGGGCCTTCCTCGGGTCTGTCAGGCCCATCTGCTGCATCACCCCGGCCATCGGCGCCTTCATTGCCGCGATCACCGCGGCCCGGTCCCCCTGCGCGGCGGCGACGACCTCGCGGGCGGCGGCCAGACGCTCCGGATCGGCGGTGCCGGTCGGCACGGCGGGTTTCGCGGGGACCTGCGCCGAGGCAGGCGCCGGAATCGGCCCTCCGAGCAGCCCGAGACAGAGGGACCCGTACAGCACGACCGTTCGCATGATTCGCCTTTCCCCTTGGTTGAGGAGCCAAGAGGCGGCACGCAGGCCGGGATGTCAAAGCGTGACGACGAGCCCGTCCTCCGCCGCGATGTAGCCGTCCGGCGGGTGGGCGATCATCTCCGGGCTCATATGGGTGAGCATCAGGCGCTTCGGGCCGATCTCGGGCAGGCGCCGCTTCAGCGTCGCCCAGTCGAGGTGGAACTTCACCGGCCGTTCCACGGTGTAGCCCTCGGCGATCATCAGGTCCGCCCCGCGCCCGGCCGCGACGATCGCCTCCACCCACTCGGTGTCGCCGGTATAGCTCACCACCCGGCCGCCGGCCTCGATCCGCAGGGCGTGCGCGGGCGCGCCGGACGGGTGGCGCATGGTGAAGGCGGTGGCGGTGACGCCCGCGGCCCCGACCGGACGCCCGGCCTCCATCTCCACGACCTCGACGGAGAAGCGCCGCCCGGCGGTGCCGGAGCCGGGAAACAGCACCTCCATCGCCGCCGGCAGGCGCTCGGCGGTGCCCGGTGGGCCGACCACGGTGAGCGGGTCGGTGCGCCCGCTGACGAGTTGCCCGTCGAGGATCAGCCAGGGCAGGCCGCCGAAATGGTCGCCGTGGAGATGGGTGAGGAACACCGTGCGGATGCGGTTCGGCTCGACGCCGAAGCGGCGGATCGCGATCAGCGAGGAGGCGCCGCAATCGATCAGGAAGGCGCCCTCCGGTCCCTCGACGTGGAAGCAGGTGTTGAAGCGTCCGCCCGAGCCGAAGGCGTCGCCGCAGCCGAGAACCTGGAGCCGCATCGGTCCCTCCTCGTTTCGTACCGGGACGGGATCTCGGTCGCCGATGTCCGGCGGCAACCGCCGGGACAGGCCTTTTTCCCGTGCGATGGCCCGCCCTGGCGATGACCCGCTGGAACAGCGAATTGGACCTCAAGGATGAAGTCCAGGCCGACTAAGAGCCTGTTCGACCGGCCGCCGTGTCTTCGTCAGGCCACGGCAAGGCGAGAGGAAAGCCCTACTCCCATCTCGACCCTCAGGATGAGGGTCGAGATGGGAGTACCGCAGTCAAACAGGCTCTAAGAGATTGTTTGATCAGGGCCGTCCGATCTGCAACATCATCCTGAGTGCCGCGAAGCGACTTCGAGGGGTCCTACCGTTCTCGCACGGATCCCTGGAGCATCCTTCGAAGCCTCCGCTGCGCTCCGGCCCCTCCGGGGGAGGGAAGGCTGGTCGGATGTCCCCGGTCAAACGACCTCCGAAAGGGCCGACCTCGGTGCACTACGGGCGGAACCGGCCGGGCGGCGGCTCCACTGCGTCAGTCGCCACGTCCGTGAGCGGCCGCTCTTCCCCTCCCTGCATGGAGCAGGCACGGCCAACTCGCCACTGGCAAGAAACCGCTCTATAAGCCCGGCTTCGCGCGAGGCGGGAGGGCCCGCGCGCATCACCCGGTGGGGTGAGCGGAGAGAAGATCATGGCCGAGCGGTGGACCCCGAAAACCTGGCGCAACCTGCCGATCCAGCAGGTCCCGTCCTATCCGGACGCGTCCGCGCTCCAGGCCGTCGAGGCGCAGCTCGCGAGCTTTCCGCCGCTGGTTTTTGCAGGTGAGGCCCGCAAGCTGAAGGCCGCGCTGGCGCGCGTGTCGACGGGCCAAGCCTTCCTGCTCCAGGGCGGCGATTGCGCCGAGAGCTTCGACGAGCACTCGGCCGACAACATCCGCGACTTCTTCCGCGTCTTCCTGCAGATGGCGATGGTGCTCACCTTCGCGGGCGGCTCGCCCGTGGTGAAGGTCGGCCGCATCGCCGGGCAGTTCGCCAAGCCGCGCTCCTCGCCGACCGAGACGCTCGACGGCGTGTCGCTGCCGAGCTACCGCGGCGACATCATCAACGGCCTGACCTTCACCGACGAGGCCCGGATCCCCGATCCGAAGCGCCAGCTCGAAGCCTACCGGCAGTCGGCGGCGACGCTCAACCTGCTGCGCGCCTTCGCCACCGGCGGCTACGCCAACCTCGAGAACGCGCATCGCTGGATGCTGGGTTTCGTGAAGGATTCGCCCCAATCCTCGCGCTACCGCGACGTGGCCGAGCGGATGTCGGACGCGCTCGACTTCATGCGCGCCATCGGCATCAACCCGGAGACGCACCAGGAGGTCCGCACCACGGACTTCTACACCAGCCACGAGGCGCTGCTGCTCGGCTACGAGGAGTCGCTGACCCGCGTCGATTCGACGAGCGGCGACTGGTACGCCACCTCCGGCCACATGCTCTGGATCGGCGACCGCACCCGCCAGCCGGACCACGCCCACGTGGAATACGCCCGCGGCATCAGGAACCCGATCGGCCTGAAATGCGGGCCCTCGACCACCGCCGAGGGGCTGATCCGCCTGATCGATCTGCTCAATCCGGAGAACGAGGCCGGACGTCTCAGCCTGATCTGCCGCTTCGGCGCGGACAAGGTCGGCGACCACCTGCCGGGGCTGATCCGCACGGTGCGGCGCGAGGGCCGCACCGTCGTGTGGGTCTGCGATCCGATGCACGGCAACACCGTCGCCGCCGGCCGCTACAAGACCCGGCCGTTCGAGCGGGTGATGCAGGAGATCGAGGGCTTCTTCGGCGTCCACCGCGCCGAGGGGACGATCGCCGGCGGCATCCATCTGGAGATGACCGGCAAGGACGTCACCGAGTGCACCGGCGGCGCCCGGGCGCTGACGGCCGACGACCTTCAGGACCGCTACCACACCTATTGCGATCCGCGCCTCAACGCGGAGCAGGCGCTGGAGGTGGCCTTCCTGACCGCCGAACTGGTCAAGCGCGAGCGCGCCGAGATCGAGCGCCCGCGCCTCGACGCGGCGGAGTAGGCGCGGACCGAGCGCAGGGCCGATTCGGGGGCGGGGTGATCCGGCGGGGTCGCCCCGCCCTTTTCACAGGATCGGGGAAACGCCGCCCACCGCTTCCCGCAGCCGACGAAATCGTCGGCGAAGCACCACATCGGCGCGCGTCAAGAATGTTTCTCGCGCCCGAGCTTGGTTATCGTCCTCTCGTGCGATCGGCTTCGGAGGCGGCATGGCGGTATCGGCAACCAGGAAGAGTTCTCGGATCCGCAGCCTCTGGCCGATCCGGAATCCGGGAGCGCCGTCCGCGGCCCCGTCTTCGCTGGGGTCATCGGTCGAACGCCGCCCGGTCGGGCTCGAGGCGCGCTTGCCCCCGCACAGCCTCACCGCCCACGAACTCATCGCCATGGCCCGCGCCGCCCGCACGCGCCGCCTCGATCCCTGAAGCCTCGGCGTGCCTCGCGCAGGGTCCCCGATCGCCGACGACGCTCGCTCCAGCCGCACCGGGCGTCTTTCTTTGAGAGCCTGTTACTGCGGTGATCCCATCTCGCCCCTCATCCTGAGGTGCCGCGTGAGCGGCCTCGAAGGGTGCTCCAGGAATCGCGCGGGATCTGGAGCACCCTTCGAGGCTTCCGCTGCGCTCCGGCACCTCAGGATGAGGGTCGAGATGGGAGTAGGGCTTTCCTCTCGCCTTGCCGTGGCCTGACGAAGACACGTCGGCCGGTCGAACAGGCTCTCAGACCCAGGGCTCCGAACGCGGGGAACGGGTTTTGACCCGTGCTCCTCTTGCACTTGTCTCTTGCACTTGCTTGCCCTTGCCCGTCGTTCCGGGCTCGCCTGCGGCGCCCCGGAACGACGACGGAGGGGGCGGACCTGCAACCTGAACGCTTGCTGATCGAGTGCCTCACGAAACGCCCGGTCACCGGTCGTTTCCCTTCGGGCGCGTCGGCGCAGCGGGCGTTTTGTTGAGGGACACTCGACCCGGGTTCGCAGCCTCGTTCTCGTTCCGGCCCCGAGAGCACACCTGTCGTGCGACCGGGATGCCTACTGCACCAGGGCGAGCCGCGTGCGCGTCTCCGCGCCGCCGGTGCGGATCGGCGGCTCGGAATGGCCGGCGAAGAAATCCTCGATCATCTCCCGCAGCACTTCGGCGAGGTCGGCGCCGCGGTCCGCCTCGACATGCACGTCGTTGCCGACCGAGCGGCCGAGGCCCGGCGCGGCGCTGCTCGCCAGGGCGACGAGCCGCTCGTTGTACTCCGCCCCGAGCCCCGTCACCGCGATGAAGTTCCGCCCGCCCAGCACGGGACCGTACTTCACGCTGATCCGCAATTCCTGATCGGCACCGTTGTGCAGGCCGGCGGTGAAGCCGACGAAATCGTCGCGGTCCACCTCCGGGGCGGAGCAGACGATCCGGCCGTGCTCGATCCCGTCCTCCTCCAGCACCTCCGCCATCAGGCTCAACGCCTCGGTGACCGGTGCGAGCGCCCGGGCGCCGTCCTCCAAGAGCCTGGCCCGGACCCGGTTCTTCCGCGCATCGGCGGCGCGCAGGCGCGCTCGGAAGCGGTTCTTGATGTCGAAGGGGTTCGTCATGGATGGGCCCCGCTCGAATGTCAGGTGTCCTATGATCGATTCGGAAGTTAGGCACACGACCAATAAGCGTCAAGATGATGCACAGTATTCGTGCCTGCTTCCAGGCTAAGCGACTGCACTTTTCTGCGGCCTGCCTATTTCGTATGCAGAACTGAGCGTCCCGGTCTTTGCTGCACCGCACCGGTCTTCTCCGGCTCCGTGCCGCGGGGATCGCGTCCGAACCCCTGCCCGGGACCTCACGCCGAACCTGCATTGCGCTCGTTCTCGGAAAGCGCGTATCCGAAAACCGGTCTTGCCCGGCGCGTTCCGTGCGGCGGAACGATGGTCCGGATCGGGCGGCGCAAGGGGCGATGGAGGGACGCGGCTTGGCCACGACGATCGCGAGCATGACGGGCTTTGCCCGCGCCGCCGGCAGCACCGGCCCGGTGCAGTGGCTGTGGGAGATCCGCACGGTCAACGGGCGAGGCCTCGACATCCGCATGCGCGTGCCGAACGGTTTCGAGGCGGCGGGGGAGGCGGCCCGGGCCGCGCTCTCCAAGGCGCTCGCCCGGGGCCAGTGCCAGCTCGGCCTGACGCTGACGCGTCCCGAGGCGGCGGCGCGGGTGCGGATCGACGAAGATCTGCTGGCGCGCCTCGCCGCCGCCGCCGCCCGGGTGCCGCGCCCGGAGGGCGTCGGTCCCGCGACGCTCGACGGGCTGCTCGCGCTGCGCGGCGTCGTCGAGGTGGAGGCCGAGGCCGGCGCCGACCCGGAGGCGCTCGACCGCGATCTCGCCGCCGGCATCGGCGGCCTCGTGGCCGACCTCCTCGCCGCTCGCCGGGCCGAGGGCGCGCGGCTGCACGAGATCGTGGCGGGCCAGCTCGCCGCGATCGCCCGTCTGACGCAGGCCGCCGAGGACTGCCCGGCCCGGCGGCCCGAGGCCGTGCGCGCCCGGCTCGCGGATTCGGTGGCGGCGCTCGTCGGGGCGGGAAGCCTCGACCCGGACCGCCTGCATCAGGAGGCGGTGCTGCTCGCCGCCAAGGCCGACGTGCGCGAGGAACTCGACCGCCTGCGGGCCCACCTCGCCGCGGCGGGCGAACTGCTGGCGCTGGGCGGCGCGATCGGCCGGCGGCTCGATTTCCTGGCGCAGGAACTCGGCCGCGAGGCCAACACGCTGTGCGCCAAGGCCGGCGACATCGGCCTGTCGCGGATCGGACTCGACTTGAAGGCCGTGGTGGAGCAATTCCGCGAGCAGGTGCAGAACGTCGAGTAAGGGCGCCGGACATGGGATGCGGAGTGAACGGCCGATGACGCAGGACGCCACGCAAGGCAGGCCGGGGATCGCCCGGCGCGGGCTGATCCTGATCCTGTCCTCGCCCTCGGGCGCGGGCAAGACGACGCTGACCCGGGCCATCGCCCAGCGGCCCGAGTGGGGGCTCGACCTGTCGATCTCGGTCACCACCCGGGCGCGCCGCCCCTCGGAGATCGACGGGCGCGACTACCGCTTCATCGACCGCGAGGCGTTCGAGGACCTGCAGGCCCGCGACGACCTGCTCGAATGGGCCGAGGTCCACGGCAATTTCTACGGCACGCCGCGCCGCCCGGTGGAGAAGACCCTCGGCCAGGGCCGGGACATGATCTTCGACATCGACTACCAGGGCACCCGTCAGGTGCGGCAGCGGCTGCAGGACGATGTGGTGACGGTGTTCATCCTGCCGCCGAGCTTTTCCGAATTGCGCCACCGCCTGGAGCGCCGGGCGGAGGACGCGCCCGAGACCATCGAACGGCGGCTGGCCAACGCCCGCAACGAGATGCGGCGCTGGAGCGAGTACGACTACGTCATCGTCAACGACGACCTCGACGAGTCCTTCCGTGCGCTCCAGGCGATCCTGGCCGCCGAGCGCCTGAAGCGCACCCGCCGCACCGGCCTGCCGGGCTTCGTCGATGGGCTGCTGGCGGAGGCCGAGCGGGGCGGTTGAGAAGGGGCATCCCCGCTCCCGGCACGCGAGAGGGGAAGACGCCTTACTCCGCCGCGGTGCGCGGCGCGCAGGAAAACGACTCGTCCACCTGCGCGGCGTGGAGGCGGCGGTAGTAGCCGTCGGCGGCCATCAGCGCGTCGTGCCGTCCCTGCTCGGCGATGCCGCTCTCGGCCACCACGACGATGCGGTCGGCGTGCCGGATCGTGGCCAGACGGTGGGCGATCACCAGCGTCGTGCGCCCCGCCGCCAGTTCGAACAGCGAGGCCTGGATCTCCCGCTCGGTCTGCGTGTCCAGCGCCGAGGTCGCCTCGTCGAGGATCAGGATCGGCGGGTTCTTCAGGAAGGCGCGGGCGATGGCCAGGCGCTGCTTCTGCCCCCCTGAGAGCTTCACCCCGCGCTCGCCGATCACCGTGTCGAGCCCGTCCGGCAGCGACGCGATCAGCGCGTCGAGCCGGGCGCGGGCGGCGGCGGCCAGGATCTCGGCTTCGCTCGCGCCGAGACGGCCGTAGGCGATGTTCTCGCGGATCGTGCCGGCGAACAGGAACACGTCCTGCTGCACGATGCCGATCTGCCCGCGCAGGGAGGCCAGCGTCAGGTCGCGGATGTCGTGGCCGTCGATGGCGACGCGCCCGCTTTGCGCCTCGTAGAAGCGCGGGATCAGCGAGAGAAGCGTCGTCTTGCCCGCCCCCGAGGGCCCGACGAAGGCCACCGTCTCGCCCGCGCGGATCGTCAGGTCGACATGCCTCAGCACCGGCCGGTCCGGGCTGTAGCCGAAGCGCACGCCCTCCAGGCGGATCTCGCCCTTGAGCGGCGGGGCGGGAATCGCGTCCGGCCGGTCGGCGATGTCGGGCTCGGTGGCGAGCAGGGCCTGGTAGCGGCGAAAGCCCGCGATGCCCTTCGGATAGGTCTCGATCACCGCGCCGATCTTTTCGAGCGGCCGGTAGAACACGCCGACGAGCAGTAGGAAGCCGACGAAGCCGCCCGCCGTCAGGTCGCCGCGCACCACGAAGGCGGCGCCCCCTAAGAGCACCACGATCTGCACGAGACGCAGGCCCAGATAGTTGATCGAGAGCGCGCCGGCCATCAGGCGGTAGGCTTCGAGCTTGGTGGCGCGGTATTTCAGGTTGTCGGAGGCGAACAGGGCGCGCTCGTGCGCCTCGTTGGCGAATGCCTTCACCACGCGGATGCCGCCGACATTCTCCTCGATGCGGGCGTTGAAGGCGCCGACGCGCCCGTACTGCGCCTGCCAGTTGCGGGTCATGCGCCCGCCGTAGCGGAGGGTGACGAAGGCGATCAGCGGCAGGATCGCCAGCGTCGTCAGCGCCAGCGGCGGGTGGACGAGGAACATCAGCGCGAAGGCGCCCAGAAGCGTCATCACGGCGATGAACAGGTCCTCCGGCCCGTGATGGGCGACCTCGCCGATCTCCTCCAGATCCTTGGTGACGCGGGCGACGAGATGGCCGGTCTTCTGCCCGTCGAAGAAGCGGAAGGAGAGTTTTTGCAGGTGGTCGAAGGCGCGGGCGCGCATCTCGGTCTCGATGTTGATGCCGAGCACGTGGCCCCAGTAGGTGACGACCGCCATCAGGCCGGCATTGGCGACGTAGAGCAGCGTCAGGCCCGCGGCGGCGAGCCCGATCAGGCTCCAGTCCTGCTGCGGCAGCAGGCGGTCGACGAAGGCTTTGACGGCGAGCGGGAAGCCGAGTTCGAGCAGGCCGGAGAGCACGGCGCAGCCGAAATCCACCAGGAACAGCGTCCGGTGCGGCCGGTAATAGGCGAGGAAGGCCTTCAGCATGGGGCGGCTGTGACCGATCTTCATGCCCGGAAGAGGGCGGCTCCCCGGCGCATAGGCGAGGCGGTCCCGATGCGCCAGACGCCGCCGCGCAGGGCGGGCCTCACGAAGCCGCGCGGTCGGCGGCGAGCGTGCGCGCGATCGTCCCGCGCAGGAGCATCACGGCGACCCCGTAGAGCGGCACGGCGAGCGCAAAGTAGACCGGCCAGCCGACCGCGCCGGCGAGCGCCGGTGCCCCGACGCGCAGCGGCATGGCGGCGAAGAAGGCGGCGCCGAACAGCAGCGCGTAATCGGTCGCGGGCTGCGGCCCCTGGGCCCAGCGGTAGATCATGTTGAACACCGGCACGCCGAGCCCGCCGCCGCACAGGATCCCGAGGATCGCAGCCGCGATGCCGAGGCTCGGGGCGGCGTGCGCGCTGGCCCACAGCATCAGCAGGCCCGAGCCCGCGACGCCGAGGGCGGAGACGGTGATCAGCGGCAGCGTGCCGACCCGGCGCACGAGGAGGCCGGAGGCCAGGGCCATGACGAGGTTGATGCCCGACGAGAGCCCGCCGGTGACGAGCCCGACCTCGGAGAGCGGCACGCCGAGATCGAGCAGGGCGAGGTTGTTCAAGCCGGTGAGCGCGAACATCGCCGCGAAGTAGAGGCCGAGCACCAGCACGCGCCCGCCGAGCAGGCGCAGGCGGCCGAGGGTCGGCACCCCGCGCTGCGGATCGACGGTCGTCCGGCGCAAGGTCCGCTCGGGATAGCGCAGCATCGGCAGGAGGCAGAGCCCGTTCAAGGCCGCCACCGCCAGCACCGCGCCGGGCCAGCCGAGCCGGTCGTACGCGGCGATCAGGACGCCGGCGCCGACGATGCCGCCGAGGGAGGCGCCGCAGAGTTTCGCGGAGGCGACGTAGGGGCGTCGCTCCGGGCCGACGGTCTCGACGACCAGGGCTTCCAGCGCGATGTCCATGGTGGCGACGCAGAAGCAGGTCGCGATGGCGAGCGCGAACAGGGCCGCCGGCGGCCACGCCTCGCCCCGGCTCAGCACCAGAAGCAGCGCGATGGTCGCGCCCTGCATCAGCACGATCCAGCCCAGCCGATGCGGCAGGCGCGGCAGGCGGAAGCGGTCCACCGGAACGGCCCAGAGGAAGGTGAGCCCGACCGGCAGGTTGATGAGCTGGAGGAAGCCGACCTCGGCGAGGTCGATGCCGCGGGCCCGCAGGATCAGCGGTGCGCCGCCGACGAGGAAGCCGAGGGTCGTACCGAAGGTGACGTAGAGGCAGAAGAACGGCGCGAGCTGGGTCAGCGCGCCGGGATCGGGCCGGCCGGCAACGGGCATCGCGTCCGATCCCCGGCCGGCGGCAACGACTGCGCGTTCGTCTCTCATGCCCGGGCCTTCCCGCGCCTGGGGCCGCCCCGGCCCCGCGACGCCGTTCGATGCATCCCCGGTCGATCCTTTTCAATCGTCCCATCGGTATCGGCCCAGGGCCATCGCTTCGGAAAAAGCCGCGCATCGCAGCGGCATCGCCGCGAAGGGGATCGGGCGCCGGTCTCGCGTTCGGGCGCGAGGCTCCCCATATGGGATGGGCCGCGGATCGGCGCCGGCCCTTGCGCGCGCGCCGGTTCGGCGTGATGCCCGCCGGATCGGCCGCCCTCCGTCCTCCTCCTCAGCCCCGATACGGTAAGAGTCCATGAGCTCCGGACACGCCCCTTCCCCCACGGCCGCGCTCGAAGGCGGCGACGACGCCGTACTGCCCTTCGCCGTCGAGGCGCTGGATCTGCGCGGCCGCGCGGTGCGGCTCGGGCCCTCGATCGACACGATCCTGCGCCGTCACGGCTATCCCGACGCGGTCGCCCGGCTGATCGGCGAGGCGGCGGCGCTCACGGTGCTTCTGGGCTCCTCGCTGAAGCTCGAAGGCCGCTTCCAGTTCCAGACCAAGACCGACGGGCCGGTGGGGATGCTGGTGGTCGATTTCGAGGCGCCGGACCGGGTGCGCGCCACCGCCCGCTTCGAGGCCGAACCCGTCGCCGCCCTCGGGCCGAAGGCGCGCGCGGCCGACCTGATGGGCCGGGGCCATCTCGCCATGACCATCGATCAGGGCTCGACCCGGAATCGCTACCAGGGCGTCGTCGCCCTCGAAGGCCAGAGCCTCGAGGAGGCCGCCCACCAGTATTTCCGCCAGTCCGAGCAGATCCCGACGCTGGTGCGCCTCGCCGTCGCCGAGCAGATGGAGGCCGGGGAGAGCCGCTGGCGCGCGGGCGGCCTGCTGGTGCAGTTCCTGCCGACCTCGCCCGACCGGATGCGCCGGGCCGACCTGCCCCCCGGCGACGCGCCGGAGGGCCACGGGATCCTGGCCGGCGGCCCCGGCGAGGACGATGCCTGGGTGGAAGCGCGCAGCCTCGTGAACACCGTGGAGGACCACGAACTGGTCGATCCGGCGGTGTCGAGCGAGCGGCTGCTCTACCGGCTGTTCCACGAGCGCGGCGTGCGGGTGTTCGATGCGCAAGCCGTGGTCGAGCGCTGCCGCTGCTCTCGGAAGCGGGTGATGGGCATGATCCGCTCGTTCTCCCCCGAGGAGCGCCGGGACATGGTGGCGGATGACGGCACCATCGCCATCACCTGCGAGTTCTGCTCGCGCCGCTACGTGCTCGACCCGGCCGAAGTCGAGCGGGAGATCGCGTCCGCGTCGGGGGCGTGAGGCTCATCCTCGAACGATCGTCCTGGGATTGCCGCGCGATCTTTGCAATCGCTCCGGCTCGTACGGGATCGTGCCGCCGTGATGGTCAGCGACCGCGCGGTGGCGTTCTTGCTCACGGTGATGGCCGGGATCGGAAATCCGATCACCTCCCCCAGCCTGCCTGCTCAGCCTTTCGGCGGCAGCGGTCGGCTCCTCCGCTACAGGTCCGGTGCCCGGACGGTCGCGGCTGGGGAGGTGCACTCGATCGAAGCGACGACAGCCTCCGGGCGCACGCCGACAACCGGAAATTTCGTTTGATTCTCGATCCCGTCTTGATTGATGAAAACGTTCCCACAAGCGTGATGCCGTTTGGAGTCTCTCCATGTTAAGGAGAGCGCGGGCCCCGATCTTGCGGGCCTGTCCGTGCCGTCGAAATCCGAACGAGGCGAACGAGCCATGCCGGAGCTTCATCCCGAGGTCGCCGCAGTCACCGAGCGCGTCATCGCGCGCTCCCGCGACAGCCGCCGCGGCTATCTCGACCTGATCGAGCGCGAGCGCGAGGCGGGCGTGCACCGCCCGAAGCTCGCCTGCGGCAACCTCGCCCACGGCTTCGCGGCCTCGGGCGAGGACAAGCCGGCGATCATCGCGGGCCGCGCGATGAACATCGGCATCGTCACCGCCTACAACGACATGCTGTCGGCGCATCAGCCCTACGGGCGCTACCCGGAGCAGATCAAGCTGTTCGCCCGCGAAGTGGGCGCCACGGCCCAGGTCGCGGGCGGCACGCCCGCCATGTGCGACGGCGTCACGCAAGGGCAGCGCGGCATGGAGCTGTCGCTGTTCTCGCGCGACACCATCGCGCTCTCGACCGCGGTGGGCCTGAGCCACGGCATGTTCGAGGGCGCGGCCCTGCTCGGCATCTGCGACAAGATCGTACCGGGCCTGATCATCGGGGCGCTCCGCTTCGGCCACCTGCCGGTGATCCTGATCCCGGCCGGTCCCATGCCCTCGGGCCTCGCCAACAAGGAGAAGCAGCGCATCCGCCAGCTCTACGCGGAGGGCAAGGTCGGCCGCAAGGAACTGCTGGAGAGCGAGTCCGCCTCCTATCACGGCGCCGGCACCTGCACCTTCTACGGCACCGCCAATTCCAATCAGATGATGATGGACGTGATGGGCCTGCACATGCCCGGCGCCTCCTTCATCAATCCCGGCACCCGGCTGCGGCAGGCGGTGACCCGCTCGGCGATCCACCGGCTGACCGAGATCGGCTGGTCCGGCAACGACTACCGCCCGCTCGGGCGCTGCGTCGACGAGCGGGCGATCGTCAACGCCATCGTCGGCCTGCTCGCCACCGGCGGCTCGACCAACCACGCGATCCACCTGCCGGCCATGGCGCGCGCCGCCGGCATCGTCATCGACTGGGAGGATTTCGACCGGCTCTCCGGCGTGGTGCCGCTGATCGCGCGGGTCTATCCGAACGGCGCGGGCGACGTGAACCACTTCCATGCCGCCGGCGGCATGTCCTACGTCATCGCCTCGCTGATCGATGCAGGGCTCCTGCACGACGACATCCTCACGGTCGCAGGCCATAGCCTGCGCGACCATGCCCGCGACCCGAAGCTGTCGGGGGACGGGGACGAACTGACCTTCGAGGACGCGCCGGCCGAGCCGCTGGACGCGTCCATGCTGCGCCCGCCCGCCAATCCGTTCCAGCCGGACGGCGGGATGCGGCTGGTGAAGGGCAATCTCGGCCGCGCCACCTTCAAGACCAGCGCGGTCGAGCCCGAGCGCCGCACGATTCAGGCGCCGGCCCGTGTCTTCGCCGACCAGGACGAGGTGATCGCCGCCTTCAAGGCCGGAGAACTGGAGCGCGACGTGGTGGTGGTGGTGCGGTTCCAGGGCCCGCGGGCGAACGGCATGCCCGAACTGCACAAGCTCACCCCGCCGCTCGGCGTCTTGCAGGACCGCGGCCACAAGGTCGCCCTCGTCACCGACGGGCGGATGTCGGGCGCCTCCGGCAAGGTGCCGGCGGCGATCCATGTCAGCCCCGAGGCGGTCGGCGGCGGCCCGATCGGCCGCATCCGCGACGGCGACATGATCCGCCTCTCGGCGGAGGAGGGGCTGTTGGAGGTGCTGGTCGACCCCGCCGAGTGGCAGGGCCGCGAGGACGCGAGCCGGCCCCCGCCCGGCCTCGGCACCGGCCGCGAGTTGTTCGCCTTCATGCGCCACGGCGCCGACGACGCCGAGCGCGGCGGCTCGGCGATGCTGGCGGCGGCGGGACTGTGACGACCGCGCCGTCATCGCGAGCGTGAGCGAAGCAATCCAGACGGCACCGCCTCTTCCGAGGGGGCGCGCCCTGGATTGCTTCGGCTTCGCCTCGCGATGACGGAGAGTGAATCCAAATCGCTCGGACCCGCAGCACGGAGAGGGGAGAAACCCACATGAGCACCATCGACGCGCTGATGCGCTCCGTTCCCGTCATCCCCGTGCTGGTGGTGGAGGATGCCGCCGACGCGGTGGCCGTCGCCGAGGCGCTGGTCGGCGGCGGCCTCACCGCCCTCGAAGTCACCCTGCGCACGCCCGCCGCCCTCGACGTGATCCGGGCGATGTCGACCGTCGCGGGGGCGGTGGTCGGCGCCGGCACGGTGCTGAACGCGCGCGATCTCGACGCCGCCCTCGGCGCCGGCGCGACGTTCATCGTCAGCCCCGGCCTCACCGCCCCGCTGACGGAGGCGGCCATGGCGTCGGGCGTGCCCTACCTGCCGGGCGTGGCGACGTCGGCCGACATCATGCGCGGCCTCGACCACGGGCTCGACCGTTTCAAGTTCTTTCCGGCGGAAGCCGCGGGCGGCCTGAAGGCGCTGAAGGCGCTGGCCGCACCCTTCGGGCAGGTGCGCTTCTGCCCGACAGGCGGCATCACCGAGGCGACCGCAGGGGACTGGCTCGCGCATCCGTCCGTGCTCTGCGTCGGCGGAAGCTGGGTGGTGCCTGCGGGCAGGCCCGATCCGGCCCGGATCCGTGCGCTTGCGCAAGCCGCCGCGCGGTTGCGGGCGGCCTGACGCATCACACCGCCCGCAGCGGTCCCTCCAGCACGCCGATGACGCGGGCGAGATCGTTGCCCCTCTTCATCACGAGGCCGCTCGCCGCGATCACGGCGTAGGCGCCCTGGCGGCGGCCGAGCTTCGGATCCTTCTCGATCCGGTAGAGCGGCATCTCGGAGGTGCGGCGATAGATCGAGAACACCGCCTTGTCGCGGCGGAAGTCGAGGGCGTAGTCGCGCCACTCGCCCTCGGCGACGCGCCGTCCGTAGAGGTTGAAGATGGTCCGCAACTCGTCGCGCCGGAAGGCGACCTGCGGGGTGGTGGGGGATGGAAACGGGATCACTTGCGGGATCACTTGGCCGTCCCGGTCGGTCGAGCGGTGTTCGACGCCCTGCCCCTCGCTCATCGTCGCTCCCGTTGCGGTGCCGTCGTATGCGCGGCGTGGGACGGGATGATGGGCCTCGCGACCGACGCCCGCAAGGTGCTTCGCCGGCCATCCAGGCTCCGAACCCGGTTTTGCGTTCCTACAGACCCGCTTCGGTCCATCCCCGCCGTCATTCCGGGTTTGCCTGCGGCGCCCCGGAACGATCACGGACGGGGCGGATCGGCATCCGAACGGCTTGGCCGGGTCGATCCGAGTTCGCAGCCCCGTGCGGCCATCGCCGGCTTGAGGCGGAGCGCGAAAAGCATGTGCGTCGCCGCACGGTGAGGCGGCCGACATCACGCTCTCGCCGCGATCTCGCCTTGCCAAGGCCATGACGACAGGCTTTCAGTGTGACCCGAAACCTCGTCGGTCCGTCCACCGCGGCGGCGTCCGAAACCCGAGCTCCCCAGCCCTCGGGCGACGCCGTGGACCCGGCCGGATCGACATCCGGAGGTTTCGAGACCCAAGGACTTCAGGCGGCCTCTTCGGAGCGCCGCCCTTTTTCTGGGCCGATGCCGCTTGGCAGGCGGGCCCGCCGGCGCGAGAAGCGGCGGCCATGTCCGAGTCCGCTCCAGCCGCGTCGACCAGCCCGCCCGTCTTCGAGGACGCCTTCCGGGCGCGCTTGGCGGACCTGTTGGTGTGGCGGCGGGACGTGCGGCGCTTCCGCACCGATCCCGTCGACGAGGCCGCCCTGCGGACCTGCCTGGATTGGGCGGCGCTGGCGCCCTCGGTCGGGAACAGCCAGCCCTGGCGCTTCGTGCGCGTGGCCGATCCCCGGCGGCGTGCCGCGGTCGCGGCGAGCTTCGAGCGCTGCAACGCCGCCGCCCGCGACGGTTACGCCGACGAGCGGCGGAGGCTCTATGCGCGCCTGAAGCTCGCGGGCTTGCGCGAGGCGCCGGTCCATCTCGCCGTGTTCTGCGACGGCGCGACGGAGACCGGCCACGGCCTCGGTCGCGCGACCATGCCGGAGATGCTGCGCTACTCGGTGGCGGCCTGCGTCCATGCCTTCTGGCTCGCCGCCCGCGCCCACGGCCTCGGCGTCGGCTGGGTCTCGATCCTGGAACCCGCGGCCGTGACCGCGGCCCTCGACGTGCCGGAAGGGTGGGAGCTGGTCGCCTATCTCTGCGTCGGCCTGCCGGTCGAGGAGCATGCCGACCCCGAACTCGTCCGCCACGGCTGGCAGGAGCGGCGCCCGGATGCCGCCCGGCTGCACGAGCGCTGACCGGCACGGGCCCGTTTCCTTAAAATTCGTCCGAAATCCTGAGCCCGGGATTCGCCCTGCCGCGAAGAGGCGGTGCATGAGGTGCCGATTTCGCCGCGCGTAGAGCAGAAGCGCAAGCCGGAACGTCGGATCGTCTTCGCCAGTTACGCTCCGGCTTGGAAAGGCGATCTGCGATGTTCGGAATGGGCAAGGACAGGGCGCGGCTCGCGGGCGCGTTCGCGGGTGTGCTGTGCGCGGTCGGTGCCGCGCAGGCCCGGGAGATCGTTCCGTTCTCGGACGGGATCGGGGCGGGCACCATCGTCGTGCGCACCAACGAGCGGCGGCTCTACCTCGTCAACGGCGACGGCACGGCGATCCGCTATCCCGTCGCGGTCGGCAAACCGGGCAAGCAGTGGAGCGGCGCCACGCAGATCGACGGCAAGTATGTCCAGCCCGACTGGTCGCCCCCGGCGGAGGTGAAGCGTGATCATCCGCGCCTGCCGAACCTGATCCGCGGCGGCTCGCCGGGCAATCCGATGGGCGTGGCGGCGATGACCCTGCGCGGCGGCGAATACGCCATCCACGGCACCAACCGGCCGAACTCGATCGGCACCTTCGCGTCCTACGGCTGCATCCGCATGTACAATCAGGACATCGCGGACCTGTTCGAGCGCGTCTCGGTCGGCACGCAGGTCTACGTCATGCGCTGACAGCGGGGCTGCTGGTTTGCTTCGCTGACGGAGAGTGCTGGCGAATGGTTTTCGGGTCGCGTGCGTGCCTCATCCGGCTTGCGTCGCGCTTCTGGATTGCTTCGGCTGAAGCCTCGCCATGACGGAGAGCAAATCCACACCGTCATGGCGAAGCCATCCAGAACCGCGACAGATGCCTGATTTCGCGCGACCGCTTCGGCACGCCCCGGTGTCTCGCCTTTGTCTCGCCTTCCCGCCGCGACCCTAAAAATCCGTGTGCAGCCGCGTCCCGAAAAAATCCGCCGGGCCGCGGTCGCGGTTGTAGGCCGGGTTCTCGACGTGCTGGTAGTCGAAGGACATCGTGACCGCCTTCGTCAGGTTCAGCGCGTAGTAGACCTCCACCGCCCGCTCGGGCGCGTAGCGGTCGAGGCGTCCGTCGCCGATCAGGAGCCCGAGGCCGCCATTGGCGAAATAGGCGCGGTGGGAGGGTGAGATCCGGTTGGCGGCGGCACCGAGGCCGATCGCGTCCTGCGGGCGGCCCCAGGCCGTTCCCTTGAGGGAGAGGCCGCCCGAGACCGAGCCGTCGATGTCCGTGAAGGACAGGCTCTGGTTGCGACCGTCGTTGACGCTCGCCCGCGCGAACAGCCCGAGGTCGGCGGTGAGCGCCTGTTCGAGGTTGAGGTAGACGCCGCTCTTGCGCCGCGGCGCCCGGGTCGCCGCCACCGCGGTGTCGATGTCGTCGAACGCACCCGCCTGCGTCAGCGCCACGACCTGCCGGAAGTTCGCGGTGTTGCCGACATTCGAGAACAGGCCGAGGCGCAGCTTGCCCGGCTGGTCGAGCACCGGCAGCGTGTGGCGCTCCTCGAACTCGATCGTCGCGCCCGCCCGCTCGAAGATCCGCGGGTCGAGCACGTCGGAGGACGGCTCCTTCGGCACCTGCGTGTAGGCGGCGCGGATCGCGAACTCGGCGCGGTTGTACTCGACCATCAGCCCTTGCGTGTAGCCGGGGAGGTTGGCCGGGAAGTCGTAGGCGCCCGAGGCCCAAAGGCCCCAGTTCATGAAGTCGATCCGCGGATCGTGGGCGTAGACGTTGCCGTCGAAGAAGTCGCCGAGCGCGAACTTGCCGGCGATCACCGTGATGCGCTCGACGTCGCGGGTGCCGGCGATGGCGTTCGGCCCGTCGAGCACCTGTTCGGTCTCGCCGCCGAGGCCGAAGGTCTGGCGGACGAAGTAGCGGTTGGAGCGCAGCTTCGGGAAGGGCGCGCCCGCCTTCTGCGCCTCGCCGTTGACGAAGCCGGCGATGCCGAGCGTCCGCGACAGGCCGAAGCCCTGGCTGAACTCGGGATTGTAGTAGAGTTCCGTGCCCTCGAAGAGCCTGAGGCCGAGGAACAGGGTCGCGGTCGTCGTCGCCTGCGCCTGGTCCGGCACGAGGCTCTGGGGGCCGCGATAGGGCGCGCGAAAGCCGGTCACGCCCTGATCGACGAAGGTGGTCTGGCCGTGGAGCGAGAAGCGCGCGTCCTTGGGCGGTGCATCTTCGGGCGGCTCGTCCTCGTCCTCCGGGGCCAGGGCGAGCGCCTCCGGGTGCCAGATCAGCCGGGCCATCATCTGGTTGGAGACGAAGCCGGTGCGGGTCGTCACCGGGCCGCCGTCGATCCCGGGCAGCACGCCGAGGTCGAAGCGGCGGCTCTCGCCGAGATCGCTGTAGCGGTAGTCGATCCCGAGGGAGAGGTGCGGATCGACGGCGAACTGCACGCCCCCGCCCAGGGTGACCCCGAGATAGGACACGCTGCGCGAGGCGGTCGCGGCCGTGCCGCCGGCGAGGTCGGGATAGGTGGCGAGCACGCGCCCGTTGGCGCCCGCGAGCCCGAAGGTGGCGTAGATCAGGGTGTTGCCGAAGGCGTAGCCGATCCGCGCCCGGGCGGTGCCGAACAGGTCGGTCTTCTCGCGGATCAGCGCGAAGGGCGGGTCGATCCCCTCGTAGCCGAAGCCCCGCGCGTCGGAGCGGGCGCCGCGCTTGAGGTTGGCGCCGACGAGATCCGCTTCGAGCCCGTAGACGAGGGCGCCCGCCTGCCCGTTCCAGCCGGCGAAGGCGCCGCCCACCACCGTGGTGGCGTCCCGGCCCAGGTTGTCGCTGCCGGTGGCGTCGCCCGTCGAGACCGTCGGAACGCGGCGGGGGCCGATCGTGGTGGGGCCGAAATCGTAGTTGCCGAACGCGGCGCCGGCGCTGCCCTGCGCCCCGGCATAGAAGCCGGACCAGTCGATGAAGCGCGGGCGGGACGGCTCCGGGAGGTCGGCGGCGATGGCGCCGCCGGCACACAGGCCGAGAATCGCGGCGAGGCCCGACCGGGCTATGCGTCGATTCCTGATCGTCCCCGCCCGCCCGATGTGCACCGCACCAGCCCCTGCCGCCACCGCCAAGCGGCCTAGCAGATGCCGTCGCCGCCGCAACGTTCGGGCCCGACGGAGCGCGAGGCTCCGCCGCGGTTGCACGAACGACACGATGCCAGGGAGACCCGAAACGTCCGACAAGAGGATGACGGACACGCGCGCTTGACCGGTATTGCGTCCGACCGCGCGAAAATGTCGGGGACGCGGCCGAAATCCGAAAAAGCTCGGCCGCGGCCACTGGCCGCGCCGAAGCGCGGCACTACCTCCCCTCGGCCTTGACCCCCATCAGGTTGGGCGAAGACTTCAGGGCGCGCACGGCAACGGCGCGCCCTTTTTGCATGGGCCGAGAGCTTACTCGGCCGGGCCGGCCTTGGCCGGAGCCGGCTTGGCGGCCGGCTTCGCGGGCTTGGCCGGCACCTCCACCGAGGCGGCCGCGGCCTGCTGGTTCACGTCCGGCACGCGGGTCCAGGTCTGCGAACCGCACAGGACCTTGAGCATGCAGCCCTGCACGTTCAGCTCGGCCTCGCTCTCGCGCTCCAGGCTGACCTGATAGATCTTGCCTTCGTCGGCGTTGTAGATCTCGCCCGCGAAGCCGGCATCCTCCGGCTTCAGGTTGTCGAGCAGCGTCAGGCCGATGATCGGACGGGCCCGCTTCTTCGGGTCGGGGTTCTTCAGGTCGGTGCGCGGCGCGCCCGCGTCGGTCGTCGGGGACTTCAGCCACACCACCTTGCCGCAGGCATTGCCGCCGCCGGGGCCGCAGCGGTCGATGCGGATCTTCGCGCGCCCGTCCTCCGTCAACCATGTCCCGGACAGATCCTTGGGCGCAGCGAAGGCGGCGCTCGAAATCAGGAGGGCGGTGAGGCTGAGGGCGATACGCATGGAAGCGGCTCCTGGGGCTAAAGCCCTCGAAAGGGCTGGGCTTGCGGAGAGGAGGGGCCGTCCTCCGGCAGGCGCGAGGGACGGCGGCGGATCGTTCGTCGGCGAGTAGGCCGGCGCAATCCGGCGATTTTTCGGCAGTGTTGCGCAAAAGCCAGGGCGCGGCCGAAAAAGGCCAAGCTCTGACCCGCAACCAGGACGCTGGTGCGGGTCGGTTGAGGGCACCCGGTTGCACCGCTATAAGCCCGGCGCGCCGACGGCCTCTCCGGCGGGATTCGACTCCGCCATCATCCAGCGCGTCGCGCGACCCCTTTCTCCAACCGAACCGGACTGGACCCATGGCCCTCGAGCGCACCTTCTCCATCCTCAAGCCCGACGCGACCCGCCGCGACATCACCGGCGCGGTCAACGCCGTGATCGAGGCCGCCGGCCTGCGCATCGTCGGCCAGCGCCGCATCCGGATGACCCGCGCCCAGGCCGAGACGTTCTACGAGGTGCACAAGGAGCGCCCGTTCTACGGCGAGCTCGTCGCGTTCATGACCTCGGGCCCGGTCGTGGTGCAGGTGCTGGAGGGCGAGAACGCCGTGGCCAAGTACCGTGAGGTGATGGGCGCCACGAACCCGGCCCAGGCCGCCGACGGTACCATCCGCAAGCAGTTCGCCGAGTCGGTCGGCGAGAACACCGTCCACGGCTCCGACAGCGCCGACAACGCCAGGATCGAGATCGCGCAGTTCTTCACCGACGCCGACATCGCCGCGTAACGGCACTGTCTCTCGCCGGCTCCCCTCTCGGAGCCGGCGAGAGACAGGATCGCGCTTGCCCGAGGCCGGCCTCGAAAGCGCATTCCGGCGCGGTGTGACCCTCCTGCCCTAGCGGCGCGGGGCCGCCTCCCCGAAGAACGGGATCCGTTCGACGATTTCCCGTCCTGCTAGTCCGGATCCAGCCTCATGCGCTCCATGTTCCCGCGCACCGGCCGCCTGCTCGTCGCGGCCGGCCTCGTCTCCCTGCTGGCCGCCTGCAACACCGCCGGCCGCTCCACGCAGTACGCCGCGCTCGAAGGCTACGTGCCCGATCCGGCGCTGAAGACCGCCTCGAAGGGCAACCTCACTGGCCGCGTGCGCCACGCCTGCACCGTGACCCAGGCCAAGCTCCAGAAGATCGAGGAAGCCTCGCTCGCCGCCCCCTGCGGCTGCTACGCCGAGCGCACCCTGTCCGCTCTCGACAAGGACGAGATCGCCTCCTACCGCACCACCGGCTACTTCAACGACAGCGCCCGCGCCAAGGCGCTGAACGCGCTCGATCGCTGCAATCTGCCGCGCCCGGTCTGATCGGGGGAGAGGACGGCACGCGTCGTCCCCCCTCGCGGACATTGCAGGGCTCTGCCCTGCACCCGCGAAAGGACTTGTCCTTTCGAAACCATGACTCTTTATCGAAGCGGCCAGCCTTCACGGCTTCTCGGTCGGCGGGGTCTTGCCGTCCTTCGGCTTGGCCGGTTTCGGGCAGATGCCCCGAAGGGTCTGCCACTCGGCCTCGGACAGGAGGCCGGCGCCGCTCGGCGTCTCGCCCGCCATCGCCCGGATCCGGGCGGCGCGCTCCGCCGTGAACGGGTGCGAGCGCAGGAACGACACGGCGTCCGGCTTCTCGTCCTCCGCGTCGGTGATGCGTTCGAGGATCGCGGCGAGCGCCGCCCCGTCGCCGCCCGCCCGCTCGACCGCACCGACGGCGAAGGCATCCGCCGCCCGCTCCGCGTCGCGCGAGTAGCCCGCCGAGATCGCCGCCTGCCCGATCGTCACCAGCACCGTCGAACCGGTGAGGTCGCCCAGCACGAGGCTCAGCAGGAACGAGGTGCCGCCCGCGGTGATCACCGAACGCATCGGATCGCGCGCGGCGACGTGGCCGAATTCGTGGGCGAGGATGCCGGCGAGTTCGTCGCCGTCCTTCGCCTTGGCGATGATGTCGGAGAGCAGGATCACCCGGCCGCCCGGCAGGGCGAGCGCGTTGGCGACGGCGTGGCGGCGCACGCTCACCTGCGGCGTCACCGGCAGCGCCATGCCCTCGGCGAGACGCGCCGTCAGCCGGTCGAGCACGGCGCGGGCCGGCGCGTCGTCGCACAGCGGCGGGTCGCCGAGCAGGCCGACGATCTGGCCGTCGACGCTGCGCCCGAGCTGCGCCTCGAACGCTTGCGGCACCAGCGGCGCGATCACGCCGGAGGCCGCCGGCACGCCGTAGAGCGCCGCGAGCAGGACGGAGATGCCGGCGGCCGCCGACCAGAGCACGAGCCGGGTGAGGCCGCCCTCCCGCTCCGTCCGGCCGAGGTCGGGGCAGCGCGCCTTCAGGGCGTCGGCGAAGGCCGCGTCCGCGAACTCGACGCTCTCCGGCCCCTGCGCATGGTTGATCCGCATCTGCGGCGGCGCGGCGTCGGCGGCGCGCAGGTCGAGCAGGCTCCAGTCGCGCGAGACGTCGCCCCCGGCGATCTCCAGGCGATACGACAGCCGCAGCGTCACCGGTCGGGGCCGGGCACTGATGCCGTCGAAGAAGGTGCCCGTGGTGGAAACCGTCTCCATCGGCGCCCTAGAAGCCGATTTCGAGGGCGCCGCCGACATCGAGCGCGTCGGCCAGCCCCTCGTTCAGGCCGCTCGCCGGATCGCGCGTCGAGGCGAGAACGGCTTCGAGAGCCGGCAGGTTCTCGATGTGCGCCGTGGTCGCCACCGCGTGCCACAGGCGCACGGTGACGAAGCGGACGTAGATCACCGCCGAGCCGAGCAGGGCGCCGAGGTAGATCAGCATGATCCCGATGAAGGACGACACCTGTGCGCCCACGCTCGGCTCGTCCCTTGCGATCAGCGGGATGAGGACGACGAAGATGATGCCGATGACGAGGAAGAAGCCGACCAGCGCGAGCATGTAGACGATGTAGGGCCAGTAGAACTGACGGGCCTTGAGCGTGGACGCCAGCCGCGCCTCCCCGAGATGGGCCGCGTCGAGGAAGGCACGGGCCTCGCGGGCGCGGTAATAGGGGATCAGCAGCAGCGCCAGCGGGATCGACACGCTCGCGGCGGCGACGACGACGGTGCCGTAGAACCCGAGCGCCGTGCCCTCGTAGTCCGGGTTGAAGATCAGCTTGCTCTTCTCGGTGGTCGGATCCTGGATCAGCAGATCGCTGGGGATGTCGAAGCCCGTCGCCGCCAGCAGAGCCAGGATGCCCGCCAGGGTCGGCAGCAGGCCGACGATGTAGAACATCAGCCAGGGCAGCAGGATCGAGCGGCCCGTCGCGGTGGAGCGCATCCGGCCCTGGCCGACCAGGGTGTGATCGATGCGGTAGCGCTCCAGCGCGGCACGCATGAACGGGAAGGCGAGGCCCAGCGTGAACAGGGTGGCGAGCCACCACAGGCTGGCGAGCCCCGCATAGGTGAAGCCCGATCCGTCCTGGCCGAGCCGGATGCCGCGCCAGCGGGTGCGCGAGGCCCGGTATCGCCGTCCGCGGAACAGCGCATACTGCCCGAGCACGAACAGCAGCACGAACGAGATCAGCGCCGCGAAGGCCGCGAGCATCGGGCTGGCGAAGCTGAGCAGGAACAGGACGAGATAGACCGGCACCAGGATGGCGAGCGCCACGAGGAAGCCGAGGAACAGCTCCTTGCCGGTGCCGAGATATTCGGCCGGGCTCCCCGCCACGACCGTGCGGCTCCAGAAGAAGCGCCGCAGGTTGGTGACGTACCAGAACCGGTAGATCGAGAAGGTGACGAGCGAGAGCAGGAAGCCCTTGATGACGATGCCGGTCAGCCCCGCCGCCCGCCGGTCGAACGCAATGGTTCCGATCTGCGCCGGAGCCGGGCTCGGCACACCCTCGAACTGATTCATCGTCGCAGTCCCCCTCGTTTCGGGGAGACTAGAGCCTCGCTCGGCTGCCGTGCAACCGAGCAGGCGTTCGAGCCTCGTTCGGTTGCGGGGTCCAAGGGCGGATCACCGGACGCCCGGTCCCCGGCGTCCCGTTTTCCGTCGAAGCCGGTGGCCGGGCATGAAGGGAGCAGGTCGCGATGTCTGCCGAGCCTGCTACGGTTTCCGCTTGATCGCTTCGGGTTGTTTGGCCACCCTCCGTCATCGCGAGCGTTAGCGAAGCGATCCAGGGCGCGACAGGTCCGGAAAGGGCGCGCCCTGGATTGCTTGCGCCGAGCCTCGCAAGGACGGTGGAGAGGCCGAGGTCATCGACTCGATGTCGTATCAGGCCGAACGCCGACTCGATCGGCGCCGACGCATCGCTCATGCGCGGAGCGCCGCAAGCCCACATTTAATTTCACGTGAAAATGGCACGACCGACCCGCGTTCCGATTCGGTGCGCTCCGACGACGGCCCCGCGGGGAACCCTCGATCGGTCGTTCAGCAGCAGCGGAAGCCCGAGCCGTTGCCGATGCCGAAGCGGGCATTCTCGCGATTGCGGAAGAATTCCCGCTCGGTCATCGGCGTCTGGTCGGGATGGGTTTTCGCGATGTGGGCGACGTAGGTGCCGTAATCGCCCTGGCCCACCATCAGCCGCGCGCCGTCGCAGACGCATTTGTTGAAGACCCGCAGGCGTTCGCGAAAGTTCTGCGACGGCGTGCTCATGGTCACCTCACTCGGCCGGAGCCAGGGTGGGGTCCGCCTCCAGCGCCGTCCAGCGGTCGGCACGGTAGGCTTTGACGCAGGCCATGATGCCGAACGCGGCGATCGCCAGCACGAGGCCGACGAACAGCACCGCGAGGCCTGCGTCGATGCGGTCGTTGAAGACGATCTTGTGCATGTCGCCCATGCTTTTGGCCGGGCCCAGCACCTTGCCCTCGGCGATCGCGGCCGAGAACCGGTCGGCATGCGCCAGGAAGCCGATCTTCGGATCGGGCGAGAAGATCTTCTGCCAGCCCGCGGTCAGGGTGCAGATGCACAGCCAGACGGTCGGGATGATCGTGACGAAGGCGTAGCGCTCGCGCTTCATCTTGAAGATCACCACGGTGGCGAGCGTCAGCGCCACGGCCGCCAGCATCTGGTTCGAGATGCCGAACAGCGGCCACAGGGTGTAGATGCCGCCGAGCGGGTCGGTGACGCCCTGGTAGAGGAAGAAGCCCCAGGCGCCGACGCACAGGGCGGTGGCGAGCACGCTCGGCACCCAGGCCGAGGTGTCCTTGAAGGACGGCGCGACGAGGCCGAGCAGGTCCTGCAGCATGAAGCGGCCGGCGCGGGTGCCCGCATCCACCGCGGTCAGGATGAACAGGGCCTCGAACAGGATCGCGAAGTGGTACCAGAAGGCCATCATCGCCTTGCCGCCGATGGCCGACGAGATGATGTGGGCCATGCCGACGGCGAGCGTCGGGGCGCCGCCGACGCGGGAGATGATCGAGTGTTCGCCGACGTCGACGGCGGTCTGGGCGATCACCTCGGGGGAGACGGGGAAGCCGAGCGCCGTCACCGCCGCCGCGGCGGTCTCCGGCGTGGTGCCGAGCAGGGCGCCGGGCGAGTTCATGGTGAAGTAGACGCCCGGATCGATCACGCTCGCGGCGACCAGCGCCATGATCGCGACGAAGCTCTCCATCAGCATGCCGCCGTAGCCGATGAAGCGGGTGTCCATCTCGTTGTCGACGAGCTTCGGCGTCGTGCCCGAGGAAATCAGGGCGTGGAAGCCCGAGACCGCGCCGCAGGCGATGGTGATGAACAGGAACGGGAACAGCGAGCCCGCCCAGACCGGGCCGGTGCCGTCGACGAACTTCGTCATCGCCGGCATCTGCATGTGCGGCGCCACGAAGACGATGCCGATGGCGAGCCCGACGATGGTGCCGATCTTGAGGAAGGTCGAGAGGTAGTCGCGCGGGGCGAGCAGCAGCCAGACCGGCAGGATCGCCGCGACGAAGCCGTAGCCGATCAGCATCCAGGTGAGCTGTACGCCGGTGAAGGTGAAGGCCGGGCCCCAGTACGGGTCGGCGGCGATCCGCCCGCCGTAGACGATCGCGGCCATGAGCAGGATGAAGCCGATGATCGAGACCTCGCCGACCTTCCCCGGCCGGATGTAGCGGGCGTAGAGGCCCATCAGCAGGGCGATCGGGATCGTCGCGCCGACGGTGAAGGTGCCCCAGGGACTCTCGGCCAGCGCCTTGACCACCACCATCGCCAGCACGGCGAGCAGGATGATCATGATCATGAAGGTGCCGAACAGGGCGATCACGCCGGGGATCACGCCGAGTTCGGCCCGGATCAGCTCACCCAGCGAGCGGCCGTCGCGGCGCATCGACACGAACAGGATCATGAAGTCCTGCACCGCGCCGGCGAGCACGACGCCGGCGAGGATCCAGAGCATGCCGGGCAGGTAGCCCATCTGCGCCGCGAGCACCGGGCCGACCAGCGGGCCGGCGCCGGCGATGGCCGCGAAGTGATGGCCGAACAGCACCGACTTGTTGGTCGGGACGTAGTCGAGGCCGTCGTTGTGGCGGTGGGCTGGCGTCTCGCGCTTCGGATCGAGGCGCATGACGTTGTCGGCGATGTAGAGGGAGTAGTAGCGGTAGGCGATCAGGTAGGTGCAGACCGCGGCCACCACGACCCACAGCGCGTTGATCGATTCGCCCCGATGCGTGGCGACGACCGCCAGGGCCGCGGCGCCCAATGCCCCGACCAGGGCCCAGGGTCCGTGTTTCTGTATCGCGCCCATCCGACGCCTCGCTCCGTGCATCGGCCGCATTCTTGATGCAGGCGGCCTTCGCGGTCCTGTTTGGCGCAAATTTTCCCGCGAGGCCAGTTGCCGGGAGCACACAGGCACGGGTTCCCTCAACGCCGGCAGTGACATCCGCCAGATCGCGTCACCCGGGCCGCGGGATTGGTTTTTTCCGTACGCGCGGGGCTGCGCCCGTTGCGGCGTCAGGTATCCCGGTCGAGGACGATGACGCGGTTGGGCAGTTCGTTGTCGCCCCGGCCTCCCGGCAGGGCGGCCGCGAGCACCGCGCCGACCCGCTCCACCGCCGCGACGAGCCCGTCGCCGAGGGCATCGCGCCCGGCCGCGCCGAGCAGGTCGGACACGATCGCGCACCACCGCTCGTCTTCGATCCGGGCCCGCACGCCCTGGTCGGCGACGATCTCGGCGTAGCGCTCGGCGAGCGCCACGTAGATCAGCACGCCGGTGCGTCCCCGCGTCCCGGTCAGGCCGTGGCCCAGGAATTCGCGGCGGGCGGCGGCGTGGGCGCGCTCGCGCCGCCAGTGCCGCGGGGTCAGCGCGATCCGCAGGCGTTCGTTCAGCGTCAGCAGGAGCGTGCCGAGCACGGCGGCGGCCTGGACGAGCGCGATCTCGCCCGCGCTCAGGGCGGTGAGCCGGATCAGCGGCCACGGTACCGCGAGGCCGACCGCGAGCGCCAGGGCGAGGCCGGGGGAGCGGTAGAGCCCGGCCCGGGCGGCGACGAGCACCACGATCTCGCCCGAGGTGCCGGCCTCCGCCCGGCCGATCGCCACGGCGATGCGGTCCCGTTCGGGGCCGCTGAGGATGGCCTCGCTACCAGTCACCGGACGCTCCCCCGCCGCCGAACGAGCCGCCCCCGCCCGAGAAACCGCCCCCGCCGCCGTCCGAGAAGCCGCCGCTCCAGCCGCCGGAGGGGCCGGGGACGACGACGAAGCCGCCGCCGCGCCCGCGCCGCCCGCCACCGCCGCCGCTCATCCGGGTCAGGACGACGACCAGCACGACGATGACGAGGATCCAGAACGCGACGGTGACGGGATCGACCGTATCCTCCCGCACCGGCGCGCGGCGCTGCCATTCGTCGGCATCGCCCGCCAGGACCGACAGGATCGCGTCGACCCCCGCCTCGACGCCGCCGGAAAAGTCGCCCTGGCGGAAGCGCGGCGTGATCGCGCTGGTGACGATGGTCTTCGACAGCGCGTCGGTCAGCGCGCCTTCGAGCCCGTAGCCGACCTCGATGCGCACCTTGCGCTCGGTCGGCGCCACCAGGAGCAGCACGCCGTTGTCGGTCTTCTTCCGGCCGATGCCCCAGGCCCGGGCGAGGCGGTTGGCGTAGTCCTCGACCGTGCGGTCCTGAAGGCTCGGCACGGTGGCGACCACGATCTGGTCGCCGCTCCTGTCCTCGTGCGCCTCGATCTTGCCGTCGATGCGCGCGCGGGCTTCCGCCGAGAGGATGCCGGCCGCGTCCACCACCCGCCCGGTCAGCTTCGGGAAGTCGGGCTCGGCCGCCCGGCCGAGCCCGGCGAGGGCGGCCAGGATCAGGAGTGCGAGCGGCAGCACCCGCAGGGCGCTCGCCGCGCGGGCCGAAACGATCCGGTCGGAGGGGGCCATCACCGCAGCGAGGGGTTTGGCAGGCGCGCTAGAACTTCACGTTCGGCGCGCGCTCGGCGCCCGGCGTCGAGGTGAAGGTCTCCATCGGCTTGGCGTCGGGATAGAACCACGACGCGACCCAGCGGCCGGGAATGGTGCGGATCTCGGTGTTGTAGGCCTGGACCGCCTGGATGTAGTCGCGCCGCGCCACCGCGATGCGGTTCTCGGTGCCCTCCAACTGCGATTGCAGCGCCAGAAAATTCTGGTTGGACTTCAGGTCCGGATAGGCCTCGACCGAGGCGAGCAGCCGCCCGAGCGCGCCCGAGAGCTGGTTCTGCGCGTCCTGGAACTGCTTGAACTTTTCCGGATCGCTCACCGTGGAGGCATCGACCTGCACGCTGGTCGCCTTGGCCCGGGCTTCGGTCACCCGGGTCAGGGTCTCCTGCTCCTGCTTGGCGTAGCCCTTCACCGTCTCGACGAGGTTGGGGATCAGGTCGGCCCGGCGCTGGTACTGGTTCTGCACCTCGCTCCAGGCCGATTTCGCCTGCTCCTCCAGGCTCGGCACCCGGTTGATCGCCCCGCACCCCGCCAAGCCCGTCGCCAGCCACAGGGCGACCAGCGCGGAGACGAGCCGGCCGAGTATGGAGGGGCGGGTTGGGGCTGGGAGGGCGAGGGGCATAAGGGGCTCCAGGGCAAACCTGCTTTATCAAAAAAGGTTTTAAATCGGTTTTCTCACACGACACTTTGCAGAAGTATTCTCCAGCGGGCATTCGATGCCTGCGTTGGAGAAAAATTCATGAAAAGCGCGCTTGAGCCCTGGCCAATCTCTATCATTATCGTAATAATCGTCTCCTACCAAAAGCCCGCCAGGGCGAACGAGTGGCCACCAAGCTTTCAAGTCTGAAATAACTGATTCATATTCGTGGCCGGCATCGATATGAACCATGTCTACTTGCACTTGGCGTAATTTAAGTAATTCTGCCGCGTTGATGCTGTCAAGCGGTAGGGGAACAATATAATCACTTACTTCGGATTTTACAACATTTGTCATGAAAGTCCGCATGAGCATCGGTTGACCATGTTCCACAACTAGTGAAGAAAACCAATTTTCATGCGCCCAATGATCAACCGCTCCAAGCCAAGTATCGACAGCGATAACGGCACCATCGATACGAAGATCCTTCATCCGCTTTGCCATTACTATAGATGAAGAGCCTTTCCAAACCCCCACTTCAACGACAATTTTTGGCCTTAAATCATCAATGCCTTCTCTTAAATACGGATGGTTTTCGTTCCACCCTTGAGCGTCTGCTTGAAAAAGGCCATCCGGAAAAGCAGTGAAGGGATCTTTACCAAACCATAGCGTTTCAACCAGCTCGTTTTTGATACCCGGCATAACGTTATCCTCTTTAGCTGTCGATAGCTTCGAGCAGATGATAAGCCACTGCCTTCGGGTCGCCTAACCGATAGGCCGTAGCAAAGTTCGCCACCTTCTCCTCCTTGGTGATATGGACAGGAGTAAGGTATGTAGCGGTGTTTTTTGCGACTCTATCGATGAGATGATAGTTTGCATTAACTACGTTATTGGCTGACAATGCCACAATACGTTTAGCCGAACTAAATATAGATAAATGTAAAGCAGATCCGGCAATAGCTAATATTTTTTCAGCATGTTGCATTAATCCAAGTTGTTGCCGGAATGTGAGCTCCTCTGGATGAATGATTTTGACGCCAGAATTTGCTAAATACTGCTCCATCTCCGACTCGTTTACAAATGAGCCAGTACCGATACTTAGCTGACTTCTAGATAAATAAACCCGATTCGACACTCCACTCGGTGGGAGCTCGGGTCCAATTGTCGCATTTAGATTTCGACAAAATTCACCATAAACATGATGAATATATCGTTGTGCACTCAAGCTTGTTTTTGGAATGAGTACTTCTGGCAGTCTTACGGGTTCTTTAAGCACAACAACGTCATTAATTGTAATGCCAATGGCGTTTAGTACTTCTCTAACATATGGAAAGTGAAACCAAGTCTCTGCGCCATGATCGGAATGAAACAAGAGTTTCGCCGACCCTCGTTCATGCGCGAACCACAATCGAGACAAAGTATCTATCAAAAAATGCCCAAAATGACAATTGAAATATCCACAATATATGTAATAGTGTTCTTGATTTGTATTATTTACACTGTCAAAATCTATATTTGCTTGAGTATTTATATTATAAATCTTTCTCTCAGTCATGGCTGCTTCGATACAATCTCCGTCGGAGCTGAATAAACCCCAGGATTCAGATGGGTTCCAAGGCAAATAAATGCAATCCTTTGCTATAATAATGCTCGGATTTGCCTGGATAACTTTGATATCGCCCCAGATGTGTGGTGCAGAGGATAATCCCCACGAAGCAACAGCTCCATCCAAGTCTGACGAGCTCACAACTCGAAACTTCTCCCAATCTCCCAAATTACTGCTATTGAACTCAAGTTTATCCCAGTGTGGAGCCGCCCGAATAAAAAAACCATCTTTCACAAGACTGACAGTTCCGTCTTCATTTTTCTCCATAGTTATTCCAGTTAGACTGGCTGGCAAGACGGCGAAGTTATTTTCTTCGACTTCGCACATCACTGAAAGGTTCGCAGAAAGCGCTGGTACTTGAACCAAGCCTACGCCATCGCGATAACCTAAGACGCTGCCATTGGCGGTCATTAAGTACACTGCAACGTCTCCATGTCGAAGTTTTTCATTGAACTAATGAATCTCGGCAACGAAAGTTATTCCTGAAGTTTGAGAACATTTCCAGGTTATGCACGCGGCAACATTCAGAAAACATATCGAGCTTGTCCTGGGGAACCATGGCATAATTCCAGGCATTCATGTCTGCAATAATAAGAGGTGTATAGATGGCGCACGTTGTTCGAAGACGGAATGGAACATAGTCAAACTTAGAAAAAAGTTTCGAAAGAGAGTAGAACTCCTTTTGTGCTCCTGCCAGCATTTCTGCAAATATTATCGGACGATCCGACTCAAGATATGTGTGAGCGCCGCGGAAAAAGGCAGCTTCATGTCCCTCAATGTCAACTTTTACGACACTGATTTGTTCATCAAATTTGAAGCTGTCAAGTCTTCTCTTGTTGACTATGATGGTGCTTTCATGTGCCTTAAACGCGGCTTCCAGGGATGCGCTGGTCTCTAAAAGTCCATGGCTCTTGTCGGGAATGTAGAGAGTTGCTTGTCCCTCGTCATCACTAAGCGCAAATTCTTCTACATTTACTTGATTGTCTAGGCCATTCGCTTTGATGTTCCTGCGAAGGATATCCAAGGCTGCCGGTAGAGGCTCAAAGGCAGTAATTTTTACTCCAGGGCGCGATTTGCCCGCGAGAATCGAATAAAGGCCATTGTTTGCCCCAATATCAAGAAAGCGCCCGGGCGAACGTGATACAACAGCCATCAAGATAAGTGGCAACGGTGCTTCATAGGATCCATCTGCCATTGTTCGTGCAACCAAATCAGCGCCATCCGCGGTGTCAAGAGTGAACTGTCGACCCGCAAAACTGAACGAAATCTGTTGATTCTGTTGAGGTATCATCTTCGCTTGCATCCTACATAATTTAGTAAATCTCAACTTCGTCCAGATGGAAGAAGTCTCGACTCACAAGTGACAACTTAATATATCGCGCATCTATTGCGACCCGCACGATCAATGGATGACCGTCAGCTCCACCGAAAGGAGAATGTGTCGGGTTCGTGAAAACGGTTTCCCAGTTGTCTGCGTCAGGCGAGACTTCAATTTTTAAAGGATAAGCTCTGGCAGCAAATGGGCGGTTTTTTAAAGAATTAAATACACGAATTTCCGTTATATTAAAATTATCGCCTAGATCGGTTTGCCAATAAGGGTTGTCTTCAAGATCCGTGTGGAAGCCATCAGCACCGGTATGGATGCCACTTATTGCACCTTTGGCATCTTCGTAGATATCGCCTTTAGACCAAGAAGAAACAGAGCTTTGATGAGGTTTAGATTTAAGGGCTAGATTGATTTTTCCATTAGGCTGTACTATCGTCGTTGCTTGCGCCCTGCGTCGAACGATGCCTTGTTGATCTTCCCAATAGTCCGCAAGGAATCGATCCTCTGTATCGTTCAAGATCGATATGAACTTATCAAGAGTTCCGTCACTGCTCGCTGCGACGTTGCCCCACATCGGTTGGAAATAGTAAGCGCCCAGCGTGCCGCGGCGAACGCGGCGAATGAAATCCTCGCGCGATCGAAAGAGGTAATGATATGTGATTGCTGTATCGAAAATAGCTTGTCGCTTGTTGATGTTTGTTAAATATTCCTCACCGGACCTTGGAAATTCCGATAAATACTCATTCATTGGATCGCCGATCACATTCATCGATCTCATTCGCGCTTGGATGGGAGCCGGCCAACGATGATTTAGCATCGGGTCTGGCGGATAGCCTAAGAAACGTAGATCAACGCAGGAACTCCGTGTCATGGTTTTGACACAAGGATCCATCCGTTCGAGTAGATTTTCTCGACGAACAAACTGAGTTAATGTACTGCCGCTGGGGCGCTCTATAAAAGCTTGGGGACCGAACCAAATCCAATTGAAGAAAATACAGTCTGCCTTGTCTTCCCTTTCTGTCATAAATGCTTTAATATTATTTTTAGGCTTAATAGCAAGAAATTCGTCACCATCAACGAACATGAACCACTCGCATTCATGCTTGTGATGTGTCAAGAAATGCATCCAGCAAGAGTCTTGTTGCCCTTGATAGGGAAGATGATGGAAAGTTACAAATGGATTGTCGCTTTCGATGAATGAAATGATGCGATTATACATTTCATAGGGATCATCATCATTGCAATATATGTAGCAGTGGTCGAACCCGATGGATTTATAATATAAAAGCCATTCCACAACAGTTTCTGTTTCCCAGCGCGAAGAATTCAGCACAACATGCTGATACTTTGATTTGTGTGGTTCCGGCATGGTGCTTCGCTCCTTGATAATCTTGCATCTCACTTGCAAAAATATATATTGATATTGTTTTTATTTCCAATTATTATCTTGATACCTTTGCATCCAATGAGATGCTGAGCCAGCTTGTATGCTCCGGGATCGTTCCTCGGAAAGTTGAGGCGCGTTTCAGTGTCCCGTATCCAGATGGACGGCGTTCCTTCACACACGAGTTCGCCATGCCTGCCATGAACGACGCGGAAGTGAAAGTCACCTCATCGCACACGGTCAAACCCCGCATCGCCATCACCTACTGCACCCAGTGCCAGTGGCTCCTGCGTGCGGCGTGGATGGCGCAGGAGCTTCTGTCAACCTTCCGCGACGATCTCGGCGAGGTCGCGCTGCGGCCCGGCCGCGGCGGGGTGTTCGTGATCGAGGTCGAGGGGGAGGTGATCTGGGAGCGGGTGCGCGACGGCGGGTTTCCCGATGTGAAGACGCTCAAGCAGCGGGTGCGCGACCGGCTCGATCCGGGGCGGGATCTCGGGCATGTCGATCGGGCGGGGCGCGAGGGTGAAGACGGAGGTTGAGGCGGCTTCCGGGGAGCGCCGCGAGGGAGGTGCTGGCCCCTGCGCTCCGGCTGGGGCATGATGGGGGAGGGTCACTCCCCAAGAACCCTCCAGCGCGCGAGCCGCGGGACGCCTTGATCCGACGCATGCTCTCCCGGCTCGGCCAGCGTGGCTTCTCCACGCAATTCTACCTCATCATGCTCGTGATCGCGCTGATCGGGCCCGGCCTGATCTTCACCGCGATCCTGCTGACCCGCTACGCCGCCACCGAGCGCGCCCGCTTCGAGCAGGACGCGCGGGAGAACGTGCGCGGCATCGCCCTGTCGATCGACCGCGACACCGCCGGGCTGGTCTCGGTGCTGCAGACGCTCGCCACCTCGCCCCGGCTCAAGGACGGCGAGTTCGCCAGCTTCGAGAGCCAGGCGCGCCTCGTGCGCGAGGCGGTCGGCCTCGACCTCGTGCTGCGCCGCCCCGACGGGCAGCAGGTCGTCAACACCGCCCTGAAGCCGGGGGCGCCGCTGCCGGTGAGCGCGCTGCCGATCGACCGCGACCTCCTCGGCAGCGGGCAGCGCTCGATGGTCACCGGCTTCCTCGCGGGCGCGACCGCGGATCAGGCGCACTACGCCGTCGCGGTGCCGGTGCGGATCGAGGACAGGGTGGCCTACATCCTCGGCTTCTCGGTGCCGCTGAACCGCATCGCCGGCATCCTCGCCCGCGAACAGGTCCGGGGCTGGGTCTCGGGCGTGTCGGACCGCGACGGCACCGTGCTGGCGCGCCTGCCGGAGATGCCGGGCATCGTCGGGCATCCCCGGCTCGCGACCCTGCGCCAGACCGCGACGGGCACCCCCGGCGTCTGGGAGGGGCGCGACCGCAACTTCAAGCCCGTCACCGTCGTCGAGGCGCGCTCGCGGCTCAACGGCTGGACCGTGGCGGCGAGCATCCCGCGCGAACTGGTCGAGGCGCGGCTGCGGCGCTGGATCTGGGCCTTCGGCGGCTTCGGGCTCCTCGTGCTCGCCACCTCCTCGGTGCTCGCGGTGCATCTGTGGTCGCGGGTCTCGAAGCCCCTGCGCCAGCTCGCGGCGTCGGGGCCGGCGCTGTCGCGCGGGCAGGCGATCCCGCGGGTGGCCTCGCCGATCCACGAGATCCGCCGCCTCGGCGACGTGCTCTCGGAGGCGTCGCTCCGCCTGCGCACCCGCAGCGAGGAGCGCGACCGGGCGCTGGCCGAGACCCAGCGCGGCCTCGCCGCCCTGCGCGAGAGCGAGGCCCGCTTCCGCCACATGGCCGATTCGGCCCCGGCGCTGATCTGGATGACCGACGAGACCGCGCGGGTCGTCTTCGCCAACATGCATTTCGACCACCTGTTCGGCCGGCCCGCCACCGAGATGGCCGGCAGCGGCTGGGAATCGGTGATGCATCCGCCGGACCTGGCCGGGTTCCAGGCAGCCTTCCAAGAGGCGTTCGACAGCCGCCACCCGTTCCGCGCGGAGATGCGGGTGGTCGATCGCAACGGCGAGATCCGCTGGCTGCGCTGCGAGGGCGTGCCGCGGCTCGACGACCACGGCACCTTCCTCGGCTTCACCGGCTGCAGCGTCGACGTCACCGACGCCAAGCGGGCCGAGGAGCACCTGCGCCTGCTCATCAACGAACTGAACCACCGGGTGAAGAACACGCTCGCCACCGTCCAGTCGATCGCCGTGCAGTCGCTGCGCGGGCTCGACGGCGAGGAGGCGCAGAGCGCCCGCTCCGCCTTCGAGGCGCGGCTGCTGGCGCTCGCCCGCGCCCACGACGTGCTGACCCGCGAGAGCTGGGAGGGCGCCGAGCTGAAGACCGTGGTGGCGGACGCGATCCGCCCGCTGGAGGCGGGGGACGGGCAGGACTCCCGCTTCGCCGTCTCGGGCCCGCGCCTGCGGCTGGCGCCGCGGCTCGCGCTCTCCATCGCCATGGCCCTGCACGAGCTCGGCACCAACGCGGTGAAGTACGGGGCGCTGTCGAAGGAGGGCGGCCGGGTGACGATCACCTGGACCGTGCAGCGCCGGCCGGAGCTTCATCTCTCCCTGCGCTGGAGCGAGGCCGGCGGCCCGCCGGTGACGCCGCCGACCCGCCGCGGCTTCGGCTCGCGCCTGATCGAGCGCAGCCTCGCCCGCGAACTCGCGGGGCGGGTGGAACTGCTCTACGAGCCGGAGGGCGTGGTCTGCACCATCGAGGCGCCGGTGCCGCCGCCGGGCCTGCTGGAGCGCAAGGGCGGCACGCGGCTCGCCGCGTCGAAGCCGCTGCCGCTCGCCGGTTAGAGCCACGTCCTGGATGTCGGATCCAGGACGTGGCTCTCGGTTTTTGCCTTTGCATCGTCTTTTCGGACAAGCCGGCAGCCACCGTTCGGGACGACGCTCCAGAACCTACTGGAACGTCATCGGGTCTGGCCCGATGCGCCCGTCGGCCCGGTCGAGGCCGGCGATGGCGGCGTGGTCCTCCTCCGTGAGCCGGAAGCCGAACACGTCGATGTTCTCGTGGATCCGGGCGGCGGTGGCGGATTTCGGGATCGCCACGATCCCGTTCTCGACATGCCAGCGCATCACCACCTGGGCCGGCGTGCGCCCGAGGCGGTCGGCGATCCGGGTGATCGCCGGCTCCTCCACCGCGCGGGCCTGACCCAGCGGGCTCCAGGCCTCGGTGACGATGCCGAGCCGGTCATGGGTCGCGCGCAAGGCGTGCTGCTGGAAGCGGGGATGCAGCTCGATCTGGTTGAGGGCGGGGGCGACGCCGGTCTCGGCGACGAGCCGGTCGAGCTGGTCCTCGGTGAAGTTCGAGACGCCGATCGAGGCGGCGCGGCCCTCCTCGCGCAGGCGGATCAGCGCCCGCCACGTATCGAGATAGAGGCCGCGCTCCGGGCAGGGCCAGTGGATCAGGTAGAGGTCGATCCGCTCCAGGCCGAGCCGGGCGAGGCTCTCGTCGAAGGCGCGCAAGGCCGCGTCGTAGCCCTGGCCGTCGTTCCACAGCTTGGTCGTCACGAACACGTCGGAGGGGGGCACCACCGTCTCGCGCAGGCCTCGCCCGACGCCGGCCTCGTTGCCGTAGGCCGCGGCGGTGTCGATCGAGCGGTAGCCGCTGCCCAGCGCCGTGCCGACCAGGGCCGGCGTCTCCTCGTCCTGAAGGCGCCAGACGCCGAAGCCGATCCGGGGGATGGACCGTCCGTCGTTGAGGGAAATCCGCGGGACGGGATCGGGGGATGTCATGGCGTACCGGTTCTTGTGCGCCGCCCGGGCGACGGCCGGGGCAGGGAGGCGGAGAATCGGCAAGATCGTGCCTGCCGTACAGGCACCCATCCGGGGGGCTGGCCTGCGCGCGTGTCAGGACCGGACGTGCGCGGACGCCTCCCGATCCTCGCCTTCGGGCGCCTTGACGAGGTGCAGATAGGCCGGATCGAAGTCGCAGAACGCCCGCAGGCGCCCGACATCCGGCACGTGCAGGCGGCGGTCCTTCAACTGGATCAGGCCGGCCACGCGCAGGTCGCGCAGGATGCGGCTGACGTGGATCGTGGTGATGCCGAGGATGTCGGCGAGCATCGGCTGGGTCAGCGGCAGGGGGCAGTCCCGCTCCCCGGCGGCGCCGACGAGTTGCTGGCGCAGCAGCAATTCGCAGAACAGGTGGGCGATGCGCCGGTCGGCGGAGCGCTGGCCCATGCTGGCGAGCCATTCCCGCAGGATGCTCTCGTCGACCAGCGTCGCCCACCACAGCGCCCGGGCGAGCCGTGAATCGCTGAAGACCAGGGCGTCGACCCGGGCCTGCGGGATGTCGGCGACGGTGCAGGCGGTGAGCGCGGCGATGTAGTGGTCGGACGGGCCGAGCACGACCGATTGCAGGTCGCAGAAATCGCCCGGCAGGAGCAGGCCGAGGATCTGCCGCTGCCCGTCGCTGACGAGCTTGTAGCGGAAGGCGTAGCCTTCGAGGACGATGTGAACGCCGGTGGCCCGGTCACCGGCCCGGACGATGTCCTGCTGCGGGTCCAGGCCGCGGCCGTTCCGGGAGAGCTCGGCGAGCAGGGCCCGGTCTCCGGCGTCGAGATCGGCACCGTAGCGGAGCTTGAGGATCAGAGGATTGCTGCGCGGGAGCGCCACGGTCGCGTCCATGCACGCACAACGCCGAAACGGTCGTTCCGTGCCAGGGAAAAGGCCGGAAAACATCGCGGCGCGATCAGCCGGGACCGTCGTCCCGGCTCCCGGGCAATCGCTTGAAAGCGATCGCCCTGGTTTTTGCCGGCCTCAGTCGCCGGCCGCCCGCCTCCGCGGGCTCAGGCTTTCGCTCCGCTCGATGTTTTTCAGGACGAATGTCTTGGAAAAACCCGCTCCGCGCGGCGCTCTTGCCTGTGTCCCTTGGCGCCGCGAAGCCGCTCATGCGGCTTCGAGCGATGGCCCTGGTCCCGGCTCCCGGAGTTGTTCCGGCGCCTCCTCAGGCCGCCTTCCAGCGCCGGGCGGTGTTGTTGCCGAAGGCGCGGGCGTAGAGGGTGCAGTAGTTCAGCGCCGCGCCGTCCCAGCCGAACGAGCGCGACATGGCGCTGCGCCGCATGGCGTTGAGGCGCTTCTTCTGGCCGAAGGTCTCGAAGGCGCGCCGGATCGCCGAGGACAGCCCCTTGGGCGAGGCCTCGCCGAAGGTGAAGCCGGTGACCTCGTCCTCGACCGTGTCGTTGAGGCCGCCGGTGCGGCGCACGATCGGCAGGGAGCCGAAGCGCTGTGCGTACATCTGCGCCAGCCCGCAGGGCTCGAAGCGGGAGGGCATCAGCAGGAAGTCGCTGCCGGCGAAGATGCGGCGTGCCTCCGTCTCGCGGAAGCCGACATGGACGCCGACATTCTCGGGGTGACGCCCGGCGAGGTCGCGCAGCGCCTCCTCGAACCGGCCCTCGCCCTGGCCGATCACCACGAGCTGGCCGCCCTCCGCGACGATCGATTCGGCCGCGCCGATGCTGAGGTCGATCCCCTTCTGGTGCACGAGGCGCGAGACGATGGCGAAGAGCGGCCCGCGCGAGACCGCCATGCCGAAAGCCTTGCGCACCTCGTCGGCGTTGGCCCGCTTGCCCTTCCAGTCGTCGGGCTCGAAGCGGGTGGCGAGGTGCGGGTCGGTGCGCGGGTCCCAGCTCTCGTCGATGCCGTTGAGGATGCCGGTGAGCCGGCCCTGGGCGGCGCGGGTGCGCAGCAGGCCGTCGAGGCCGCAGCCGCCCTCCGGCGTGGTGATCTCGCGAGCGTAGGTCTCGCTCACCGTGGTGACGTGCGAGGCGTGATAGATGCCGGCCTTCAGGAAGGAGAGCTGTCCGTAGAACTCCACGCCATCCATCTGGAAGGCGTAGTCCGGCGCGCCGATGCGCCCGAGGTTGTCGCGGTGGAACAGGCCCTGATAGGCGAGATTGTGGATCGTCAGCACGCTCGGGCGGCGGATGCCGAGCCACGACAGATAGGCCGGTGCCAGCGCGGTCTGCCAGTCGTTGAGGTGCAGGAGATCGGCCGACCAGCAGGGATCGACGCCGGCCGCGAGTTCGGCCGCGGCCCGGCCGAGGCGGGCGAAGCGCAGGTCGTTGTCGCCGAAATCGCCGCCCGCGTCGCCGTAGGGCGTGCCTTCGCGCTCGTAGAGATCGGGGGCGACGAGGACGTAGACGCCCAGCCCGTCGGACGTAGTGCCGAAGCCGAGTTCGCAGGCCGGCACCCCGGCGAAGGCGCCGAGCCGGGTCAGGATCGTCAGGTTCTCGAGCCCGGCCAGCACCCGCGCGTAACCGGGGATGAGCACCCGCACGTCGTAGTGGCGGCGCAGGGCGCGCGGCAGGGCGCCCGCGACTTCGCCCAGACCGCCGGTCTTCACGAAGTCCGCCATCTCCGGCGTGGCGTAGAGGATGCGGGGGAGAAGGGCATTGCCGAGCCGTGCATCGGGCTCGGGATGGGGGAGCGGCGGCGACGCCTCGGTGACCGCAGGCCCACCGAGCTCCACGTCAGCCATCGGAACGCCCCCACGCCATCCGCGCCGCTCGTCGAAAGCGGGAAAAGCCGCTGCTGCGCTCGGCATCGTAATGCTCCGGAAGGCGATCCGTTCCGTTGCATCGCACAATTCAGGCCAGGTTCAGACCGGTTTCTCGGTCCGCAGCCCGGCGTCCTCGTCATGGGGTGCATGTGACCGGGGAATGAGGGGCGGCACGCGGCACCGCCATCGGCGCGAAGCCCGAGGCGCCGCGGTGCGCGCCCGGCCCGTCACGGCTTCAGCGATGGTTCCGGGCGAAGGATGGCACCCTCGTCCGGCCCGAGTCCGATGCGGCCCTGCAACCGGTCGCCGGTCCGTCCGGGACGGGTCGAGAGCAGGATGGTCCAGCCTCCCGCGCCTTCCAGCGGCACCGTCCATTCCAGGCTTCCGAAGTTGAGCAGGATGCGCAGGGTTTGCCCGTCCGCGAAGCGCTCGAAGGCGAACACCTCGGCGGCGAGGGCCGGTGCCAGGGCGAGGCCCCGCCAGCCGCCGACCGACAGGGCCGGATGGTCGCGCCGGAGGGACAGCAGGCGGCGGTAGAGCGTCAGGATCGAGCGGGGATCGTCGCGCATCGCGTCGACGTTGCGGCGGTCCGCATCGGCGCTCTGCGGCAGCCAGGGCGTGCCGGTGGTGAAGCCGGCATTCGGGCCGTCGTCCCATTGCATCGGCGTGCGCTCCGGGTCGCGGCCGTGGCCGGGCTCGTTGCGTCCCCACGGGTCCTGCGCCCGTTGCGCGGGCACCGCCACGTGCGCCAGCCCGATCTCGTCGCCGTAATAGAGCGTCGGCGTGCCGCGCAAGGTGAGCAGCAGCATCGCGGCGATGCGCGCCTGCGCCTCGCCGACCCGGACGGCGATGCGGGGCTGGTCGTGGTTGCCGAGCACCCAGTTCGGCCAGCCGCCCTCGGGCAGGGCCGCCTCGTATTCCGCCACCAGCGCGGCCACGGCGTCGGCGCGCCACGGGGTCTGGATGAGCTGGAAGTTGAAGGGCAGGTCGGCCCCCGTCAGGTCCGGCCCGTAATAGGCCACCAGCCGCTCGATCGGCAGGTAGATCTCGCCGATCAGCACGCGCTCGCCGTAGCCGCGCAGCACCGCGCGCATGCCGGCGATGACGTCGAGCACCTCCGGCCGGTCGCAGGAATAGACCTGCCGGAAGCGGTTGATCCCGGCCTGCTGCGGCCGGAAGTCGGGGTTCTCGGGGTTGTCGCGGAAATCGTCGTCCTTGATCAGGTGCCAGATCACGTCGACGCGGAAGCCGTCCACCCCGCGCTCCAGCCAGAAGTGCAGGGCATCGTGCATCGCCGCCCGGACCTCCGGATTGCGCCAGTTCAGGTCCGGCTGCTCGGCCAGGAAGGCGTGGTAGTAGTACTGGCCGGTGGCCTCGTCCCGCGTCCAGGCCGGGCCGCCGAAATTCGAGAGCCAGTTGTTGGGCGGTCCGCCGTCCGGGGCGGGATCGCGCCAGACGTACCAGTCGCGCTTCGGATTCTCGCGGCTCGCCCGGCTCTCGGCGAACCACGGATGGGCGATCGAGCTGTGGTTGGGCACGAAGTCGAGGATCACCCGCAGCTTGCGCCGGTGCGCCTCGCGGATCAGGGCGTCGAAGTCCTCCAGCGTGCCGAACAGCGGATCGACCGCGCAGTAATCGGCCACGTCGTAGCCGAAATCCGCCATCGGCGAGCGGTAGAACGGCGAGATCCACACCGCATCGACGCCGAGCCATGCGAGGTGATCCAGCCGCGCCGTGATGCCCCGGAGATCGCCGACGCCATCGCCGTCCGTGTCCTGGAACGAGCGCGGATAGACTTGGTAGACCGTCCCGCTCTGCCACCAGACCGTCTTGTCGATCATCTTGGAGCCGCTCGTCCCGGACATCGGACCTCCCGCGATGATGGTGTCCCGGCGACGTGCGCGTCGCTCCACAGGGTGCGTAGGGCCGTTCAGGAAGCCTTCAAGCGCAGGGCGTCAATTCTCGTATCCGACGTCGGCCGATGCGCGGGCGTTGTGTCGGCTGGGACACAGGCTTGCGGGCACGCGGCTTGCGAAGGGCGTGTTCGCACGCATGTGTCTCGACAAGTCCGGCGACCGGCAACACCATGTCCGGGCAGGGCGACAGACCACGTCGCGGATCACCGTGCCGCCACAAGAAGCGGGCAGGATCCGTGGCGAACCGACACCGCATCGGCTGCAACGAAGGGGGATCCTCAGGTGCTGAACGAAGCTCTGTCCGTTCTCTTCAAGAACGGAGAGGCGGGCTCATCCGCTTCATCGGCGAAGACGGTCAAGGCCGCCGCCACCTATGTCGGGCCGCGCCAGCGCACGGGGGGCGACACCGTGGTGGAACTGCGCGAGGACATCCGCGCCAAGCTCGTCTACGGGCTGGGCAAGACGCCCGAGGCCGCCCGCGAGCGCGATTGGTTCGCCGCCACCGCGCTCGCCCTGCGCGACCGGATCGTCGATGCCTGCTACCGCGGGCAGGCCGGCACCGTCCCGGACAAGCGGGTCTACTATCTCTCGCTCGAATTCCTGATCGGCCGGCTCCTGTCGGACGCGATGAACAATCTCGGCCTGGTCGAGGCCACCAAGGCCGCCCTGCGCGATCTCGGCGTCAGCCTCGCCGAGGTCGAGGGGGCCGAGCCCGACGCGGCGCTCGGCAACGGCGGCCTCGGGCGGCTCGCCGCCTGCTTCATGGAGAGCATGGCGAGCCTGTCGATCCCGGCGATCGGCTACGGCATCCGCTACGACCACGGCATCTTCCGGCAGTCGCTGGAGGACGGCTGGCAGCGCGAGGCGCCGGAGACCTGGCTCGCGGAGGGCAATCCCTGGGAGTTCGCCCGGCCGGAGGCCACCTACACGATCGGCTTCGGCGGCCACGTCACCATGACGAGCCAGGGCGACCACCACATCCGCCGCCACTGGCACCCGGCCGAGACGGTGAACGCGGTCGCCTACGACATCCCGGTCGTCGGCTGGGGAGCCAAGCACGTCAACGTCCTGCGCCTGTGGAAGGCGGAGGCCGACGCGCCGGTCGAGCTCGCCCGCTTCAATGCCGGCGACCATGTCGGCGCGGTGGCCGGCCGCGCCCGGGCCGAGGCGATCTCGCGGGTGCTCTATCCGAGCGACGCCTCCGCCGAAGGCCAGGAGCTGCGCCTGCGCCAGGAATTCTTCTTCACCTCGGCCTCGCTGCAGGATCTCGTGCGCCGGCACGCGGCCGAGCGCGGCAGCTTGCGCTCCCTGCCCGACCACGCCGCGATCCAGCTCAACGACACGCATCCCGCCATCGCCGTGCCGGAGCTGATGCGCATCCTGATGGAGGATCACGACCTTCCGTGGGAGGAGGCGTGGCAGATCACCTCCAACACGCTGCACTACACCAACCACACCCTGCTGCCCGAGGCGCTGGAGACCTGGCCGGTCGAGCTGATGGAGCGGCTGCTGCCGCGCCACATGCAGATCGTCTACCTGATCAACTGGCTGCATCTCGAAGAGCAGAGCAAGAACGCCAAAGGCGGCGCGTCGGGAGGGGCGCTCGACATCTCTTCCGTCTCGCTGATCGACGAGTCGAACGGGCGGCGCGTGCGGATGGGGCCGCTCGCCTTCCACGGCTCGCGCCGGGTCAACGGCGTCTCGGCGCTCCACAGCGAACTCCTGAAAACGACCGTGTTCAAGGATCTCCACGCGATCGAGCCGGAGAAGATCGTCAACAAGACCAACGGCATCACCTTCCGCCGCTGGCTGCACAACGCCAATCCCGAGCTGACGGCGCTCGCCGTCGAGGCGGCGGGGGAGGGCGTGCTCGACGATCCGACCGAGCTGACGAAGCTCGAAGCGTTCGCCGACGATCCCGAGTTCCGCCAGCGCTACGCGGCGATGCGAAAGGTTCGCAAGACGCGGCTCGCCGCGGTCATCGCCGAGCGCACCGGCGTCGCCGTCGATCCGTCCGCGCTGTTCGACGTGCAGATCAAGCGCATCCACGAGTACAAGCGCCAGCTCCTCAACCTCGTCGAGACGGCGGCTCTCTACCAAGCCATCAAGCAGGCGCCTCACGAGGACTGGACCCCGCGCGTCAAGATCTTCGCCGGCAAGGCGGCCCCGAGCTACGTTCAGGCCAAGCTCATCATCAAGCTCGCGGGCGACATCGCCCGGGTCGTCAACGCCGATCCGGAGATCGGCGACCGGCTGAAGGTGGTGTTCCTGCCGAACTACTCGGTCAGTCTCGCCGAGGTGATCATCCCGGCCGCCGACCTCTCCGAGCAGATCTCGACCGCCGGCATGGAGGCCTCGGGCACCGGCAACATGAAGCTCGCCCTCAACGGCGCGCTCACCGTCGGCACGCTCGACGGCGCCAACATCGAGATCAAGGACCATGTCGGCGCCGACAACATCTTCATCTTCGGCCTCGACGCCGAGGGGGTGCTGGCCCGTGCGGCCGAGCCGGCCTACGCCGCCAGGGCCATCGCTGCCTCGCCGCGGCTGGCGGCGGCGCTCGATGCCATCGCCGACGGCACCTTCTCGCCGGACGATCCCGGCCGCTTCGCGCCGCTGGTGGACGAGCTGCACCGCCGCGACCACTACCTGACCACGGTCGATTTCGACGATTACTGGCGCGTCCAGCGCGAGATCGACGCGGCCTGGAAGCGCCCGGCCCAGTGGTGGCGCGCGGCGATCCTCAACACCGCGCGGATGGCGTGGTTCTCCTCCGACCGCTCCATGCGGGAATATGCCGAGGAGATCTGGCAGGTGAAGCTGGGCTGAGGGCCCGAGCGGGACGAACGACGAAAGGGCGGGAAGGGGGCCCTTCCCGCCCTTTCTCTTGCTGAGTTCGAGGGGAGGGGCTGATAGGCTCGCTGCGCCCGCGGCTCCGCGAATCGCTTCGCCCGATCAGAGGTCGCGCCCTGGATTGCTTCGGCTCCGCCTCGCAATGACGGCAAGGGGAGGAAGAGGGCGCTCCACTCCGTCATCGCGAGCCGTCAGGCGAAGCGATCCAGGACCGCGACGGCGCCGGAAGGGGCATCCGAGCGGTCCGACACCTATTCGCCAGCAGGATCGGCTTCACCTCGCGATGACGGGGAGGGTCCCCCTCCCCGTCATCGCGAGCGGCAGCGAAGCGATCCGGCAGCGCCGGTGGCCGGATCGAGGGCGACCCCGCATCATGCAAGCGGCCGTCGGAAGGGCGTGCCTCACGCCCCCGGTTCGAGCGGGATCGGGTAGAACCGCGCCCCGGCGGCCGCGGCCAGAACCTCGACCGCGCCGAGGGTCGAGGGGCCGCCGGAAGCGTGCACCACGTCGGTCGCCCGCAGGGTCGGGATGTGGGCGGTGAGCGGGCCGGGCCGCACGTCGGGGGCGCGCTGGCGGTGGCGGTCGGCGGCCAGCGTGATGCGGGTCACGCCGGTGGCGCGCAGCCATTCGAGCGACGGGCGCATGTAGAGGTCGAGGGGGTCGCGCGCACCGATGACGAGGCAGATCTCGCGGGCCGGCTCGACGTAGCGCGCGGCGCGGGCGATCGCCCAGATGCCGGCGAATCCCGTCTCCGCCGCCACCAGCACGAGGCGCCCGCCGCCGGGCCGGTAGGTGCCGTTGCCGACCGGGCCCTTGACCTTCAGCGCGAGGCCGGGCGCGACCGCGCAGCCGAACAGGGCGGTCAGATCCTCCGCGCACGCGCCGCGCAGGTGGAAGACGAGCTCATTGAGTTCCGCCCCGCCCTCGACGCCGAGCGTCGGGGCGAGCGTGACGGGACGGCCGCCGTCGAGCGTGACCACGACCTGATCGCCCGGCTCGAAGGGGAGCCGCCGCTCCAGGGTGGCGACCACCTGCACGACCCGCGGCGCCAGGGCCGTGACCGCGTCGATGCGGCCGGGGCGGCCCACCGGCGTCCGGGCGGTGGGCTTGGCGGGCCGGATCGCCGCAGCCGGATCGGGCGCCGACAGCGTCACGGCCTCCGCCCGCCGGGCCCGGGCCGGCAGCCGCCGCGAAGCCGGTCCGGCGCCCTGGCCGAGCAGGCCGGTCGCCGGGGCGATCACCCCGTCGGCGAGGGCGGTTTCGAGGGATGTGTCGCCGGGCGAGACCCGCAGGGGCTGGCCGTTCACGACAAGCGAGCAACGGGCGCTCGTGGGGGCACGCATGGCGGCAACCCGCTCCGATCGACTTGAAAACAGGTTCGGCGGATCAGAGCGGATCGTGGATCAGGCGCTCGACCAGGGCGGCCCAGCGCGTGCGCACGGCCCGCGCCTCCTCGCCCAGGGTCTCCGCTTCCGCGAGGCCGAGGCCGGCGCGCAGCGCCTCGCTCTCCCGCCGCTCGGCGGCGAGCGCGGCCTTCATCATCGCCACTTCGAGGCGCAGGCGCGCGAGATCGGCCGATGCCGCATCCGCCTCGGGCTCCGAGGGCGGGGGATCGTCCGCTTCCGCCTCGATCGCGCGCGGCGGGAGGGAGCCGGCGAGGTGCGTCTGGAGCGGACGCATCATCAGGCGCCGCATCGCGCTGCCGTTCGGCGCCGGGCTCCTGCGTCTCGTCGCCTCGATCATCGTCCATCCCCGGGCCGGCCGGAGCGCCGAAGGGCGTCCCGGATCCTCGAGATGGACCTTCCCGCAACATGGTTAAGGGACGTTTAAGCGGACCTCCGACGCGGCCGCCTCACCGCGGGATCGCGCGCCGCGCGCAGGGGCCGGATCAGGCGGCCTCCGGCGCGGCACCGACGAGCTGGCGGGCCTGGAGCATGGTCATCGGCTCGCCGAAGGCCGCCCCTTGGGCGTAGTCGCAGCCGAGCTCCTGCAGGCCCTGCGCATCCTCCTCCGACTCGGCGCCTTCGGCGATGGTGGCGAGTCCGAGTTCCTGGCCCATCCGCAGGATCGAGCGCAGCATCGCGGTGCGCCCCTGGCCGAGCGGGCGCACGAAGGTCTGATCGACCTTGATCGTGTCGAAGGGAAAGCGCTGGAGGTAGGAGATCGCCGAGTAGCCGGTGCCGAAATCGTCGAGGACGAGGCCGGCGCCGAGATCGCGCACCCGCGCCAGCATCTGCGCGGCGTATTCGGGGTTCTCCATCACCAGCCCCTCGGTCATCTCCAGCTTGAGCGAGCCCGGCAGAACGCCGGTGCGGGCGATGACGGTCTTCACGTCGTGCAGGAGGTCGTGGCGCAGGAGCTGGCGCGAGGAGACATTGACCGAGGCGAAGATCGGCGGATCGACGTCGAGGGAGCGCTGCCAGGCGGCGAGTTCGAGGGCGGTGCGCTCGACCGCGAAATTGCCGAGCTGGACGATCACCCCGGTCTCCTCGGCCACCGGCATGAAGGTCGCGGGCGGGATGCGCCCGAGCTTCGGGTGGTCCCAGCGCAGCAGCGTCTCGAAGCCCGCCACCGTGCGGTCCTCTAGCCGGACGATCGGCTGGAACAGCACCTTGATCTCGTTGCGCTCCAGCGCCTTGCGCAGGTCCGCCTCCAGCATCAGCCGGTCGGAGCGCTCGACCCGCATGTTGGCGCGGAACACCTCGATCCGGTCGCCGCCGCCGCGCTTGGCCTGGATCATCGCCATCTCGGCGCTCTTGAACACCTCTTCGCGCCGCGGCTGCCCGCTTCCCTGGCCGCTCTGCGCGGCTTCGTGCAGGGCGATGCCGATCGAGACGGTGAGGAAGACCTCGCGGTCGGCGTAGGTGACGGGCGTGGCGATGGCGCGCCGGATCATCTCGGCGAACGAGAGGATGCGGTCGGGCTCGCGCTCCGAGAGCAGGATCACCGCGAACCCGTCGCCGTCGATCCGGGCCAGGGTGTCCTGCGGGCGCAGGAGCCGCCCGAGTCGGCGCGAGAGGGTCAGCAGGATCGAATCGCCGGCCGAGAGGCCGATGGCGTCGTTGATCGCCTTGAAGCGGTCGATGTCGAGGGCGATCACCGCCGGCTTCAGGCGCGGATCCTGGCTCGCCAGCGCCAGGGCGGCTTCGAGCCTGTCGTGGAACAGCTCGCGATTGGGCAGGCCGGTCAGGCTGTCGTGCACGGCGTCGTGCAGCAGACGCTCCTCGGCGGTCTTGGCCTCGGTCACGTCGCTGATGGTGCCGACGATGCGGATCACCTCGCCGTCGGTGCCGATCACCGGGCGCGCCTTGAGGCGGTACCACGCGTAAGGCCCGTCGGCCGAGCGCAGGCGGAAATCGTGGACGATGCGCCCGCGCCGTTCCTCGATCACCGTGTCGAGGGCCGCCGAGTAGCGCTCCACGTCGAAGGGGTGGAGCAGGCCGAGCCAGTTCGCCGCCGGGCCTTCGAGGGCGCCGCGCCTGAGCCCGAGCTGGGCCTCGATCTCGGGACCGGCGAAGACCCGGTCGCCGGGCACGTCCCAGTCGAACACGATGTCGCCCGCCCCCGTCAGCGCCAGCGCCCGGCGCTCGGTGTCGGAGACGAGGCTGTGGCTCAGGCCCCCGCCGGCGAAGGCGTGCTGCATCACCGTGAAGCCGATCAGCATGACGATGAGCACGAGGCCGCCGATCAGGGCCGGCTGCACGAGGTCGGAGCCGATCTGCCCGGTGATGGCGAAGCCCGCCGCCACCACCCAGACCAGCAGCAGCAGCCAGGTCGGCACCAGCAGGATGGCGCGGTCGTAGCTGTTGTGGACGGCCAGATACAGGATCAGCAGGAGCCCGACGCCGGCCACCGCCGCGATCGAGATGCGCGCCACGCCCGCCGCCACCGGCGGGTCGAACACCGCGAGCGCCACGAGGCCGGCGAGGAAGGTCAGCCAGAAGAAGGCGACGTGGCTGTAGCGCACGTGCCAGCGCGACAGGTTGAGATAGGCGAACAGGAACACGAGCAGGGTGGCGCCGAGCACCGCCTCGGCCGAGGCGCGGTAGATCCGCTCGGCCAGTTCCGTGACCGGGAAGACCCGCTGCAGGAAGCCGAAATCGATGCAGGCATAGGCCAGCACCGCCCAGGAGAGCGCGGCGGCGGCGGGGAAGATGATCGCGCCCTTCACCACGAAGATGATGGTGAGGAACAGCGCCAGCAGCCCGGCGATGCCGATGACGATGCCCTTGTAGAGGGTGAGCCCCGAGGTCTTCTTGCGGTAGGCGTCCTGATCCCAGAGGTAGACCTGCGGGATGTTGGGGCCTTTGAGTTCGGCGACGTAGGTGACCGTGGTGCCGGGATCGATGGTGATCAGGAACTGGTCGGCGTCGAGGCTCTCGTCGCGCTCGGGCCGGATGCCCTCGCTCGCGGTGATCGCGGCGATGCGCGAGCCGCCGAGATCGGGCCAGATCACGCCGGAGCCGACGAGGCGGAAGTGGGGGGCGACCAGCAGGCGGTCGATCTGCTCGTCGGTGTCGTTGGTGAGGGCGAACACCATCCAGTCCGGCCGCGCGCCGGTCTCGCGGGCCTTGACCGCGATGCGCCGCACGATGCCGTCCTTGCCCGGGGCGGTGGAGATCTGGATCAGGTCGCCGTCCGAGCGGTAGCGCTCGATCGTCGGCGTGAGGTCGATCGCCGGCGCGTCGAGGGTGACGCGCACGGCCTCGACCGCGCGGGCGGGGGTGGCGCTCCCGAGGAGGCAGCCCAGGGAGGCGGCCACGGCCGTCAGGATCGCGAGGGCCAGGGCAAGGGCCGGGGAGAGCGTGCGCAACGGGCGTTTCTTGGCAACCGGCTTTGAGCGGTGGAGGCGAGCGGCCAAGTCGTATCGGCGGTGCCGCGCCCCGGCAAGGCGAGGCGAGCCGGCGCGCGCGGCGCACCCACCGCTCTTTCGGCGCACCGCGGCCTGCGGATCGCGTGGCTTTGCGGCCAAAACAAGTTGGGGCCGCCCCGCGGCGCGAGGGGCGGCCCTGAGAAGTCGGCGGATGCCGGGTCCGGGCGGCGCTCAGAAGAAGATGGGCCGCGCGCTCGCGCTGTGCTCGACCAGCACCGCGCCGGTCGCCGGATCGACCTCCTTGAGCACCGCGTCGTAGCCCCAGAGGTCGGCGAGGTGCTGGAGCACCCGCCGGGCATCCTCCTTCTGCAGGGTGATGCGGTTGAGCGCCTTGTGGTGGAGGATCAGCCGGCGATCGCCCTCCAGGTCGACGTCCACCACCTCGATGTCGGGATCGAGCCACGCCACGTCGTACTGCCGGGCGAAGGAACGGCGCATCCTGCGGTAGCCGCGCTCGTCGTGGATCGCCTCGACCCGCATCTCCGGCTCGTCGGGATCGTCCACCACGTGGAACAGGCGCATGTCGCGCATCAGCTTCGGCGAGAGGAACTGCGCGATGAAGCTCTCGTCGCGGTAGTTTTCCCAGCAGTCGCGCAGCACCGCCATGGCGTCGCCGGTGCCGGCGATGTCGGGAAACCACGCCCGATCCTCGGGCGTCGGCTGCTCCACGATGCGGGCGATGTCCTGCATCATGGCGAATCCCAGCGCGTAGGGGTTGTGGCCGCCGAAGGAGCGGTCGTCGAAATTCGGCTGGCGGATGACGTTGGTGTGCGAGGTCAGGAATTCGAGATAGGCCGCCTCGCCGATCTGCCCTTTCTGCGAGAGCGCGTTCATGATCCGGTAGTGGCAGTAGGTGGCGCAGCCCTCGTTCATCACCTTGGTCTGGCGCTGCGGGTAGAAGTACTGCGCGACCAGCCGGACGATCCGAAGGATCTCGCGCTGCCAGGGCCGCAGGCGCGGAGCCACCTTCTCCAGGAAGTAGAGGATGTTCTCCTGCGGCAGTTCGAGCAGCGCCCGGCGCCGCTCCAGCGCCGGGTCGCCCTTCTGCCCGCCCGATTTGGCCGGCAGGGTGCGCCAGAGGTCGTTGTAGATCTGCTCGCCGTGCTCCTCGCGCTCGCGCTCGCGGCGCTGTTCGGAGGCGAGGTCCGGCCGCTTCTTGCGGGGATAGCGGTGGACGCCCTGGCTCATCAGCGCGTGCGCGGCGTCGAGCACGTGCTCCACCGCCTGATGCCCGTAGCGCTCCTCGCAGCGGGCGATGTAGCCCTTGGCGAAGTCGAGATAGTCGAGGATGCCCTCCGCATCCGTCCACTGCCGGAACAGATAGTTGTTCTTGAAGAAGTGGTTGTGGCCGAAGGCGGCGTGGGCGATCACCAGCGTCTGCATCGTCGCCGTGTTCTCCTCCATGACGTAGGAGATGCACGGGTCGGAGTTGATGACGATCTCGTAGGCGAGCCCCATCAGGCCGCGGCGGTAGCTCGCCTCGTGCTGGGCGAAGTGCTTGCCGAAGGACCAGTGCTTGTAGAACAGCGGCATGCCGATCGAGGCATAGGCGTCGAGCATCTGCTCGGCGGTGATGATCTCGATCTGGTTCGGATACCACGACAGGCCGAGTTCGGGCCCGGCCACCGCCTCGCAGGCGTCGTGGATGCGCCGGATCGTCTCGAAATCCCAGTCGTTGCCGGAAAACAGCAGCTCGCCGGGCTTCGGCGCCGTGGGCTTCGTGCGAATCAGGCTCGCGACCATGTTTCCGGTCCTCGTGCTCGACCGATCCGTGACACCTCCTCTCCCCGCAAGGGGGAGGAGAGCAAATCCGCCTACGCCTCCGCCTTCGCGTCCTTGCGGCCGAACAGCTCGCGGAACACGGGGTAGATGTCGCGGCGGTGGTTCACTTTCCGCATGGCGAGCGGCTCGCCGGCCCGGGCCAAAGCCTCGTAGGTCCGCCACAGGGTGGTGCGGTGCTCGACGAAGCCGGCGCGCGGGCCGTTCTCGTCGCCGACCTCCAGATAGGCGAAGTGCTGGCAGGCCGGCAGGATGTGGGCGCGCAGGAGTTCCGTCGAGGTCGGCCCGTCGGAGGAGACGTTGTCGCCGTCCGAGGCCTGCGCCGCGTAGATGTTCCAGTCGTCCGGCGAGTAGCGCTCGGTGACGATGCGCTTCATCTCGACCAGCGCGGAGGAGACCAGGGTGCCGCCGGTCTCGCGCGAGCCGAAGAAGGTCTCCTCGTCGACCTCCGTCGCCTTGTCGGTGTGGCGGATGAAGACGATCTCGACGTGCTTGTAGCGGCGCGTCAGGAAGATGTGCAGCAGGATGTAGAACCGCTTGGCCAGATCCTTCATGTGCTCGGTCATCGAGCCCGAGACGTCCATCAGGCAGAACATCACGGCTTGCGCGATCGGCTTCGGATAGGGTTCGAAGCGGCGGAAGCGCAGGTCGATCGGATCGACGTAGGGGATGCGCTTGGAGCGCTCGCGCAGTTCGAGGAGCTTGAGCTTGAGGTCGGGCAGGCGCGGATCGTCCGCGGCCTCGGCCTCGGCGATCTCCGCCTCCAGCGCGGCGACCTCCTCCAGCTTGGGGCGCTTGAGGGCGATGCGCCGGGACATCGAATTGCGCAGGGTGCGCGACAGCGCGAGGTTGGCCGGCGAGCCCGAGACGGTGTAGCCGGCCCGGCGCAGGCCTTCCGTCTCCACCACCGCGAGGCGGCGCTTGGCGAGATCGGGCAGTTCGAGGTCTTCGAGGAAGAGGTCGAGGAACTCCTCGCGCGTCAGCACGAAGTGGAAGGCGTCCTCGCTGTTCTCGCCCCCCTCGCCGCCTTCCCCGGAGCCGCCGCTCCCCCCGCCGCCCGGCGGTCGCTCGATGCGGTCGCCCTCCACGTAGGTCTTGTTGCCGGGCAGGATGTAGTCCTGATGCCCCGTGCCGGGCTGGCGCGAGAAGCGCGGCTCGCGGACGCCATCGCCCGGCACGGAGATGCGTCCGTCCTTGCCGAGATCCTTGATGTCTTTCTCGCGGGCGGATTCCCGAACCGCGCGCTGCGCGACGTCCTTGACCCGGCGCAGGAAGCGCTGGCGGTTCGGGAGGCTCTTCCCACCTGGATTGAGCCGACGGTCGACGATGTGCATCCGGGGTCGCTCAGCGCCTCAAGTCTCACGTCCCGTTGTCAGGGACAAAGGTGCGAAAGTGCGGCGGCGGATGCCGGAGGGTTCGAGCCTCCTCAACCCGCCTGCTTCACTCGCATGTACCATTCCACCAGCCGCCGGACCTGCCGCTCGGTGTAGCCCCGGTCGGTCATGCGGTCGACGAACTCGCCGTGCTTCTTCTCGGTCTCGCTGTCCTTCTTGGATCCAAAGGAGATGACGGGCAGCAGTTCCTCGACCTGGGAGAACATCCGCCGCTCGATCACCTCGCGAAGCTTCTCGTAGGAGGTCCAGGACGGGTTGCGCCCGCCGTGCTGTGCCCGGGAGCGCAGCGCGAACTTGACGACCTCGTTGCGAAAATCCTTCGGATTGGCGATGCCGGCCGGCTTCTCGATCTTGGTCAGCTCCTGGTTCAGGAGTTCGCGGTTGAGGAGCTGGCCGGTCTCGGCGTCCTTGAAGTCCTGATCCTCGATCCAGGCGTCGGCGTAGTCGATGTAGCGGTCGAACAGGTTCTGCCCGTAATCGTGATAGGACTCGAGATAGGCCTTCTGGATCTCGTGACCGATGAACTCGGCGTAGCGCGGCGCGAGTTCGGTCTTGATGAACTCCATGTAGCGCTTCTCGGTCTCCGGCGGCAGTTGCTCGCGCCGGATCGCCTGTTCCAGCACGTACATCAGATGGACCGGATCGGCCGAGACCTCGGTGGTGTCGTGGTTGAAGGTCGCCGCCAGCACCTTGAAGGCGAAGCGGGTCGAGATCCCGTCCATGCCCTCGTCGACGCCGGCGGTGTCCTTGTATTCCTGCATCGAGCGGGCGCGGGGATCGACCTCGCGAAGGCTCTCGCCGTCGTAGACCCGCATCTTCGAGAACAGGTTCGAGTTGGCGTGCTCGCGAAGCCGCGAGAGCACCGAGAAGCGGGCCAGCATCTCCAGCGTGCCGGGGGCGCAGGCCGCCGCCGACAGTTCCGAGCCCGAGATCAGCTTCTCGTAGATCCGCTGCTCCTCCGTGACCCGGAGGCAGTAGGGCACCTTGATGACGTAGATGCGGTCGATGAAGGCTTCGTTGTTCTTGTTGGTCTTGAACGACTGCCACTCGGCCTCGTTCGAGTGCGCCAGGATCACGCCGGTGAAGGGGATCGCGCCGATATTCTCGGTGCCGACGTAGTTGCCCTCCTGCGTCGCCGTGAGCAGGGGGTGCAGCATCTTGATCGGCGCCTTGAACATCTCGACGAATTCGAGAACGCCCTGGTTCGCCCGGTTGAGGCCGCCCGAGTAGGAATAGGCGTCCGGATCGGCCTGGCTGAGCGTTTCGAGGCGGCGGATGTCGACCTTGCCGACGAGCGAGGAGATGTCCTGGTTGTTCTCGTCGCCCGGCTCGGTCTTGGCGATGGCGATCTGGCGCAGGCGCGAGGGCCGCACCTTGATCACCTTGAAGCGGGAGATGTCGCCGTCGAACGCGTCGAGGCGCTTCAGGGCCCAGGGGCTCATCAGGCCGGTGAGGCGGCGGCGCGGGATGCCGAAGCGCTCCTCGATCTCCCGGCCCATGGTCTCGGGATCGAACAGGCCGAGCGGGCTCTCGAACACCGGCGAGATCTCGTCGCCCGCCTTGAGCACGTAAACGGGATGGACCTCCATCAGCGCCTTCAGGCGCTCGGCGAGCGACGACTTGCCGCCGCCGACGGGGCCGAGCAGGTAGAGGATCTGCTTGCGCTCCTCCAACCCTTGCGCGGCGTGGCGGAAGAACGAGACGATCCGCTCGATCGTCTCCTCCATGCCGTAGAACTCGGCGAAGGCCGGATAGACCCGGATCGTCCGGTTCATGAACACGCGGCCGAGGCGGGAATCGCGAGCGGTGTCGACCATCTCCGGCTGGCCGATCGCATCGAGGATGCGCTCGGCGGCGGAGGCGTACATCAGCGGATTGTCGCGGCACGCCTCGAGATATTCGGAGAGGGTCATCTCCGTGTCGCGGCGCGCCTCGTAGCCGCGAGCGAAGCTCTGGAACAGGTCGTTCGTCGAGTGCAGCGGCATTCGAACACCCCCTATCAGGCTGATGACAGCTTCATCCTGTCTCGGGTCGGATGCAACCGACATTGCGGGTTTTGTCGCACCGCCCACAGGAGGGCTGTCGTGCGTGTGAAACGGGACACACCCAAGGCTGGTCGGGATTTAGCGCAACCTCGACCGGCTTCGGTCAAGGCCCGTCAACTTCCGGTCCGGCGCCGGAGGCCGTCGGAGCGGCGCGGGATCGCTGCGCTGCAGCATGGGCGGCGACGGGCTTACCCCACCGACCCGCCGGCTAGAGGTCGGTGGTGTCCTTCTTCTCGTCCTTGGGCTTGTCGCCTTTGTCGACGGTGATGCGGATGTCGCGCTTCTCGACCTCGCCGTCGGCGTTCCTGATCTCGACCACGACCCCGTCCGGGCCGGCATAGCCGCCGTTGGGCTGGTAGAAGATCGCCTGAACCTCGGCTTCCTTGTTGGGGCAGCGGTACTTGGCCGGGGTCTTCAGCTTGCCGGCCTTGGTGATGAGGGAGCCGGACTTCGGCGGCGTCACCACCTTGATCTCGGGCATCGGGCCGGCCGAGCAGTCCTTCTTGAGATTCGGCACGATCACGAGGCGGGCCTGCTTGCCCGCGGGGACGGTCTCGCTGCGGGTGACGGTGGTCTGCGCGAGCGCCGGGCCGGCGAGGCAGAGCCACGCGGCGGCGAGTGCGGCAGACAGGGCCGCGATCGGTCTCGGGGCAGGGGTCGGCAGGTCCATCGGCGTTTCCTTGAGCGTCGTCTCGCCGCCCCGCCGGCGGTCGGCCGGTCGGCCCTGGCGCCGCAGGGCGCAAGCGGGATGTGGGGACCGGGAGCGTCCGCGTCGAGGCTCGTCCCGCCGAATCTCGTCTCGCCGGGACCGCCGTCGGAGGGCGGGGCGGCCGCAGGTTCGCTCGGAAGAGCGTGCGAAAGAACCGCTCGGAGCCTGTTTGACTGCGATGATCCCATCTCGCCCCTCATCCTGAGGTGCCGCGTGAGCGGCCTCGAAGGGTGTTCCAGGTTCCGCGCGATCCCTGGAGCCCCCTTCGAGACCTCCGCTGCGCTCCGGCACCTCAGGATGAGGGTGGGGAGGGGAGCAGGGCTTTCCTCTCGCCTGACCGTTGCCTGACGAAGACACGTCGTCCGGTCACGGTCAGACAGGCTCTCAGTGCTGGAGCGCGGCGGCGACCGCCCCGGTGACGCGGGCGATCTGCGCCGCGTCGAGCTGTCCCGCCAGGGCCTGGGTCAGCACCTTCTCGACGCGCTCGCGCTCGCCGAGATCGGCGAGCGGCATGGAGGGAATGTCCGTTTCGGCCAGGGCGCAGACCCGGCGGATCGTCTCGGCGGCCTTGAGCAGGGTCTCGCGGTCGGTGGGGCCCATGTCCCACAGGGGTGCGCGCAGGCGGCTGATGACGCGCCGCGCGTCGCGATATTCCCGATCGACCGTGGTCGAGGCCTCGATCTGGCTGACGAGGAACATCAGTTCCAGAACCTCGTTCGCGGCTTCCGGGCAGGCGCGCACGATCCGCATCACGCGGGCGATGAGTTCCTGGGTCGGAGACATCCGGGAGCGGGGGGCGGCCATGGCGCCTCAACGCCGAGCGGACGGTAAAGTTCAGGTTCCATGATCGGGCCGGGCCCGGGACCGAGCGGAAACGGCAAGATGCGCCAATGGCTTGCGCGCAAACGAGTTTCGGAATGCTTCGCGGGGCGGTCTCGCCGCGATGGGGCAAAGGGCGACGCGGGAGAATCAGGCCGCCGCGCCGACCTCGTGATCGGCCTCGTCGAGACCGGCGAGCAGGGCTCGGCAGGCGCGCAACTCGGCGAGCGCGCCCTCCAGCGCCCGGCGGTCCGAGGCGGCGGCCTCGACGATATCCTCGTCGCGGTCGGAGCCGGTCGGCGCATCGGCTTCCGCCTCGCCCCGGCCGACCGCCTGGACGAAGCGCACGCCGTTCTCCTTGAGGATGCGCTGCGCCCCGCGGATGGTGTAGCCCTTGCCGCGCAGCAGCCGGCTCACGCCCCTGAGGAGATCGATGTCTTCCGGGCGGTAGTAGCGCCGCCCGCCGGCCCGCTTGACCGGCTTGATCTGGCTGAACCGGCTCTCCCAGAAACGCAGCACGTGCTGGGGCACGCCGAGTTCCTCGGACACCTCGGTGATGGTGCGGAACGCGCCGGGACGCTTCTCGCCGCCGTGCTCGTCGTCGGCAGGCGTGTCGAGAACGGGGGCTTCCAGCGGCAATCCCATGGCGGCGCCTCAATCCGGGGGCATTCGGAGCGGGCCGGGAGCGCCCGGCCGGATCACGCGTCCTCGTCCGCGTCGTGCCCGTTGACGGGGCCGCCATTGATGCGCGCCTTGAGCACGTTCGAGGGCTTGAACACCATCACCTGCCGCGGCTCGATCTCGACCTCGACGCCGGTCTTCGGGTTGCGGCCGATGCGCTTGCCCTTCGAGCGCACCACGAAGGAGCCGAACGAGGACAGCTTCACCGTCTCGCCCGAGGACAGGCACATGCAGATCTCGGCGAGCACCGTCTCGACCAGGGCCGCCGATTCGGCCCGCGAGAGGCCGACCTGCTGGTAGACGGCCTCGCTCAAATCGGCGCGTGTGACCGTCTTTCCTGCCATGCGCTCCCCCCTTCGGCCGCGTCGGATCCCGCCGCGTATCTCTATGATCGGACACGCTAATCGGCAGAGGTTCGACGGTCAACAGAACCTTGCGGTTGACAAGAAGCGCGGGGCGCGTCCTCGACGCGCGCCGCCTCACCAGCGGATCAGCGCGGCGCCCCAGGTGAAGCCGCCGCCGATCGCCTCGATCATCACGAGGTCGCCCTCGCGGATGCGCCCGTCGCGCCGCGCCGCATCGAGCGCGAGCGGGATCGAGGCGGCGGAGGTGTTGCCGTGCCGGTCGACGGTGAGCACCACCTTGTCCCGGGCGATGCCGAGCTTGTCGGCCGAGGCCTCGATGATCCGGCGATTGGCCTGATGCGGCACGAACCACGACAGGTCTTCCGCCGTGGTCCCGGAGGCGCGGAACGTTTCCTCGATCACGTCGGTGACGGAGCCGACGGCGAAGCGGAACACCTCGCGGCCCTCCATCCGCAGCTTGCCCGTCGTGCCGGTCGAGCCGGGCCCGCCGTCGACGTAGAGCTTGGCGCGGTGGCGCCCGTCCGAGCGCAGGCAGCTCGCCAGCACGCCGCGGTCCGCCTTCGTGCCCTCGCCCTCGCGGGCCTCCAGCACGATCGCGCCCGCGCCGTCGCCGAACAGCACGCAGGTGGTGCGGTCCTCCCAGTCGAGCAATCGTGAAAAGGTCTCGGCACCGACGACGAGGGCGCGCTTGGCGCCCCCCGTCGAGAGGAAGCGGTCCGCGGTCGCGACGGCGTAGACGAAGCCGGCGCAGACCGCCTGAAGATCGAAGGCGAAGCCGCCCTCGATCCCGAGCGCCGCCTGGATCTGGGTGGCGGTGGAGGGGAAGGTGTGGTCGGGCGTCGAGGTCGCGCAGATCACGAGGTCGATGTCGGCGGGGGAGAGCCCGGCCTCGTCGAGCGCCGCGAGGGCCGCCCGGGTGCCGAGCACCGAGGTCGTCTCGTGGGCCTTCGCGATGTGGCGCTGACGGATGCCGGTGCGCTGCACGATCCACGCGTCCGAGGTCTCGATCCCGCGCTCGGCGAGGTCGGTGTTCGTGACGACGGTTTCGGGCAGGCTGGCCCCGCACCCGACCACGACGGAGCGCCGATGCGCCATCAGATCCGTCCCCTTCCTCATTGCTCGACCGCGCCGGTCTCGAGACCGGCGGCGACCGCGGGCGTCTGCTCCAGCATGTCGCGGATCGTCCGCATCAGGTCGTGGCGGGCCATGTCGTGGGCAAGGTCGACGGCGGCCGCGAACCCTTGTGCATTCTCCGAGCCGTGGCTCTTGATGACGATGCCTTCGAGCCCGAGGAACACGCCGCCGTTGGCCCGGCTCGGATTCATCTTCTCGCGCAGGGCGCCGAAGGCCTGGCGCGCGAACAGGTAGCCGATCCTGGCCGAGAGGGTCCGCCCCATCGCCGCCTTGAGATAGGAGGCGATCTGCTTGGCGGTGCCTTCCGCCGTCTTCAGGGCGATGTTGCCGGTAAAGCCCTCGGTCACCACCACGTCGGTGGTGCCGCGCCCGAGATCGGTGCCCTCGACGAAGCCGTGATAGGCAAAGCTCGCGGGCTCGCTCTCGCGCAGGAGGCGGGCGGCCTCCTTCACGGCCTCGTTGCCCTTCATCTCCTCGGTGCCGACGTTGAGCAGGCCGACCGTCGGCCGGTCGAGGTCGAGCACGATGCGGGCCATGGCCGAGCCCATCACCGCCATCTCGACGAGGTGCTCGGCATCGGTGCCGATGGTGGCGCCGACATCGAGCACCACGCTCTCGCCGCGCACCGTCGGCCACAGGCAGGCGATGGCCGGCCGCTCGATGCCGGCCATGGTCTTCAGGCAGATCTTCGACATCGCCATCAGCGCGCCGGTATTGCCGGCGGAGACCGCGGCCTGGGCCTCGCCGTCGCGCACCGCCTGGATCGCCCGCCACATCGAGGACTTGCCCCGGCCCTGGCGCACCGCCTGGCTCGGCTTGTCGTCCATGGCGACCGAGACCGTGGTGTGGCGGATCTCGACCGCCCCCTTCAGCCGCGGCTCGGCCTCGACCAGGGGGCGCACCACCGCCTCGTCGCCGAACATCAGGAAGGTGGTCTCGGGGTGCCGCTCACGGGCGATGGCCGCACCGGGCACGACGGTCGAGGGACCGTGATCGCCGCCCATGGCGTCGAGCGAGATGCAAACGCGGTTCGACATGAGTCCTTCGGGGAGCCGCGGAGAGAGCCGGCGGGAAGCGCGCCGGCAAGAGCTTCAAGTCGGACGGAGCATCGGGCGCCCCGGACCCGGCGGCGCGCAAAATAGCGACCGCGTCCCGCCGGGCAAACAAAAACTCACCATAGTTTTCGCACGAGGCCTGTTTCGCGGGGCCCGTGAGCCCGCGCTCACCCCTTGTCCGACCCGAGCTTGGCCCGCAGGGCCGCGAGGTCGGCGAAGGGCAGCGGCTCCTCGCCGACCGTCACCGGCTCGAAGGCGACGCCGGGCTTGCGCGGATAGGGATCGAGCCCGAGCGCCAGGAACTCGGCGGTCAGCACGCCGAAATCGACGCGCCCGTTCACGATCGGGTCGGGCAGGTCGGCATCCTCGGACTCGGTGCCCTCCAGGATGTCGGCGTCGGTGAACGCGACCTCGACGGGTTCGGACACGCGCGCCTCGAATGGCTCCAGCGTGACGGTGCAGACCTGCGTCACGACCGCCTCGACGCGTCCCTCCGCCCGCAGCCGGGTCGGGGAACCGCTCAAGGCGAAGCGGCCGACGAGGTCGCGGATCGCCGGGATCCTGAAGTCGCGGGCGAGCGCCGCGCACTCCGTGGGGCTCGCCTCGACGACGATCTCGGCGCGGTCCCTGGGCAGGCGCTCGACGTTGACGGAGCGGGAGAGCGGGCCCTCGGGTTTGGAGGTCATCGATGGTCTCCTGCGGTTTCGGCCGAAGCCGCCGCGCGCAAAGCCTCGGGAAAGCGGGGCCCCTCCTCCAGCAGGCCGTCGAGGCCCTGGGCCGAGAGGGCGGCGGCGGCGGCCTCCACGTAGGCGGCGAGCGGGGCGGCCCCATCGGCCGCGCCGCCGTCGAGCACGTTGCGGGCGAGCGCCGCGGCCAGCGCCGCCCGGTCGCCGGTATCGAGCGCGGCGCCGTAGGTTCCGGCCCGGGCGTAGAACGCGGCGCCGAGCTTCCTGATGCGCTTGGGCACGCCCATGTCGCCGATGCCGAGTTCGCGCAGTGCGGCGTCGAGCTGCATGAAGACGGAATCGACGAGATCCTGCGCCACGTCCGCCGCCGGCGGCGGCAACTGGCCGAGGCGGCGCAGCACGAGGATGACGTGCAGGCTCAGGGCCTCGAAGCGGCCCTCCACGGTGTCGGGCACGCCGAGCGCCGTGTAGAGGCCCGGCCGGCGCGCCGCCTCGCCGATCCGCCGGTGCAGCGTCCGGATCGTGCGGCGGCGCCGGTCGGCGCGGCGAAAGAGGCCCGCGATCATCGCGCACCGTCCCGGATCGGGCGTCCGGGGCGACGGGCGCGGGTCCACCGGAACGGCCGGGCCTGTGGCCGAGCTTGCCTTGTCAAAGCCATAACCCCGCGGTACGGCAACCGCGGACCAGGGTGCAAGTCCGAACACGAGCGCGTTCCAACGCGCCGCGGATGACGGCCCTTTTGGCAGGAAATCAGGGGGGCCGATGTCGCGCCGTCTCGTCTCGTCGCTCGCCCGCGCGGCCGTTCTCGGCGCCGTCGCGATCGGCGTATCCGGCTGCATCGGCGAGGAGATCCGCCACGGTTATCAGGTCGATCAGGCGGCTCTGGCCACGGTCAAGCCGGGCATGGGCGCCGAGCAGGTGCTGCAGATCCTCGGCACCCCGTCCACCGTCTCCACCGTCGGCAACAAGTCCTGGTACTACATCAGCCAGAACACCCGCCGCACGGTGATGTTCCTCGGCGAGCAGGTCGAGGACCAGAAGGTCACGGCGGTCTACTTCAACCCGGGCATGAAGGTGGAGCGCGTCGCGCTCTACGGCCTGCAGGACGGGCGCGTGTTCGACTTCATCGAGCGCAAGACCCCATCGAGCGGTGCCGACCGGGCCTTCCTCAGCCAGATGTTCCGCGGCCTGACCCGCTACGAGCCCTTCGGCAGCGGCGCCGGCGCCTCGGTCGTTCCCGGCGCCCGCGCGGGTCAGTGAGCGGGGCCCGCAAGGGCACGCACCACCGCGCCCGGATCGGCGAACAGGTAGGCCGGCCTCGCGCCGGCCAGAGCTTCGGGACTGTTGTAGCCCCAGGCGACCGCGGCGAAGGCGCAGGCCGCCTGCCGCGCCGCGTCCGCGTCGCGGATCTCGTCGCCCACGGCCAGCATCGCGGCCGGCGCCACGCCGGCCGCGCTCGCGACCGCGCGCAGGTGGCGCGCCTTGCCGAACAGCGAGGCGCCGCAGGCGTAATGGCGGATGCGCCCGCCCACGGACCCGAGGGCGCGGCGCACGTTCGCCTCGCTGTTCGAGCTGACGACGGCGAGGACGAACCCGGCCCCGTCGAGGCCCGCCAGCATGTCCGGCACGCCGGGAAACAGCCGCACCGCGCCGGCGTCGCGGGTCGCGAGCGCGCGCATGTGGCGGGCGATCAGCGGCACCTTCCAGGCCGGGATGCCGAGATCCTTCAGGATCGCCCGGGCGCTCATGGCACGCAGCCGCCCGGTCTCGCCCGCCGCGACCCGGCGGAAGCGGTAGCGGTCGGCCACGTCGTCGAGGTTGGCGCAGAACCAGGGGAAGGTGTCGGCGAGCGTGCCGTCGAAATCGAAGGCGACGAGGCGATAGGCGGCGGCCGATGCCGCAGGCGCTTCCGGCGTCGTCACGCTCACGCAACAGGTCTCCGGACGGACGGGGGCAGCCCCGCTCGCGCGAGACCGCCTCCCCATGGCCGGTCCCGTGCCGATCTTGCGATCCGGCCTCTTGCCAAGCCGCAGGGAAGCCGACCGAGGGTCGGCATCCCTTGCGTCCGGCGGACGCCCGCCGCCGCGCCTTCGTGCGGGCAACCGGCGACGAGCGGGATCCATCGCCGGCTGGTCTTAGTGTCTCTCACAAAACTCCCGCTGCGCCGTCGCACCCGGAGTGAGCGCGGTCGGTGATCGGGAGTTTTGTGAGGCACTCTTACGCCGCCTGCGACAGCGTCGGATAGTCGACGTAGCCTTCCGGGCCCTGGCTGTACCAAGTCTTCACGTCGTCCTTGGCGAACGGCACGCCCTTGGCGATGCGCTCGGGCAGGTCCGGATTGGCGATGTAGGGCCGGCCGAAGGCGATGGCGTCCGCCTCGCCCGAGGCGACCGCGGCTTTCGCCCGCTCCCCGTCGTAGTCGCAGTTGAGGATGACCGGGCCGCCGAAGCGCTCCTTGATGACGGGCGCCACCGGCGGCACCGTCGCCTTGCCGAAGGTGCCGTTCGGCCCCGGCTCGCGCAGCTCGATGAAGGCGAGGCCGACGCGCTCCATCATCTCGGCGGCGAGCCCGAAGGTCTCGTGCGGGTTGGAATCGTCCACGCCCTGGATCGGGCCGTTGGGCGAGAAGCGGATGCCGGTGCGCTCGGCCCCGACGATGCCGGCCACGGCCTGCGCCACCTTGGTCACCAGCCGCACCCGGTTCTCGACCGAGCCGCCGTAGCGGTCGTCGCGCCGGTTGATGCCGTCGCGGATGAATTCGTCGAGCAGGTAGCCGTTCGCCGCGTGGATCTGCACGCCGTCGAAGCCGGCCGCGACGGCGTTGCGCGCCGCGCGCTCGTAATCGGCGATCAGCCGCGGGATCTCGTCCTCGCGAAGCGCCCGCGCCTGGCTGTAGGGCTTCTTGCCCTCGTAGGTATGCGCCGCGTCCGGTGCCGTGGCGACGGAGGGGGCGACCGGCGGCTCGCCGCCGAGGAAGTCGGAATGGACGAGGTAGCCCATGTGCCAGAGCTGGGAGACGATGCGCCCGCCCGCGTCGTGCACCGCCTTCACCACCGGTTTCCAGGCCTCGACCTGCTCGTCGGACCAGAGGCCCGGGGCGTAGGGCCATCCGAGGCCCTCCCGGCTGATGCCGGTGGCCTCCGAGATGATCAGGCCCGCGTCGGCGCGCTGGGCGTAGTATTCCGCCATCAGCGGCGTCGGCACGTGGGCGCGGGTCGAGCGGCCGCGGGTCAGCGGCGCCATCAGGATGCGGTTCGGCAGCTTCAGCGCGCCGAGCGTGATCGGATCGAACAGAGACGGCATTCGGGACTCATCCGTGGGGGGGAGGGCGGCGCGTGAGGCGTCCCGTTATCGGGCGCCGAGCGGCCATTGCGGTGGGCCCAACTTGTGTGGACGCGACCGGTTCGCCAGTGCGCTGGCGCACCTCCGCCGCACCGCGACCGACGCCTCATACCGTTTCCGATCGATCGCTTCGGGTTTCGTCGCCCTCCGTCATCGCGAGCGGCCGCGAAGCGATCCAGAACGCGGGCATGTCCGGAAAGGGCGCGCCCTGGTTTGCTTGCGCCGAGCCTCGCAAGGACGCCGGTACAGGCCGAACGCATCGACCGGATGGCGTATCACTCCTCCGTGAGCGCCTTCTCGTAGCGCCACGCCTCCATGCCGTCCGCGTAGTAGTCCGGCTTGGTCCCGGTGCGCGCATAGCCGCCCCGCTCGTAGAGCCGGATGCCGCCGCCGTTGTCGGCCCGCACCTCCAGGCGCAGCCGCTCGCAGCCGTGGCTGCGGGCGTCGGCCTCCGCCGCCTCCAGCAGCAGCCGGCCGAGCCCGGTCCCGGTGCGGGCGGGGGCGACGGCGAGCGAGGAGAGCCGGGCGCTGCGGTTGGTGCGGCGGCGTTCGAGCGTCGCGGCCCCGACGAGGATGTCGGACCCGCCGTCCTTCGCCACCGCGACGAGCAGGCTCATGGTGGGCGAGCCGATCGCGTGGCGGATCGCCCGCCGCGCGGCCCGGTCGGTGGCGAAGGCGGCGTGTTCGAGGGCCACCAGCGCGTCGAGATCGGCGATCTGCGCCGGTCTGATCTCGACGGGGCGGCGGGCGGCGGCCCGCTCGGCGGGGGTGCTCACGCCGCGCTCCAGGGATAGGACCACGTTTCGGTCAGCGCCCGATCCCCTTTTCGCAAGTAGGCTCGCAGTTCCGTCGCTCCCGGTCCGTCGAGCCGGACGTCGAGGGCGACCCGGAAGCCGCCGACATGCGGGTTCGGCACGATCGAGGTCGCGGCGATGCGCCCGGCGCTCGCGCTGGCGACGACCTCGGGCGGGGACGGATCGCTCAGGAAGGTTTTCAGGCTTCCCCCGCCGAAGTCGATCAGGAAGCGCCGGCTGCGCCGGGCGGCGGCATCGGGCGTCCGGCGGGCGGCGCCGCTCGCGGCGGCCTCGGCGATGAAGGTGTTGGCCACCTTGCCGTTCGGGTGGAGGTCGTCGCCCGTGAGCGCCCGCGTCCGATAGCCGATCCGCACCGGCTCGCCCGCCGGATAGGGCGCCTTCGGGCGCCAGAAGGCGACGACGTTGTCGGCGGTCTCGTTGTCGGTCGGCAGTTCGACCAGCACGACGCTGCCCTCGCCCCAGGCGCCCTCCGGCTCGACGAAGTAGCCGGGCCGCCGCTCGTAGCCGGCTTCGAGATCCTGGTAGCTGGCAAAGTCGCGGTCGCGCTGCAACAGCCCGAACCCCTTCGGGTCGCGGTCGAGGAAGGCCGAGATGCGCCGCTCCCGCGGATTGTCGAGGGGGCGCCACAACCATTCCCCGGAGCCGCTGGCGATATGGAGCCCGTCCGAATCGTGCAGTTCGGGCCGGTAGTCGTCGCTGTGGCCGCGGTCGGTCTCGCCGATGAAGAACATCGAGGTCAGCGGCGCGATGCCGACGGAGGACAGGGCCCGCCGCGGATGGAGCGTGGCGCTGACCCGCATCACGGTCTGCGCTCCCGGCTCGACCGTGAAGCGGTAGGCGCCGGCAACGGACGGGCTGTCGAGCAGGGCGTGGATCGTCAGCGCCTTCGCGTCCGGCCCCGGCACCTCGATGAAGAAGGCGCGGAAGAACGGAAACTCCTCGGTCTCGGCGTCCGTGCCGAGGGCGAGGCCGCGCGCCGAGAGGCCGTAGAGCTGATCCTTGCCGAGGAAGCGGAAGTAGCTCGCCCCGACGAAGACCGCGAGTTCGTCGAGCCGGTCCGGCCGGTTGAGCGGCGCGTGGATGCGGATGCCGGCGAAGTTCAGGTCGCTCGGCAAGGTGCCGTCGATCCGGGTGCGGCCGAAATCGAACAGCGCCGGATCGTACCTGACCGGGATGCTGCGCCCGTCGCGCACGAGATTCACCGCGACCGGGCGCGGATAGAGGAAGCCGCGGTGGAACAGTTGGAGACGGAACGGGCCGCCGCCCTCGCCGAGGAGGGCGTGGTCGGGCCGGAAGCGGATGTCGCGATAGGCATCGTAGTCGAGGCCGGCGAGCGGCGCCGGCAGCGGCGGAAAGCTGCCGTCGAAGGGGCGGGCCGCGAGCGCCCGGGCCCAGCGCTCGACCACCGCCGGCTCGAAGGCCGCTCCTTCGTCCGCGGGCGCGGCGCCGGCCGGCAGCGCGGCGGCGAGGCCGGCGGCGGCCAGCCCCGCCATGACGCCGCGGCGCGAGGGAGCGCCCCCCGCAAAAGCCTCCTGTGCCGTTTCCTGGCCGGCATGACCTTCGGCTTGGATCATCGTCCCGTTCCGTGATGCCGTGGTTCAATGGCCGCTTCGGCAAGGCTTGAAAAGAGGCCGGCGGGCGACGCCCCGGCGGCGGTGCGTCCTTTCCGCAACAATCCCGATGTCGTGCGGAAATCACCGGAACGGCCGGCTTTTTCCCTTGTCGCCGCGGGCCCTCGGCCGTATATCGCCCCTGCCCAATTTCGCACGTGCCTGTGGCCGCGTGTCGGTTGGTGGGCATCCGGTCAACTGCCGGACAGCCGCCAGGGGTCTTAAAGGATCGATGGTCGAATGGGTGGATCCCTGCGGCCGGCATCCGGGTGGCGACACCAGACCCCGACAACAACCGACAGCCGGAGGCGAAACCGGCGAACCCCGCTCTCCACGGGGGACGCAGCTTAAAGCAACGACGAACGGGCTTTTTTGGTCTCGTCGGCCCTCCAAAGGCCGACACCGAAGAGGCTTGTTTATCCTTGCCCGGCGTGCGGTTGGGGTTCCCCCATCCAATCCACGGCAGCTTCCGGGGTGCTTCTCGCGCCGCCGCCGTCCGCGCGTCTCCAAAGCGCGCGGATGCGAGCGACGCGTCGCCCCCTGACGCCGACGGCTCGTTCCCGGGCCGTCCCGATTCGATCCCGCGCCCGAAGACGGCGCCTCGAACCTGTGGTGGGGACGACCGATGACCGATCGCATCCGCGATTACCTGCGCACGCGCCGCGACCTCGGCCGGGACGAAGGTCCGGTGATGGTCCTCGACCTCGATGTCGTGCGCGACAACTACACCGCGTTCAGTCGTGCGCTCCCCGACACCCGCGTGTTCTACGCCGTGAAGGCGAACCCGGCCGCGGACGTGCTGCGCCTGCTCGCCGAGATGGGCTCCTGCTTCGACACCGCCTCGGTCGCCGAGATCGAGATGGCGCTGGCCGCCGGCGCCACCGCCGAGCGCATCTCCTTCGGCAACACCATCAAGAAGGAGCGCGACGTGGTGCGTGCGCTCAAGCTCGGCATCCGCCTCTTCGCCGTCGATTGCCAGCCGGAAGTCGAGAAGATCTTTCGCGCGAGCGAGGCGGCCGGCGTCGAGGCCGCCGACGTGCGGGTCTTCTGCCGCATCCTCTGCGACGGTGCCGGCGCCGACTGGCCGCTTTCGCGAAAATTCGGCTGCGAGCCGGAGATGGCGGTGGACGTGCTGGAGCACGCCCACCGGCACGGCCTCCACGCCTACGGCGTCTCCTTCCATGTCGGCTCGCAACAGGCCGACACCGGAGCCTGGGACGGGGCGCTCGCCGCCGCTTCCCAGATCTTCCAGGAATGCGGCTTGCGCGGCATCGGCCTGTCGATGGTCAACCTCGGCGGCGGCTTTCCGACCAAGTACCTCAAGCAGGTGCCGGGCGTGGAGAGCTACGGCGACGCGATCTTCCGCGCGCTCACCAAGCACTTCGGCAACCGGATCCCGGAGACGATCATCGAGCCGGGCCGCGGCATGGTCGGCAACGCCGGCATGATCGAAGCGGAGGTCGTGCTGGTCTCCAGGAAGTCGGAGGCCGAGGACGAGGTGCGCTGGGTCTATCTCGACATCGGCAAGTTCGGCGGTCTGGCCGAGACCATGGACGAGTCGATCCGCTACGCGATCCGCACCGACCACGACGCGGACCGCATGGCGCCTTGCGTCGTCGCCGGCCCGACCTGCGATTCGGTCGACGTGCTCTACGAGAAGAACCCCTACCCGCTGCCGGTCTCCCTCTCGATCGGCGACAAGGTGTGGATCGAGGGCGCGGGCGCCTACACCACGACCTACGCCGCGGTCGCCTTCAACGGCTTTCCGCCGCTCGAACAGATCGTGATCTGATCCGCCGCCCCATGATGTGCGGCCCCGCATCTCCCCGCGGGGCCGGCATCGGTCAGGCTTCGTTCACGCCCATCGCCAGAAGTGCCGCGTGTCTCACGAGACGCGCTTGTCGATCTGTCCCGGACGGCCCGCCTCCGGCGGGTGCGAGGGCTGTTTCTTCCCGCTTGTCAGCGACCTGGGAGGGTGCGGCCGTGATCCAGATCCGCGATGAAATCGCCTCCGACGTCGCGGCCCGCGAGCGCCTGCTCAATGCCTGCTTCGGGCCGGGCCGCTTCCTGAAGACCTCGCAGCGCCTGCGCGAGGGCCGCCTCCCGGCGCGTGGCCTCGCCCTCTCGGCTGTGCGGGGCGAAGGGCTCGTCGGCACCGTGCGGCTGTGGGATGTCGAGACCGGCTGCGGCCGTCCGGCCCTGCTGCTCGGCCCGCTCGCGGTCGATCCGACGCTCCAGGGCGCCGGGCTCGGCGGAGCGTTGATGCGGGCGGCCATCGCCAGAGCCACGGAACAGGGCCGCGGTGCCGTGCTGCTGGTGGGGGATGCGCCCTACTACGCCCGCTTCGGCTTCGAACCGGCCAAGGCGGAAGCCCTCTCCATGCCCGGCCCGTTCGAACGGGAACGTTTCCTCGGCCTCGAACTCAGGGCCGGCGCGTTGGCGAGGGTCGAGGGCGTGCTGCGGGCGACCGGCGCCATCGAGGAACGGCCGGAGGTGGCGGCCGCGGCCGCCGCTGGGGCCGCGCGACGACGCGCCGCCTGAGTCGATGGCGGGCCGGGGGCGCCTCACATCAACAGGCGGCTGGCGCTCCGGTGGAAGGCGCGGGCGTGACCCAGCGCCGTGCGGCCGGCGCGGACGAGACCGGTGAGGAGCGTGATGATGCCCGGGTCGCGGTCGATCGCTTCGACTTCCGGATGGATGGACGGTGCGGTGAGGACGGTCAGCATGGTTCGATTCCCTCGTGCGTGCTGTCTGCCCCCTGGGTGCCCTCCCTTGTTGCGCTGCAATATAAGCTCTTCCCGACAGGACGGCCTCCGATGCCTGCCGATCTCAGCCTTGCGCTGAATTCATGGCTTCCCGGCCGTCGTCTTCACGATTCCGCAACGATCCCGTGGCGGGGCCGGTTGACCCCGGCGCGTCGAACCGTCATCCGCTCGTCATTTCCAGGCATCAAGCACGCCGCTCTGAAGCGAAGAGCAGCCCCGACAAGGAGTGTCCGCGCATGTCCGATGGCCCGCAGAAGGATCGGCCGGTCCATGGTCGCATCACCGGCCCGATCGTGATGATCGGCTTCGGGTCGATCGGCCGGGGCACCCTTCCCCTGATCGAGCGGCACTTCGAGTACGACAAGCGCCGCTTCACGGTCGTCGACCCGTCCGACGCGCACAAGGATCTGGCCGACGCGCACGGCCTGCGCTTCGAGAAGGTGGCGCTCACCAAGGAGAATTTTCGCGATGTCCTCACGCCGCTCCTCACCGAGGGCGGCGGCCAGGGCTTCTGCGTGAACCTCTCGGTCGACACCTCCTCGCGCGACATCCTCGAACTCTGCCGCGAACTCGGCGCGCTCTACATCGACACGGTGGCCGAGCCCTGGGCCGGCTTCTACTTCGACAAGGCTCTGAGCCAAGCCGACCGAACCAACTACGCGCTGCGCGAAAACATCCTCGCCGCCCGCCGCGCCGCGCCCGGCGGCCCGACCGCGGTGTCGTGCTGCGGCGCCAACCCCGGCATGGTCTCGTGGTTCGTCAAGCAGGCGCTGCTGAACATCGCTCACGACACCGGCGTCACCGATCCGGAGCCGACGAGCCGCGAGGGCTGGGCCGCGCTCATGCGGAAGCTCGGCGTCAAGGGCGTCCACATCGCCGAGCGCGACACCCAGCGCGCCAAGAACCCGAAGCCGCAGGGCGTGTTCGTCAACACGTGGTCGGTCGAGGGCTTCGTCTCCGAGGGCAACCAGCCGGCCGAGCTCGGCTGGGGCACGCACGAGACCTGGAAGCCGGCCAACGCCGAGGAGCAGACCAAGGGCTCGCGCTGCGCGATCTTCCTGCTCCAGCCCGGTGCCGACACCCGCGTGCGCTCCTGGACCCCGACGGCGCAGGCGCAGTTCGGCTTCCTCGTCACCCACAACGAGGCGATCTCGATCTCGGACTACTACACGGTCCGCGAAGGCGGCGAGGCGGTCTACCGCCCGACCTGCCACTACGCCTACCATCCGGCCAACGACGCGGTGCTCTCGCTGCACGAGATGTGGGGCAATGCCGGCAGGGTACAGGAGCGCCACCACATCCTCGACGAGAACGAGATCGTCGACGGAATCGACGAACTCGGCGTGCTCCTCTACGGCCATGCCAGGAACGCCTACTGGTACGGCTCTCAGCTCTCCATCGAGGAGACGCGCCGCGTCGCCCCCTACCAGAACGCCACCGGCCTTCAGGTGACGTCGGCGGTGCTCGCCGGCATGGTCTGGGCGCTGGAAAACCCGGAGGCCGGCATCGTCGAGGCCGACGAGATCGACTTCCGCCGCTGCCTCGAGGTGCAGACGCCGTATCTCGGCCCGGTCGTCGGCGTCTACACCGACTGGACTCCCCTCGCCGACCGCCCCGGCCTGTTCCCGGAGGACATCGACCGGAGCGACCCCTGGCAGTTCCGCAACGTGCTCGTGCACGGCTGATCCGAAAGAGGGCCGCCCTCAGGGCCATCGCTCGAAGCCGCATCAGTGGCTTCGCGGCGCGAAGAGCGCCGCGCGGAGCGAGAGCCTGAGCCCGCGGGCGCCGGCGACTGAGGCTGGCCAAAAAAATCAGGGCGAACGCTTCAAGCGATCGCCCTAGGGCCGCCCTGTCCGGGGCGGCCCTTTCTTGTTACGGTGCGCGCCTTCGCACCGGAGGCTGATCGATGGCCGTCGCCGCATGCCGCGACACCCGCATGCGGGTCGCCGAGTATCGGGATTGGGCCGCAACCCGGCCGGACGACGAACGCTGGGAATTGATCGAAGGCGTGCCGGTGCTGATGCGCCCGCCAAGGGTCGACATCAGCGCATAGTCACCAACCATCGTCAAACATCTTGACGACCTCGCCGAGCGCCGGGGCTGCGGCGCCTATCCGGGCCTCGCGATCCTGAGCGAGGCCATGGACGATTACGCGCCGATTCCCGACGTGGTCGTGCAATGCGGCGAGCCGCCGGAATACGGCTACACCAGCGATCCCCTGCTCGTCGTGGAAGTCCTCTCGCCCTCGACCCTCGTGCTCGACCGCGGCCGCAAGACCGAGTTCTATCAGACCGTTCCGTCGCTCGCCGTGCTCCTGCTCGTGCATCAGGACGAAGCGCGGGTGGAGGTCTGGCGCCGTGCGCCGGACTGGACGGTTTAGTTCGCCGGCCCCGGCGCGGTCATCGACCTGCCTGAACGCGGCGGCGCGCTGTCCGTGGCGGAAATCTATGCGCGTCTCACTCTCTGATCCTGCGCCGCGCCCCGCTTGCCTGGCTCCGGGGCGGTGCTAGCATCGAGGCCGGTTTCGGAGGCTCCTCGATGGCGCTCGCCCTTCGGCGCGACCCCGGCATGCGGGTGGCGGAGTATCAGGCCTGGGTTGCCGATCGTCCCGACGAGGAACGCTGGGAGCTGATCGACGGCGACCCCACGCTGATGGCGCCGCAGAGCGAGCGGCACCAGCAGATCGTGCTGAACCTGTCTCGAAAGCTCTCCGACATGGTCCGCGACCGCGGCTGCCGTGCGATTCCCGGGATCGCCGTGCTGAGCGACGCCATGGACACCTTCGCACCGATCCCCGACGTGGTGGTCCGTTGCGGACCACCGCTGAGGGATGGCTACGCCCGCGATCCGGTCCTCGTCGCGGAGGTGCTCTCGCCCTCGACCATGAGCCGGGACCGCGGCCGCAAGACCGACTTCTATCGCAGCGTCGCCTCGCTCAAGCTCTTCCTGATCGTCTATCAGGACGAGCCGCGGGTGGAGGTGTGGCGGCGCGGGCCCGACGGCGGGTGGGCGTTCGAGGCCCGGGGCTTGAGCGGCGCGGTCGAAATGCCCGAACTCGGCGGCCGCTTGGCCGTTGCCGAGATCTACGACGACATCGCCTTCTAGGACCCCCGTCCCGGTCACCAGATCCGGGACGAGGCCCTAGGTTCCTGATTTTGCATCGTCTCTCTCCGAAAGCCGGCAACCGCCTCTCGGAACGATGCCATGGACGACGAACCTGCGCGGACCCGGCCTTGCCCCATTTCGAAGACGACTACGCCAACAAGCTGCGCGGCTCGCTCGGCGTCACCGACGCGGAATCGGTGCTCGATCTGCGCGGGACCAACCGCCCGACGGCGGAGGCCTCGCTGACCGACATGCTGGAGCGCAGCCGCTTCGCCAAGGGCAAGACCGTGGTGATCCGCCTCGACCCGCCGCCGAAGGGCGGCGGCGAGACCCTGTTCCAGCCGGTCGGGCGCCAGCTCCTCGACGCCAAGCGCCGCGGCTGGATCGACCGGCTGCAGACGCTGCCGGCCGGCGACGGGCTCGGCTTCTACGTCGCGCTCGCCGGCAGGCCGGACCGCGAGCGCGCCTGAATTCATGGCCTGGAGCCGGAACGACAACGCGCTGGAGCACCTCGCCCGCTTCGGCTACGCGGCGCGCGGCCTCGTCTACCTGATGATCGGCGGCTTCGTGCTGGCCGCCGCCTGGACGCAGGGGCCTTCGGAGGCGTCCGGCCTGTCGGGCGCCTTCGCGCTGAGGGCCCAGCCCTACGGCTGGGGGCTGCTCGCCATCGTCGCCGCCGGCCACTTCGCCTTCGCCTTCGGCCTGATCCAGGCGCGCTACCGCCGCATCGACGCCCCGGATCTCGGGGAGGCGGACGGGGCCATCGCGCGTGCACGGCGCTCGCTCGGCTGAGCGGCCGGAGGGGATCCGCTCGGTTCATCGGGGTCGCGTGTCGCTCGCCGCGTGTCGCGTTGACACCGGGCGAGGCTGCGCCGATACCGCCCCGCACTCCGAAAAAAGCATCATGCAGAAGCGCACCCTCAAGACGGCGGTGATGGTCGTCCACGATCTCGCCGCGACCGCGGCGGCCGTGGTGCTGACCTTCGCCTTCCGCTTCCAGGACGGGGCCCTGGCCGAGCGCCTGCACGCGTTGCCGCTGCTGCTGCCGCCGTTCCTGGCCTATGCCGGGCTGATCTACGCGTGGTTCCGGCTCTACCGCACGAAATGGCGCTTCGCCTCGCTGCCCGACCTCGCCGGCATCGTGCGCGCCGCGAGCGTCACCGCGCTGACGCTGCTCGTGCTCGACTACGTGCTGGTCTCCTCGAACCTCTACGGGTTCTACTTCTTCGGCAAAGTCGCCATCATCCTCTATTGGGTGCTGCAGATCTTCCTGCTCGGCGGCCCGCGGCTGGCCTTCCGCTATCTGAAATACGCCCGCTCCCGGCAGAGCCAGGCCCGCGCCGCCACCACGCCGACGCTGCTGCTCGGGCGCGGTGCCGATATCGAGATCGTGCTGCGCGCCATCGAATCGGGCTCGGTCAGGCGGCTTTCGCCCAAGGGCATCCTCTCGCCGCGGGCCGACGAGGCGGGGCAGATGATGCGCGGCGTGCCCGTGCTGGGAGGCTTTCGCGATCTGGAGCGGGTGGTGGCCGATCTGGCGGGGCGCGGCCTGCCCGTGCGCCGGCTCGTGGCGACGCCGAGCGCACTCGCCCCCGAGGCCGAACCCGACGACCTGATCGCCCGCGCCCGGCGGCTCGGCCTGCCGCTCGCCCGCGTCACCAGCCTCGGCGAGGGGATGCGCGACGCCGAACTCGCGCCGCTGGAGATCGAGGATCTGCTCCTGCGCCCCACCGTCGCCATCGACCGGCCGCGCCTCGAACGCTTCCTGGCCGGCGCCCGCGTGGTCGTGACGGGCGGCGGCGGTTCGATCGGCTCGGAGATCTGCGCCCGGGCGGTCGCCTTCGGCGCCTCGGCGCTGCTCGTCGTCGAGAATTCCGAGCCGGCGCTCCACGCCGTCCTCAACGGACCGGCGCTGCTCCACGCCGAGGCCGAGGTGCAGGGCGCGCTGGCCGACATCCGCGACCGCGAGCGCCTGCACGCGATCCTGCGCGACTTCCGGCCGACCTACGTGTTCCACGCCGCCGCGCTGAAGCAGGTGCCCTACCTCGAACGCGACTGGGCCGAGGGCATCAAGACCAACGTGTTCGGCTCGATCAACGTCGCCGAGGCCACGGTGGCCGCGGGCGCTCGGGCGCTGGTGATGATCTCGACCGACAAGGCGATCGAGCCGGTCTCGCAGCTCGGCGTCACCAAGCGCTTCGCCGAGATGGTGGCACAGGCTCTCGATGCGGAGCGCTCGGGCCCGGAGGCGATCCGGCTGATCGCCGTGCGCTTCGGCAACGTGCTGGGCTCGGCCGGCTCCGTGGTGCCGGTGTTCAAGGCGCAGATCGCCCGCGGCGGCCCGGTCACCGTGACGCATGCCGAGATGGTGCGCTACTTCATGACCGTGCGCGAGGCGTCCGACCTCGTGCTCACCGCCGCCTCCCACGCCGATGCCGAGGGGCGCGGCGACACCGGCGACCAGCGCGCCGCGGTCTACGTGCTCAAGATGGGCCAGCCCGTGCGCATCCGCGATCTCGCCGAGCGGATGGTCCGTCTCGCCGGCTTCGAACCGGGCGAGGACATCGAGATCCAGGTTACCGGGGCGCGGCCGGGCGAGCGGCTCAACGAGATCCTGTTCGCGAAGGAGGAGCCGCGGGTGACGCTCGCCGGCATCGACGGCGTGATGGCGGCCAAGCCCGTCTTCGCCGACCGCGCCGTGCTGGAGGCCTGGATTTTCCGCCTGCGCGAGGCCGTGGCGGCGGGCGACCGGGCGGCGGCGGAAGCCGTGTTCGAGGAGGCGATCCCGGATTTCCGCAACCGGGCGGGCGCCGTGCCGAGCCCGGTGCCCGCAGCGATCGCGCCTCGGGCCGAGGTAACACCCACCGCCGCGCCACCGCTCGCGACGACCGCGTAGAGCATCGTCCCGCAAGGTGGCTGCCGGCTTTCGGGACGATGCACAATCAAAAACCGAGAGCATCCGAACGTTCGATCCGGGCTTTCCGGGTCATGCAGGCCCCGCATCCGGTCCGTTGCCCTGGATCGGATCCTTGAAGCGTTCGGAAGAGCGGAAAGGGGGTTGCGAAGCCGGTTGCAGTCGCGCTGCTGGATTGCTTCGCCTGACGGCTCGCAATGAAGGCGCGGGTGACTCTCTCCGTCATTGCGAGGCGAAGCCGAAGCAATCCAGGGCGCGACGGCGCCGGAAGGGATGTCGAGACGTCCGGCCCCGCGTTCGCCGATTGCATCGTCTTTTCCGAAGGCCGGCAACCATCTTTCGGGACGAGGCTCTATCCGACTGTCCTGCGCTCCAGGCAGCCGACAGGCCGAGAACATCGCGGCTCCGGTCGAGCCGGCGACGATTCGGGCCTCAGCCCCCGGCCCGCGCCAGCGCGGCGAGCCCCTCGCGTGTCCCCTGTGACGGCCGCCAGCCCAGGGCCCCCAGCCCCTCGGCCCGGGCCACCAGGGAGCCGGTCAGGCGGTCGAAGGCGGCCTCGCGGCCGGTGGCGCGGCAGGCCAGCCCGATCAGCGGAACCGGGCAGGGGAGCAGGCCGGGGCCGCGGCCGAGGCCGGAGCGGAGCGCCGCCAGCATCTCCGGCAGCGTCAGCGGGTCGGGATCGGCCACGATCAGCGGGCGCGCGAGCGGGGCGGGCGCCTCCAGCACCGTCGCCACGGCAGCGGCCAGACTCTCGACCGAGACCAGCGAGCGGCGCCCCGTCAGGCTTGCGAGCGGCAGCGGGTAGGGCGTCCGGGCGAGCCGGAGCAGCGCGGCCATGTTGCCCTTCACCCCGGCGCCGTAGACCAGCACCGGGCGCAGGGCGACCCAGTCGAGCCCCGCCTCGGCCAGCGCCTCCTCGGCGGCGAGCTTCGAGCGGCCGTAAGCGTCGGTCGGCGCGGGCGCGTCCGATTCGCAGAGGGGCGCCGGGGCGCTCGGGCCGGCCTGCGCGCGGATCGAGGAGAGGAACACGAAGCGGCCGACCCTGGCCCGCTGCGCGGCGTCCGCGAGGCGCCGGGTCGCCTCGGTGTTGGAACTGCGGAAATCGTCCTCGGGCGCGCCGGACATGGCGTGGGCGAGGCCCGCCGAATGCACCACGGCATCGACTCCGGTGAGCGCCGCGGCCATGTTCATCGGCCGGGCCAGATCGCCGACCACCGCGCCGCTCGCGCCTTCGGGCAAAGCCACCGGTCGCCGCAGCAGCACGCGCACCCGGTCGCCGCGCTCCGTGAGCGCCCGCAGCAGGTGGCGGCCGATGAAGCCCGTCGCCCCCGTCAGCGCGATCAGCTTTCCGGTCACGCCCTGTTTCCTTCCGAAGCGCGGCCCGGCCGCGGTGCCGCGAACCGGCGCAGCAGCCATCCGACCAGCCCCGCCGCGAGGACGAGGCCGGCGAGCGTGACCGCGGGGTGCGGCCAAAGCAAGGTCGCGGCGGCCAGGACCGCGAGCATCCCCTGCACGGCGAAGACGGAGCCGACCACCTCGGGAACCGAGAAGCCGTTGACGGTGGCCACCTGATAGTAATGGCTGCGGTGGGCCTGCCAGACCCGCTCGCCGCGCCGCAGGCGCCACAGCAGCGTCAGCGTCGCGTCGGCGAGCGGGTAGAGCGGCAGGATCAGCGCGGCGGCGAGCCCCCCCTCCGCCGCAAGACGGAACAGCAGCCACGCCACGATCAGGCCCACCGGCAGGGAGCCGACATCGCCCATGAACAGCCGCGCCACCGGCCGGTTGAACGGCGCGAAGCCGAGGAGCGCGCCGAGCAGGGCGCCCGCGACCAGGGTCGGCGCGGGGGCGTAGAGGCCGGCGAGGCCGAGGACGAGCAGGAGGGCGGCCGGCGGCACGAACTCGGCCAGCGTCATCCAGTCGAGCCCGTCCATGAAGTTGACGAGGTTCACGAACCAGAGCCCGGCGAGGATCGCGAGGCCCCGTTCCAGCCAGAGCGGAGTCCCGGGCAGGAGGCGTCCCTCGGCGGCGAGGACCAAAGCCGCCACCGTCCCCGCCTGGACGAGGAGCCGCAGCGAGGCCGGCAGCGGGCGGATGTCGTCGACGGTCCCGACGACGGCCAGCACGAGGATGCCGAGGGCGAGCACCGGCAGTTCCGTGCCCGTGCGATCGATCCCGGCGGGAACGGCGAGAAGGGCCCCGGCGGCGAGCGCGGCGGCGACGATGGCGATCCCGCCGCCCTGGGGCGTCGGCACCCTGTGGCTGGAGCGGGCGTTGGGGCGGGCCAGGGCGTAGCGCCGCAGCAGGGGCTTCAGCAGCACGATCAGCCCGGCGGCGAGGAGGCCCGCGAGCGGGACGGCGAGGAGGGGGGCGAGGCTCATCGGTGGGCCGGGAGATGCGGGCTGTCCCGCCGCGGCGGCAGGAGGGCTTCGAGGCCGGCGAAGCGCCGGCCCGAACGAAGGCTGCCGGCTTGTGCGAGAAGCCGAGGCGAAGCGCAACGCGCTCAGGGCCTGTTCGACCACCTCGATTCCATTCGCAGCCTCATCCTGATTGGCGGCGCGACGACGGACGAGGCCGGGGCCGCGCAGCGGAATCCGGAACGACGGCCGTGATGAGCCGGAGAGCGCCGCCAAGAGCGTCGACCCGGGTTCGGAGCCCTGGGCTCGGTCCCTCTCACCCCCGCCGGGTCGAGCCCCGCAGCACCGCCCGCCCGCTCAGCGTCACCTTCCGCACCGGCTGGCCCGGATGCTCGATGCGCTCGAACAGGAGGCGCATCGCCTGGGTGCCGATCTCGGCCACCGGCTGCGCGATCACGGTGAGGCCCGGCTCGACCAGATCGGTCCAGGGCTCGTTGTCGAAGCCCGCCAGCGCCAGATCTGCGGGGATGGCGAGCTCGAGCGTGCGCGCCGCGCGCACCGCTCCCATCAGAATCAGCCCGTTCGAGAGGATCAGAGCCTCGGGCCGGTCGGGCTGCGCCAGCCAGCGGACGGTCTCGGCCTCCGCGGCCGCCGCGTTCGGCGCCACGGAGCGGGCGACGGGGGAGAGGTCGTGGCGGGCCATCGCCGCCTCGTAGCCGGCCTGCCGCTCCCGTGCGGTGGAACTGGTGGAACCGAACAGGCCGCCGATCCGCTTGAACCCCTGCGCGACGAGGTGATCGACCAGGGACGCGGCGGCCGCCGCGTTGTCGAGCACCACGCTGTCATGGGCTCCGGGCATCCCCGCGCGGTCGATGAACACCGTGGGGAAGGACAGGCTGTCCGCCGTGAGCCCGTCCGCCGTCGTCCGGGTCGGCGCGAAGATCACGCCGGTGACGCGCTCCTCCTCCATCAGCCGCAGGTACATCGCCTCGCGGGCCGGATCCTCGTCGGTGTTGCACAGGATCACCCGCATCCCGGCGGCGTAGGCCGCGTCCTCCACCGCCCGGCTCACCGCCGTGAAGAACGGGTTGCGGATGTCGGCCACGATCAGGCCGATGGTCTGCGCCGCCTTCGAGCGCAGGCGGCGGGCCGAGAGGTTCGGCCGATAGCCGGTGGCGCGCACCGCCGCCTCGACCTGCGCGCGCACGGCATCGCTCACCGGCCCGCGCCCGAGCGCCCGCGAGACCGTCGCCGTCGAGACGCCCGCCGCGCGGGCCACGTCGCGGATTCCCACGCTCATTCCGGCATCCGCAACGAAGGAAACGTTTTCAGCCGCATGCCAGGGTTCTGCCACTCCGCGATCCGCATCGCAAGCCGCCATTCTGCACTTTTTTGCAGGTATCCCTTGACACATCTTGTGAAAACGTTTTCATTCGGAATAACAAGGCAGGCGGAACAACCGAGCAGGCCCAGCGCGGCCTGCGTCCGGCAAATGCACCCGGCGAACCAGCCGGGGCAGCCTTGAGGTGAGGAGAGCACGCCATGCTCGCGCAGACGCCGACGTTTTCGCCCCAGCGCACCGGCCCACGGCTCCTCGTCCGCCTCGCCGCCGCGCCGGCCAGCAAGGAGGCCGCGATCCGCGAGGCCGCCGGGCTGCTCACGGCCGCCGGCTGCATCGACGCGGCCTACGGCGAGAGCATGCTGCGCCGCGAGGGCGTGGCGAACACCTATCTCGGCCACGGCGTCGTCATCCCGCACGGCATGGTCGACGACCGGCACCTCGTGCGCGAGAGCGGGCTCGCCGTCCTGCAGATCCCCGGCGGCCTCGAATGGCACGACGGCCAGACCGCCCACCTCGTGGTCGCCATCGCCGCGCAGTCGGACACGCACATCACCGTGCTGCGCCGCCTCACCCGCCTGATCCAGGACGAGGGCCGCCTCGACCGGCTCCGCACCACGCGGAGCGAGGCGGACATCGCCGCGGCGCTCACCGAGGACGCCGCCGCGCCGACCGCCCCGGGCCCGGCCACCGATCTGCGCCAGCGCTTCGATTGGACCGTCGATTACCCGACCGGCCTGCACGCCCGGCCCGCCGCGCACTGGGTCGAGACCGCCCGCGCCCTGCCGGCGCGCATCCAGGTGCGCCACGGCGGGCAGGCGGCGGACGCCAAGAACCTGATCGCGCTGCTGCAACTCGGCCTGCGCTGCGGCGACGAGGTGACGATCTCGGCGGAAGGGGACGACGAGGCCGGGGCGCTGGCAAGGATCTGCGCCGCGGTGACGGGTCTGAGCGCCGGCGAGAAGGCCGCCGCCCGGCGCGCGGCGGAGGCCGCGGCCAAGGCCGCCGCCCCGGTGGCCGGCTGGAACCCCGCCGACGCGCCGCGGGTGATGCCCGGCATCGGCGCCAGCCCCGGCATCGCCATCGGGCCGATCCACGTGCTGGCGGCGGCCGAGGTCACCGTGCCCGACGAGCCCGAGCCGCTGACCTCCGGCGCCGACCGCCTGCACCGGGCGCTCGCCGCCACCGGCGGCCAGCTCAAGGCGCTGGCCGACGACACCGAACGGCGGCTCGGCAAGGCCGATGCCGGCATCTTCCGGGCGCAAGGCGAGCTGATCGCCGACACCGACCTCATCACGCTGGCCTGCCAGCTCATGGTCGAGGGCCACGGCGTGGCGTTTGCCTGGAACGCCGCGGTCGAGCGGATGGCCGGGCGGCTCTCGGCGCTCGGCAACCCCGTCCTCGCCGCCCGGGCCGCCGACCTGCGCGATGTCGGCCGCCGGGTGCTGGCGCAGATCGACCCGGCGCTGAAGAGCGGCCACGACCTGCCGGACGTGCCCTGCATCCTGATCGCCCCCGACCTCGCCCCCTCCGACACGGCGGGCCTCGACCCCGCCCGCGTCATCGGCCTCGCCACGGCCCAGGGCGGCCCGACCTCGCACACCGCGATCCTGGCGCGCACGCTGGGCATCCCGGCCGTGGTCGCGGGCGGTCCCGGCCTGCTGGCGATGGAGAACCGCACCACCGCGATCCTCGACGGCACCACCGGCCGCCTCTACCTGAGCCCGAGCGAGGCGGACGTCGCCTCCGCCGGGAACTGGCGCGCCCGGCAGCGCGAGCAGGCGGAGGCCGAGGCGCGGGAGCGGGCAAGGCCCGCGCAGACCCGCGACGGCCACCGCATCGCCATCGGCGCCAACGTCAACAACCCCGAGCAGGTGCCCCTCGCCCTCGACCAGGGCGCGGAGGGCGTCGGCCTGATGCGCACCGAGTTCCTGTTCTTGGAGCGCGGCGACACGCCGGGCGAGGACGACCAGTACGCGACCTATTCGGGCATGCTGAAGGCGCTCGACGGCCGCCCCTTGATCGTGCGCACCCTCGACATCGGCGGCGACAAGCAGGTCGCCCATCTCCACCTGCCTCGGGAGGAAAACCCCTTCCTCGGTGTGCGCGGCGCCCGCCTGCTCCTGCGCCGGCCCGACCTGATGGAGCCGCAACTGCGCGCCCTCTACCGGGCGGCGAGGGATCACGTTCCCGCCGACGCCCCGAAGGGCAAGGACGCGCCGCTCTCGATCATGATGCCGATGATCACCTCGGTGCCGGAGGTGCTGAAGCTCCGGGAGATCTGCGAGCGGATTCGAGGGGACGTCGGCGCGCCGGACGTGCCGCTCGGCATCATGATCGAAGTGCCCGCGGCCGCGATCCAGGCCGACGTGCTGGCCCGGCACTGCGACTTCTTCTCGATCGGCACCAACGATCTCACCCAGTACGCCCTCGCCATCGACCGCCAGAACACCGAGCTCGCGCCGGAGGCCGACTCGCTCCACCCGGCGGTGCTGCGGCTGATCCGCCTCACCTGCGAGGGCGCCGCCCGGCACGGGCGCTTCGTCGGCGTCTGCGGCGGCATCGCCGGCGACCCGTTCGGCGCCTGCCTGCTCGCGGGCCTCGGCGTCCACGAGCTGTCGATGACGCCCCGCGACCTGCCCGGCGTGAAGGCGCGCCTGCGCGCCTCCGACAGGGCCGAACTGACGGCGCTTGCGGCCAGGGCCTGCGCGCAGGAGGACGCGGCCGCGGTGCGCGCCCTCGACGAAGCCGCGGCCGGAGCCTGAGCGATGCGCCTCGTCACCCTCACCCTCAACCCGGCGATCGACCAGACCGTCACGCTGGACAGCCTGACGCCGGGCAGCGTGCACCGCGCCCGCTCGGTCTGGGCGGACGCCGGCGGCAAGGGGGTCAACGTCGCCTGCTGCCTCGCCGACTGGGGCCTGTCTGTCGCCGCCACCGGCGTGCTCGGCCAGGACAACGCCGCGCCGTTCGTCCAGCTTCTCGCGGCCAAGGGCATCGACGACCGCTTCGCCCGGATTCCCGGCGAGACGCGCACCAACCTCAAGCTGCTCGATGCGGGCAGCGGCGAGACCACCGACATCAACCTGCCGGGTCTCGACATCGGCCCCTCCACCGTCGAGGCGGTGCGCGCCGTGCTCGCCGACCTGACCGGCCCCGGCAGCCTCGCGGTGCTCGCCGGCAGCCTGCCGCGCTCGGCGCCCGCCGACACCTATGCCCGGCTCACCGCCGAGCTGAAGCGGCGCGGCGCCCGCGTCGTCCTCGACGCCTCCGGGCCGGCGCTCGCCGCCGCGCTCGCCACGGGGCGCGACGGCCTGCCGGACGCGATCAAGCCGAACCGGCACGAACTGGAAGAGTGGGCCGGGCGCCCGCTCCCCGAACTGTCCGGCGTGCTCGATGCCGCTCGGGAACTCCGGCGCAGCGGCATCGCGCTGGTCTGCGTCTCGCTCGGGGCGGAGGGCGCGCTGTTCGTCTCCGCCGAGGGCGCGTTCCGGGCCCTGCCGCCGCCGACCCGGGTGGCGAGCACCGTCGGCGCGGGCGACGCCCTGGTCGCCGGCCTCGTCGCCGGCCTGCACGATCGCCTCGCCCTGCCCGACCTCGCCCGGCGGTCGCTCGCCTTCGCCGCGGGCAAGCTCAGCCGCACGGGGGCGAACCTGCCGGGGCGGGACGAGGTGGAGGCGATCGCGCGCGAGATCGGGATCGAGCGGCTCGACTGACCGCATCCCCGACCCTCCCCCCTCTGCGGGAGAGGGATCATCGGCGGGCGACCGAGCGAACGGGTAAAAACTCGAGGAGGAAACCCATGGCACAGCTTCTGGCCGTGGTGGGAGGCGGAGACCTCTCCACCCACGCCGTCCTCGCCGCCGAGGCCCTGCGCAAGGCGGCCGGGCGGCGCAACACGCCGATGACCCTCGAAGTCCGCGGCAAGGGCGGCAGCGGCAACCCGATCCCTGAAGCGGCGATTGCGCAGGCTCGGGCCGTGCTGCTCGTCGGCGAGGGCGATCTCGGCGAGGGCCGGTTCGGGGCGCTGCACCGGGCGCGGGCGGCGATCGAGGACGTGCTGACCGACGTCAACGCCGTGCTCGACCGCCTGGGCGCCGGCACGGAGGTGTCCGGCTCCACGGCAAACGCGGCGGCCACTCCGAAAAGAATCGTGGCGATCACCTCCTGCCCCACCGGCATCGCCCACACCTTCATGGCGGCCGAGGGCATCCAGGCGGCGGCGAAGGCGCTGGGCCACGACGTCCGGGTCGAGACGCAAGGCTCCGTCGGCGCCCGCGACGCATTGACGGCGGCGGAGATCGCGGCGGCCGACATCGTGCTGATCGCCGCCGATACCGGCGTCGACCGGGCGCGCTTCGCCGGAAAGCGGGTTTACGCCACCAACACCAAGGCGGCGATCCGCGACGGCAAGGGCCTGATCGCCACCGCGCTCGCCGAGGCGCAGGGGCAGGCGGCCGATACGGCCCAGGCGACGGCGGACGGCCCCGCCCGTCCGGCCGCGGCGGAGAACAAGGCCGGCGCCTACAAGCACCTGATGACCGGCGTGTCCTTCATGCTGCCCTTCGTGGTGGCGGGCGGCCTCCTGATCGCGCTGGCCTTCGCCTTCGGCGGCATCGACGCGATGAAGCCGGAGAATGCCGGCACGCTGGGCTATGCGCTCGGAGAGATCGGCGCCAAGGCGGCGTTTGCCCTGATCGTCCCGGCGCTCGCCGGCTACATCGCCTATTCCATCGCCGACCGGCCGGGCATCGCGCCGGGCATGATCGGCGGCATGCTCGCCGCGAACCTCCAGGCGGGCTTTCTGGGCGGCATCGCCGCAGGCTTCATCGCCGGCTACACCACCGCCTTCCTCAACCGGCACATCCGCCTGCACAAGAACCTGGAGGGCCTCAAGCCCGTCCTGATCCTGCCGCTGCTGGCCACCACGATCACCGGCCTGATGATGGTCTACGTGGTCGGCGTGCCGGTGGCCGCCGCGCTCGCGGCCCTCACCGAGTGGCTGAAGGGCATGCAGGGGGCGAGCGCCCTGGTGCTCGGCCTCGTGCTCGGCGGCATGATGGCGGTCGACATGGGCGGGCCGATCAACAAGGCCGCCTACGCCTCCTCGGCGGCGCTGCTCTCGTCGGGCGTCGATGCGCCGATGGCCGCGGTGATGCTCGGCGGCATGACGCCCCCGCTCGGGATCGCACTGGCCACGCGCCTGTTCCCGAACCGCTTCACCGCGCCGGAGCGCGAGGCCGGCGGCGCGGCCGCCGTGCTGGGTGCCGCCTTCATCACGGAGGGCGCGATCCCCTTCGCCGCCGCCGACCCGCTGCGGGTGATCCCCTCCATGGTGGCGGGTTCGGCGGTCGCCGGCGCCATCGCCCTGACCGCGGGCGTGACCCTCAAGGTGCCCCATGGCGGCCTGTTCGTGCTGCCGATCCCCAACGCCGTGACCAACGTGACGGGCGCGCTGATCGCGCTCGCCGCCGGGACGATCGTGACGGGGCTTCTGGTCGGCCTCCTCAAGAAGCGCGCCGCCTGATCGGACTGGCCGCGCCCTTCCCAGGAGCCTCGGCCGCGCATGTCCGCCGCCGCCTTTCACAATCAAAAGTCATGGTTCGACAACGCGTCTCGACCCGAGCCCCGAAAACGAGCCGGGCATCGTCGATCTGGGGGAACGACATGAAAGCTGACAGGGCAGCTTGGGCCGTGCTCGGCCTCTTCACGGTACTGGGGATGGGGACGATGCCGGCCGGCGCGCAGGACGAGCCCGGACAGCCGGGCCTCGCGCGGGCGGAGAACGGCGTGGCCGTCGTCCGGCGTCCGGCCCTGCGGCGCGTGGTGCGGCGGGCGCCGCCTCGCCGAACCTTCGGCAACGACGGCAGCGCCGCGGCGGCGGCCGACGTGCTCGGCCAGACCGCGACGCCCCCGGCCCTACCGCCGGGCACGTTCGACCTCGGCAACGGCCTGTCGTTCCTCTTGAACTACACGGGACAGGCGGCGGCCAACCCGGTCGGCGGCATCCGCCAGGGCTCGGCCTATGCCGGCCAGCTCTTCTTCGGCATCGATGGCGACCTCCAGCGGCTTGCCGGGATCGAGGGCGGCTCGTTCCACGTCGCGGTCACCAACCGCCACGGCCGCAACCTCGCCGACGACTTCATCGGCAACAACACCAGCGTGCAGGAGATCTTCGGCGGCGGCCAGACCACGCGGCTGACGCTGCTCTCCTACCAGCAGAAGCTGTTCGACAACCGGCTCGACGTCGAGGTCGGGCGCTTGGTCGCCAACATCAACTTCCTGAACTCGCCGATCTACTGCAATTTCCAGACGAATTCGGCCTGCGGCAACCCGACCTTCGTGTTCAAGACCTCGAACTTCACCTTCTGGCCGGTGGCGAGCTGGGGCGGGCACGCCAAGGCGTGGCTGACGGACAAGGTGTTCTTCCATGTCGGCGCCTACGAGGTGAACCCGCTGCACCAGCAGCCCGGCGACAACGGCCTCGACTTCTCGACCAAGGGCGCCACCGGCGCGATCGTGCCGTTCGAACTCGGCTACTCCACCACCTTCGCCAACGACGCATTGCCCCGCAACTACGGCATCGGCGGCTGGATCGACCGCTCCGACTACACCGACCCAGTGCTCGACGGGGCGGGGGGCCGCCGGGTGCTCACCGGGCTGTCTCCCGCCACCCGGTTCGGGCGTTCGGGCGTCTATGCCCGCTTCGACCAGATGGTGTGGCGCCCCGATCCGAACGGCATCCAGGGCCTCACCCTGTTCGGCGTCGCCATGGCCGGCACCGGGGGCCGGCTGGTCGAGGACTACTTCCTGGAGATCGGCGCGCTCCAGACCGGCACCTTCGCCGGCCGGCCCTACGATACGATCGGTTTCGTCATCAACACGCAAGCGTTCAGCCCGCTCGCGCTCTCGAACATCGAGGCGGCGCAAGCCTCCCTCGGGCTGTTCCGCACGATTCCCTCGCAGCAGATCATGATGGAGCTGAATTACGGTATCCAGATCTCGCCGGCGGTCCGGCTGACGCCGAACCTGCAATACATCGTCAACCCGGACCAGACCCGCTTCCCGTACTACCCGAAGAACATCCCCGACGCTTTCGTCGTCGGCGCCAAGCTCTCGGTCGACCTGTTCACCCTGGCCGGCCTCGCCAAGGGGCCGGGGAGCCCGTGAGGGACGCCCGGGAGGACCGCTCGCCCCTCACGGCGCCCCGGCCGGGGAGGGCGCCTGCGCCGCCGCGACCCGGTTCGCGGCCTCCGAATGCGCGGCGGGCCTGCGGCGCGAGAAGGTCAGGATCAGCACCGGCAGCACCAGCAGGATCAGGAAGGGCGCCAGCGCCATGCCGCCCACCACCACCAGCGCCAGCGGCTTCTGCACCTGCGAGCCGACGCCGGTCGAGAATGCGGCCGGCAACAGGCCGACGCCGGCCACGACGCAGGTCATCACCACGGGCCGCATCTGCGTGGTGCAGGTGCGCAGCATCGCCGGCACGCGCTCGGCGCCCGCCGCCAGCAGGCCGTTGTAGTGGGTGAGCACGATGATGCCGTCCATCACCGCGATGCCGAGCAGGGCGATGAAGCCGATCGCCGCCGAGACGCTGAACGAGGTGCCGGTGAGCGAGAGCGCCAGGATGCCGCCGGCCATCGCCATCGGGATCACGCTCAGCGCGAGAAGCGAATCCACCACCGACGAGAAGTTCATGAACAGCAGGATGGCGATGATGCCGACCGCGACCGGGACGGTCACGGAGAGGCGGGCGATCGCGCCCTTCATGTTGTTGAACTCGCCGACCAGTTCCAGCCGGTAGCCCGGCGGCAGCCGCACCTCGTCGGCGACGCGGGTGCGCGCCTCCTCGATGGTGCTGCCGAGGTCGCGCCCGCGCACGGAGAACTTCACCGGCAGGTAGCGCTCCTGGGCCTCGCGGTAGATGTAGGCCGGGCCGGAGACGAGCTGGACGGTGGCGACCGCGCTCAGGGGAAACTGCACGGGGGCGCCGCTGGCGGGGCTCTGGCCGGCGATGCGCAGGTTGGCGATCGCCTCGATGCTCTGGCGGTATTGCGGCGCGAGGCGCACGACGATCGGGTAGTGCCGCTCGGAACCCGGATCGTAGAGATCGCCCGCCGAGTCGCCGCCGATGGCGGTGCGCACCGTGGTGTTGATGTCGCCCGGCGTCAGGCCGTAGCGGGCGGCCCGCACCCGGTCCACGTCGATCTCGATGGTCGGCTGGCCGAGCGACTGGAACACCGCCAGATCCTCGACGCCGCGGACCGTCGAGAGCACCTTCATCACGCTCTTGGCGCTGTCGGTGAGTTTTTGCAGGTCGGGGCCGAAGATCTTGAACGAATTCTCGCCCTTGATGCCGGAGACGGCCTCGGCGACGTTGTCCTGGAGGTACTGCGACAGGTTGAAGTCGACGCCGGGGAAGGCGGCCTGGAGCTTGTGCAGCATCTCCTCGGTGAGCGCCTCCTTGTCGAGGCCGGGGCGCCACTGGTCGAGGGGCTTCATCGGCGCGAAGAACTCGGCGTTGAAGAAGCCCGCCGCGTCGGTGCCGTCGTCCGGGCGCCCGTGCTGCGAGACCACGCGCTCGACCTCGGGCAGCGAGGCGATGATCTTGCGCATCGCGTTGACGTAGCCGTTGCTCTCGTGAAGCGAGATCGTCGCCGGCATGGTGGCGCGGACCCAGAGGTTGCCCTCTTCGAGCTTGGGCAGGAATTCCGAACCGAGGTTGCGCGCGGCCACGCCGACCCCGACCGCGATCAGCGCGACGCAGGCCGCCGTGACGAGCCGGGCGCCGATCGCCGCGCGCACCGCCGGGCGGTAGAGCCGGTCGAGGACGCGCACGAGCATCGTCTCGGTCTCCTCGATCTGCGCGGGGAGAAGGGAGGCGGCGAGCGCCGGCGTGACCGTGAAGGTGGCGATCAGGCCGCCGAGCAGGGCGTAGGCGTAGGTCGTCGCCATCGGCCCGAAGATGTGACCCTCGACGCCGGTGAGCGTGAACAGCGGCAGGAAGCCGGTGACGATGATCGCCGCCGCGAAGAAGATCGAGCGGCTCACATCCTCCGCGGCCAGCGCGATGCGCCCCGACTTGGCGTCGAGCCCCGGCGGCGGATAGCCCGGGATGCCGTGGCCCGACAGGCGCCGGAAGATCGCCTCGACCATGATGACGGTGCCGTCGACGATCAGGCCGAAATCGAGGGCGCCGACCGAGAGGAGGTTGGCGGATTCGTCGCGGGCCACGAGGATGACGACCGCGAAGAACAGGGCGAAGGGGATCGTCGCCACGACGATCAGGGCCGAGCGGAGATTGCCGAGGAACAGCCACTGGATCGCCAGGATCAGCAGGATGCCGACCACCATGTTGTGCAGCACGGTGTGGGTGGTGACCGCGATCAGGTCGGCGCGGTCGTAGATGCGCTCGATCTTCACCCCCGGCGGCAGGAGGCCCGCGGCCTCGATCCTGGCGACCTCCGCCTTCACGGCCTCGATCGACGGCGTGCTCTTCTCGCCGCGGCGCATCAGGACGATGCCCTGGACGATGTCGTCCTCGTCGTTCATGCCGGCGATGCCGAGCCGCGGCTGGTGGCCGATGGTGACCGTGGCGATGTCCCTGACGAGCACCGGCGCGCCGCCGACCTGGGCCAGCACCGTGCCGTTGATGTCGTCCACGTCGCGGATCAGGCCGACCGCGCGCACCACCGCCGACTGGCCGCCGATGGCGACGCGGTTGCCGCCGACGTTGAGGTTGCTGTCGTTGAGGGTCTTGACCACGCCCGACAGGGTCAGGCCGTAGGCCATCAGCCGGTCGAGATCGACCGAGAGCTCGATGGTCTTGGTCTTGCCGCCCCAGCCGATGGCGTCGATCACGCCCGGCACCGCGCGGAAGCGCTTCTTCAGCACCCATTCCTGGAGCGTGCGCAGGTCGAGCACGCTGTATCCATCCGGCGCGGTGAGCCTGTAGCGGAAGATCTCGCCGATCGGGCTGATCGGCGAGATGGTGGGCTTGGCGCCCGCCGGCAGCGGATCAAGCTGCTGCAGGCGGTTCAGGACCTGCTGCTCGGCCTGGAGATAGTCGAACTCGAAGCCGAACTGCAGCTTCACGTCGGACAGGCCGTAGAGCGAGATCGTGCGCACCTGGCGCAGGTTCGGCATCCCCGAGGTGATCCGCTCGATCGGGATCGTGACGTAGCGCTCGATCTCCTCCGCCGAGAGGCCGTCGGTCTGTGTCACGACGTCGACCATCGGCGGGGTCGGGTCGGGATAGGCCTCGATGTTGAGGTTCCGGAAGGCGGCGAGGCCCCCGACCACGAACAGCACGAAGGCCAGGATGACGAGGGGGCGCTGCCGGAGCGCGAGCGCGACGATGCCGTTCATGGGGTCGGTTCCAAACCTCGCGGCCTCACCGGACGCGGACCGGGCGGACCCGGCTCGGAATGTTCTTGTTCGTGAAGGACCGTCGCGAGCCCGGGCTCAGCCCGGCTGCTCGGTCATGCCGTCGATGAACAGGGCCCCCTTCGCGATCACCCGCTCGCCCACCGAGAGCCCTTCGATGATCTCGATGTCGTTGCCGTCGACGAGTCCGGTCTTCACCGGGCGGCTCTCCACGCTGTTGCCGGCGCCGAGCACCCAGACCCGGGCCTTGTCGCCCTCGAAGATCACCGCCTGCCGCGGCACCGCGCGGGAGACGGTCTCGCGCTCGTTGATGATGTGGACGCTGGCATACATCTCGGGCTTCAGGAGCCCCTTGGGGTTGTCGACCTCGGCGCGCACGACGATGCGCCGGGTGGCGGGATCGACCGAGGCGCCGATGAAGTTGATCCGGCTCTCGAAGGTCCGGCCCGGATAGGCGAGCGTCCGGAAGCGGATGCGCTCGCCGAGATCGACCTTGGCCGCGTCGGTCTCGCGCAGTTGCGCCACGATCCAGACCCGGGCGAGGTCGCCGATGATGTAGGAGGGGTCGGAGCCGCCGGTGTTGATGTACTGGCCCGGGCCGATCTTGCGCTGGATGACGGTGCCCGACAGCGGCGCGTTGATCGTCGTCTCCGGGTTGATCGCGCCCTTGGTCTGGAGGGCCCGCATGTCGTCGTCGGCGAGGCCGAGGATGCGCAGGCGGTTGCGCACCGCCTCCAGGCCGACCTCCGCCGTCTTGGCGTCGTTCTGCGCCGTGGCGAGGTCGTTCTGCGCCGTCTGCAATTCCTTCAGCGTGGTGACGCGGGAATCGTAGAGGTCGTGCAGGCGCTTTTCCGTATTCGTGGCGTAGGAGAGCTGCGAGCGGGCCTTGTTGAGGATGTTGAGGGCGGCCAGGAAATCGTTCTGCGCCTGGACCATTTCGTTGGCCTGGAGCGAGAACAGCTTGTCGCCCTGCTTCACCTGCTCGCCGGAGCGGGCGAAGATGGTGATCACCCGGCCGGCATAGGGCGAGAACACCGGCGTCGCCCGGTACTCGTCGACGCTGATCTTCCCCTCGGTGGCGATATCCTCGTAGAACAGGCGCTGCTCGACCGGCACGGTGGTGACGGTGGCGAGCTGGCTCTCGGTCAGCACGAAGCGCCCCGGTCCCGCGGCGGTGACGGCGGCCGGCGTCGGCACCGCGGCATCGACCGCCTCGGGCCGCCCGTACCACAGGACGGCGCCCGCGCCGGCGCACAGCACGGCGGCGACGAGGAGCTGCGTGCGCAGCCGCATCGTCCTCGGCGTCAGGTTGTCCTCGCGCGCCCCGCCCATCGCCATTTTGTCCCGATTCGACCCAGCGCCGCGTTTCAACGGATCGGCACACAGTGTGCCAGTTGCTTCGGCCTCTCGCTTGCGCGCAACCGAAACTCCCGAATTGCGCCGTTACCGTGGCGGCTTGACGGGGGTATGACGAGACCGGTTTCTCACAGATGAAGTAAGGGCGCCGGTTCGAAGCAGGGAGCGGGATTTTTTTCGTGGACCGCTCGTGCCGCTTCCTCGCCGTCATCGCGAGGCGAAGCCGAAGCGATCCAGGGCTCCGCCCTATCCGGAGCGGTCGCGCGACTGGATCGCTTCGCATCCGCTCGCGATGACGGCGCGGCGGGGCTGGCCCGTCAATCGTCCATCTTCAGCGCGGCGATGAACGCCTCCTGCGGGATCTCCACGCGGCCGAACTGGCGCATGCGCTTCTTGCCTTCCTTCTGCTTGTCCAGGAGCTTGCGCTTGCGCGAGATGTCGCCGCCGTAGCACTTCGCGGTCACGTCCTTGGACAGCGCCCGGATGGTCTCGCGGGCGATGATCTTGCCGCCGATCGCCGCCTGGACCGGGATCTGGAACAGGTGGCGCGGGATCAGGTCCTTCAGCTTCTCGCACATCGCCCGGCCGCGGCTCTCGGCGCGGGTGCGGTGGACGAGCATGGAGAGCGCGTCCACCGGTTCGGCGTTGACGAGGATCGACATCTTCACGAGGTCGCCCTCGCGGTAGTCCGAGACGTGATAGTCGAAAGAAGCGTAGCCCTTCGAGATCGACTTCAGGCGGTCGTAGAAATCGAACACCACCTCGTTGAGCGGCAGGTCGTAGACGACCATGGCCCGCTTGCCGACGTAGTTGAGGTCGATCTGGACGCCGCGCCGGTCCTGGCAGAGCTTGAGCACGCCGCCGAGATAGTCGTCGGGCGTGAGGATCGTGGCGCGGATCCACGGCTCCTCGACCGTCTCGATCTTCATCGGATCGGGCATGTCGGCCGGGTTGTGCAGCTCCTTGATCTCGCCGTCGCGCATGGTGAGGCGGTAGACGACCGACGGCGCCGTCGAGATCAGGTCGAGGTTGAACTCGCGCTCCAGCCGTTCCTGGACGATCTCGAGGTGGAGGAGCCCGAGGAAGCCGCAGCGGAAGCCGAAGCCGAGCGCGGCGCTCGTCTCCATCTCGTAGGAGAAACTGGCGTCGTTGAGCCGCAGCTTGCCCATGGCGCCGCGCAGGGACTCGAAGTCGGCGGCGTCCACGGGGAACAGGCCGCAGAACACCACCGCCTGCACGTCCTTGAAGCCCGCCAGCATCGCGGCGGTCCGGCGCTTGTCCTCGGTGATGGTGTCGCCGACGCGGGTGTCGGCCACCTCCTTGATCGAACCGGTGAGGAAGCCGACCTCGCCGGGGCCGAGTTCGCCGATATCGGCCATCTTCGGGCGGAACACGCCGATCCGGTCGACGCCGTAGGCGGCGTCCGCGCCCATCATGCGGATGGTCATGCCTTTCTTGAGCACGCCGTCGACGATGCGCACCAGCACCACGACGCCGAGATAGACGTCGTACCAGCTATCCACCAGCAGCGCCTTCAGCGGCGCGTCGCGGTCGCCCTTGGGCGGCGGCAGGCGGGTGACGATGGCTTCCAGCACCGCCTCGATGTTGAGGCCGGTCTTGGCCGAGATCGGCACGGCCTGCGAGGCGTCGAGGCCGATCACCTCCTCGATCTGCTCCTTGACCCGGTCGGGCTCGGCCGCCGGCAGGTCGACCTTGTTGAGGACGGGCACGATCTCGTGGTTGGCGTCGAGCGCCTGATAGACGTTGGCGAGCGTCTGCGCCTCGACGCCCTGGGACGCGTCCACCACGAGGAGAGACCCTTCGCAGGCGGCCAGACTCCGGGAAACCTCGTAGGCGAAATCGACGTGGCCGGGCGTGTCCATCAGGTTGAGGACGTAATCCTTCCCGTCCTGCGCCTTGTATTCGAGGCGGACGGTGTTGGCCTTGATGGTGATGCCGCGCTCGCGCTCGATGTCCATCGAGTCGAGCATCTGCTCGCTCATGTCGCGAAGCGCCACGGTGCCGGTCTGCTGGATCAGCCGGTCGGCGAGGGTCGACTTGCCGTGGTCGATATGCGCCACGATCGAGAAGTTGCGGATGTTGTCGATGGTGCGGGTGGTCATCGGGGTCTCCGGCACGGCGGTCCCGTTGCGGGCTGGCGCGGCGCACGGCAGGTCTGTCGGGATTGGCTGGGGCGGGCATAGCAGCGGCGGACACGCGCGCCAAGGCGGGGGGCGCCGCGGATGGTCCGCCCCCCGGGAAGATCGGCGCCTCAAGCCTCCGGGTGGGGAAGAGGGGCGTCCGTGCCGGAGCCGGCCCGTGCCGCGGCGGCCATCGCCACCAGGGTCTTGCGCAGGGCCTCCATGTCGCGCACCGGCTCCGGGTAGGTGACCCGCACCGTGCGCTCGGCAGCCATCAGGTCGAGCCCCTCCGGGTCGAGCCCGGTGAGCCGCCAGCCCGTGCCCGCCTCGCCGACAGCGGCGGCGTAGAGGGCGAGCGCGTCGGCATGGTCGGCGTTCATGTGCGCGACGGCGCCGCGCTCGCCCGCGACGACCGCCTCGGCGCCGGCCATGTCGAGGAGCAGTTCCGCGCCCGTCAGCGTCGCCGCCTTGGCGAAGCCGCCGTTGAGATGGCCCGCCGTGGGGGCGAGGGCGAAGAAGCCGAAATCGGGAAAGTCCGCGTAGAGCTTGGCCTTCGGGTGACGCGCTAGGAAGCGCTCGCGGACCCGAGGCTCGTCGCAGCGCGCGGCGCGGCCGGTCACGGTCAGGCGGGGATGGGCGAGGGGATCGCCCTTGCCGCCGACCGAGAACAGCAGCGAGGCGCGGGGATCGCGATCGAGGTTGCGCGTATGCGCCGAGAGCCGCGACAGCAGCATCAGGGGCGTGCCGTCGCTGTCGGTGGCGAGGGTGACCAGGGAGGCGAAGGGCGTGCCGTCGGCCGCGTCGATCGTGGCGAGCGCGCCCGAGCGCACGCTGCGCAGGAGGTGGCGGGCGAGGCCGGTCGCGTCGAAGGGCGCCTGCGCCGCGGGCAGCGGCTCGGCCGGCCCGCGCCGTTCCCCTGCGGGCGGCATCGCGTCGTTGACCATAGAAAGCGATCCTCCCCAGATTTTGTGAGAAGCATAGCGCGGTGTGGGGTCGATGCAGAAGAGCCGGCGGCGCGGCCAGACGCGGCGCGTTGTCGGCCCTATCTCCTCTCCCGAAGTCCCTTGTCCCAAACCGGCCGATACGGCCAAGCTTAGACTGCCGCTCGCTTTTTTCGAACGATGGTCGTAAAGGACGAGACCCACCGCACGGATGGCGGCCCCCGCATGGCGGAGGGCCGCGCATGGCCGTCGCGGGCCCCCAAGGACGCGCCAGGGGCGGCGCGCGCGTCGTCAAGTCAGGGAAACCGCATGCCCACCATCGCCCTCGTCGACGACGACCGCAACATCCTGACCTCCGTCTCGATCGCGCTGGAGACCGAGGGCTACCGGATCCAGACCTACACCGACGGCGCCTCGGCGCTCGACGGCCTGCGTCACTCCCCGCCGGACCTGGCCATCTTCGACATCAAGATGCCGCGCATGGACGGGATGGAGCTTCTCAGGCGCCTGCGGCAGAAATCGGACCTGCCCGTGATCTTCCTCACCTCGAAGGACGAGGAGATCGACGAGTTGTTCGGCCTGAAGATGGGCGCGGACGACTTCATCCACAAGCCGTTCTCGCAGCGCCTGCTGGTGGAGCGGGTCAAGGCGGTGCTGCGCCGCTTCGCCCCGAAGGACGCCACGCCCGGCGGGGCCGCCCGCGAGGCCGACGCCGCCGCCCGCTCGCTGGAGCGCGGCCAACTGATGATGGACCCCGAGCGCCACACCTGCACCTGGAAGGGCGAGCCGGTGACGCTCACCGTCACCGAGTTCCTGATCCTGCAGGCGCTCGCGCAGCGCCCGGGCGTCGTGAAGAGCCGCAACGCCCTGATGGACGCGGCCTACGACGATCAGGTCTACGTCGACGACCGCACCATCGACAGCCACATCAAGCGCCTGCGCAAGAAGTTCAAGGTGACCGACCAGAGCTTCGACATGATCGAGACGCTCTACGGCGTCGGCTACCGCTTCAAGGAGGGTTGAGGCGCGGCGATCCGGCTGAAACGATGCTCGCCCCCCTGTTCCGCCAGTCCGAGTCCGATGGGGCTCGCCGCGGCTTCCTCGCGCGCCTGACCCATTCCCTCACCCGCCCGCCGCTGACCTGGCCGCGCGACCTGTGGAACGCGGTGGGCCAGCGCGCCTCGTCGAGCCTGACGCGCCGCATCGTGGTGCTCAACCTCGTCGGGCTGATCGTCCTGCTGTTCGGCTTCCTCTACCTGAACCAGTTCCGCCAGGGGCTGATCCAGGCCCGCGTCCAGAGCCTGCTGATCCAGGGCGACATCATCGCCGGCGCCATCGCCGCCCAGGCCTCCGTCGAGACCGACACGATCCGGGTCGATCCCGACCGGCTGCTGCAGCAGCAGGCCGGCGAGGGCCGGGACGTCGACGACGATCCCGCCTCGCTCGCCTTCTCGCTCAACCCCGAGAAGGTCGCGCCCCTGCTGCGCCGCCTCGTGACGCCGACGGGCAACCGCGCCCGGGTCTACGACCGCGAGGGGAGCCTGCTGTTCGACACCCGCTCGCTCTACGCCCGCGGCGACATCACCCGCGGCGACACCGTGGCCCGGCCGCCCAAGCCCAACGTGCTGGAGCGGATCTGGGACTTCTTCGGCACCCGCATCCTCGGCCTCGTCGTCAGCGAGCGCTCGCCCCAGGAAGAGGCCGGTCCCCAGGACGGGCGTGCCTTCCGCGAGGTCCAGGCGGCGCTGAACGGCTCGCGCGGGACGATCTCCCGGCGCAACGAGCGCGGCGAGACCATCGTCTCCGTGGCGGTGCCGATCCAGCGCTCGGGCTCGGTGCGCGGCGTGCTGATGGTCTCGACGCAAGGGGGCGAGATCGACCGGGTGATCGCCTCCGAGCGCTTCGGCCTGCTCCAGGTGTTCCTCGTCGCGGCCGCCGTGATGCTGGTTCTGTCGATCCTGCTCGCCGGCGCCATCGCCGGACCGGTGCGGCGCCTGGCCGACGCCGCCGAGCGGGTGCGCCGGGGCATCAAGTCGCGCCAGGAAATTCCCGACTTCACGGGCCGCACCGACGAGATCGGCCACCTCTCCGGCGCCTTGCGCGACATGACCCAGGCGCTCTACCGGCGGCTCGACGCCATCGAGAGCTTTGCCGCGGATGTCAGCCACGAGCTGAAGAACCCGCTCACATCCCTGCGCAGCGCGGTCGAGACCCTGCCGCTCGCCAAGACCGACGAATCGCGCAGCCGGCTGATGCAGATCATCCAGCACGACGTGAAGCGCCTCGACCGGCTGATCTCCGACATCTCCGATGCTTCGCGCCTCGACGCCGAGCTCGCCCGCGCGGAGGCGCGCCGCGTCGATCTCGGCAAGCTGCTCACCACCGTGACCTCGGTCGCCAACGAGCGGCGGCGCGGGAACGCGGCGCTGATCCGGTTCGACGTCGAGCGGCCCGGCGGCGAGGTCGAGGATCCGTTCCGCATCATCGGCCACGACAGCCGGCTGGGACAGGTCGTCAACAACCTGCTCGACAACGCCCGCTCGTTCTCGCCGCCGGGCGCCAAGGTGCGGGTGGCGCTGCGCCGCCTCAAGGGCGAGGTCGAGTTCGTGGTCGAGGACGAGGGACCGGGCATCCCCGAGCACGCCCTGGAGCGGATCTTCGAGCGCTTCTACACCGACCGGCCGGAGCAGGGCTTCGGGCAGAACTCCGGCCTCGGCCTGTCGATCTCGCGGCAGATCATCCAGGCCCATCGCGGCACGATCCGTGCCGAGAACCGGCCCGGCCCGGCCGACGAGGAGGGGCACCCGACGGTACGCGGCGCCCGCTTCGTCGTGCGCCTGCCGACCGCGCCGCGTGCCGACCGCTATGGCGACGACGACCTCGCCGCATGAGCGGGGCCGGGACGCCCGACGGCGGAGCGCCGCGGGAGACGGTCCATGCGAGCTGCGTCCTCCTCGGCGAGGCCGGCGTGCTGATTCGGGGGGCGTCCGGTTCGGGCAAGTCGGCCCTGTGCCTCGCGCTCCTCGACCGGTTCTTCCTGGAGGGCCGCCACGCCCGCCTCGTCGGCGACGACCGGATTCGGCTGGAGGCGCATCACGGCCGCCTCGTCGCCCGGCCCCATCCCGTTCTCGCCGGACTGATCGAGGTCCGGGGCCTCGGCATCCGTCGTCTCGCCACGCACGCATCGGCCGCGGTCCTGCGGCTCGTGGTCGATCTGATCGCGGAAGCCGAGCGCCTGCCGGCCGAGGCGGACGCGACCGCGCGGCTCCTCGGCGTGGCGCTGCCGCGGCTCGCCCTTGAACCGCACCATCCGCGCGAATACCTGATTCGCGAGGCGCTCCGATCCGGCGTGGCAATGCGGACGCACCCGGCCGCTCTCGTGCCCGGCGGCGCCCGCGACGTGTAGCGCGGCCGCCACCGCCGTGGCATGGTGAGGCATCGCGTTACGCAAAACGCCGCGATCCGCTTGCGCTTCACCTTGCGCTGCACAAGATGGCGTCTCCGCTCACAGGGCGTCGGAACACGCTTCGATGATTGGAATGGTGCTCGTCACCCACGGCCTGTTGGCGACCGAATTCAAGGCCGCCCTGGAGCACGTCGTCGGCCCCCAGAAGCAGATCGAGACCATCACGATCGGGCCTGAGGACGACATGGAGCTGCGCCGCGGGGACATCATGTCGGCCGTCTGCCGGGTCGACTCCGGCAACGGCGTCGTGGTTCTGACCGACATGTTCGGCGGTACGCCCTCGAACCTCGCGCTGTCGTGCATGAACGGCGGCCAGGTCGAGGTGGTCGCCGGCATCAATCTGCCGATGCTGATCAAGCTCGCCAGCGTGCGCGAGGCCGAGAGTCTCGGCGACGCCGTGCTCCATGCGCAGGAAGCGGGCCGCAAGTACATCAACGTCGCCTCGCGGGTTCTTGCGGGCAAGTAGCGCCCCCCGTCGTCCCGTTCGCAGCGCCCCACGCCTTTCCTTCGCCCCGCTCCCGGCTTAACCAACCCCTCCCGAGCCCGGCCGGCGCAGGGTGCCGCGGCACCGCGCCCGATCGGAGCGGCGCGAGGAGGGGAGCCCGGCACAGCGATGAGCGAGAGCGTGGACGGCGAGGTCGAGCCGCAACCCGAGATTCCCGAGGGCGGCCACGTCCGGATCCTGCCGATCGTCAACCGCCGCGGCCTGCATGCCCGCGCCTCGGCGAAGTTCGTGCAGACGGTGGAGCGCTTCGGCGCTGCCGTCACGGTGACCCGCGGCGGCGAGACGGTGGGCGGCCGCTCGATCATGGGCCTGCTGACCCTGGGGGCGGCCAAGGGGACCACCATCGCCGTGGTCGCCGTCGGCGAGGATGCCGGGGCCGCCCTCGACGCGATCGAGGCGCTGCTGGCCGACAGGTTCGGCGAGGACGAGTAGGTTTTCGCCCGCGAAGCGGTCGTTTCGGAGAGGTCGGCGGCCTGGATTGCTTCGCCTGACGGCTCGCAATGACGGACGAGGCAGACTCACATCGTCATTGCGAGCGAAGCGAAGCAATCCAGAGCGCGACCCCGGCCGGTCGCGCCTGCGGGGAATATCAGGCGAGATCGGGGTAGAGGTCGCGCCAACCGGGGTTCAGCATCTCGATCAGGGCCAGCTTCCTGCTTCTCGACCCAGCCTTGATCTGCTTTTCGCGTGAAATGGCCTCGACCATCGTCTCGTGCGGCTCGTACCAGACCAGAAGCTTGCAGCCGTAGCGGGTCGTGAAGCCAGCCATCAGCCCCTCGCGATGTTCATAGGCACGTCGCGAAAGGTTCGAGGTAACACCCGTATAGAGCGTCCCATTGCGTGCACTCGCCATGATGTAGACGACGGGCTGCCGCATCGATCGCGTCCTGGAGCCGTATCATTTTCCGGCACAATCCTAGCGTTCAAATTTGCAGATGTCGCGCTCCTGGATTGCTTCGCTTCGCTCGCAATGACGGTGCGGGCTACCGTCATTGCGAGGCGAAGCCGAAGCAATCCAGAGCGCGACGGCGCCGGACGAGGTTGTCGCTGTCCGGCACACCCTGCGTCCGCGCGAACGCCCGACGCCGCGTCATGGCGAGCGGAATGGCGCCCGCTACCCCCCTGGGATCGCCAGCGGATTCTCCGTGAGCGCCGCCCGGTCCGGCGTGTCCGGGGCGGCCTTGCCCAGGAAGGCGTCCCAGATCCGGCGGACGAAGGCCGGGTCGAGGTCGCGCACGATCAGCACCAGCCGCGAGCGGCGGTCGGCGTCGGGCCATGCGGGCAGCGTCACCGGCGCGTGGACGACGTGCTGCACCCCGTGGACCACCACCGGATACCCGGGGTCGTCGGCGAGCGCCACCAGCCCCTTGAGCCGCAGGAGCTTCGGCCCGTGGGCCGAGCGCAGGAGATCCAGAAACATCTCGAAGGCCGGCCGCGGCACCGGCGCGTCGCTGGTCAGATGGAAGGCGCGGATCGCCGCATCGTGGCGGTTGACGTCGTGATGATGGTGGCCGTGCTCGTGCCCGTGGCCGTGATCCTCGGCACCGAGCCAGGCGCGCACGTCCTCACCCTTGCCGTCGAGGCCGAACAGGCCCCCGAGCAGACACGTCGCCGGCACGTCGGAGCCGTGGATCGCCGCGCCCGGATTGAGGGTGGAGAGCCGGTTTCGAAGCCCTTCGGGCTCGGCGCCGGGCAGGTCGGCCTTGGTCAGCACGAGGTGGTCGGCCACCGCCGCCTGCCGCAGGGCCTCGCCGTGGGCATCGAGGGTGCCGGCGCCGTTGACCGCATCGACCACGGTCACGACGCCCTGGAGCCGGAAGCGGATCGCGAGATAGGGGTGGTAGATCAGCGCGTGCAGGATCGGGGCGGGGTCGGCCAGTCCCGTGGTCTCGATCACGACCCGGCGGAACGGGTCGATGCGGCCGTTGTCGCGGCGCCGCAGGAGGTCTTCGAGCGTCGCGATCAGGTCGCCGCGCACGGTGCAGCACAGGCAGCCGGCCCCGAGCAGGATCATCCCCTCGTCGACCGTCTCGATCAGCAGGTGGTCGAGCCCGACCTCGCCGAACTCGTTGACGATCACCACCGTGTCGGCGAGCGCCGGATCGGTGAGCAGGCGGTTGAGCAGCGTGGTCTTGCCCGCACCGAGGAAGCCCGTGAGCACGGTGAGCGGGATCGGCTCGGGGCGACCGGGTTTTTCGGAGTGGGGCATGGTGGGACGGCTTTCGAGATAGCTCGCGAGATAGCTCGGTTGCGCTGCGGCACCCCCTCTCCCCGCCCGAAGTCGGGCCGGCCCGACTTCGGTAGCCGCCTGCTGACCCCGGGCAGGCCCGGGATCAGGCGGGGAGAGGCCCTCGGGCACCCCACCGTGCCTGCGGGAAGCGGCGGCGGAGCCGAAGGGCGGCGAGGGGGCTTTACCGGAAGAGGCCCGTCCTGAACCGCCCCCTCACCTTCGGCTGCCGCCTCGCTTCATGCCCCGACGAGGGGCATGAAGCCCTCTCCCCGCTTGCGGGGAGAGAGGCGTGGCGGATGTCGCAGCGTATGTCTCGGCAACGATATGATCGTGCCGGGCGTCCGCGAAAACCCCTTACGACTCGTCGTTCTTCGCCCTCTTGTCCGCCTTCTTGGCGGCGGGCTTGGCCTCGGGCTTCTTCGCCGCCGGCTTGTGCGCCGGTTTCGCAGCGGGCTTGGCCGCAGCCTTCGGCGCGGATTCGACCGCGGTGTAGGCGCTGGTCGCGGCCGGCACGCCCTTGTCCTTGCCGGCGATCTTCGCGGCGGGTTTCGGCGCGGTCACCGCGGCGGCGCGGGCCTTGGCCGCCTTCTCCGCCGCCGCCTGCCGGGTCGCTTGGCGGGCGGCCTCCTTGGCCGCCTTGGCCTCGGCGCGCTTGCGCTGGGCGGCCTCCTGCGCCGCCTGCCGGGCCGCCTGCTTCGAGGCCTGCGCCTCCTGCTCCTCGCGGGCGAGCGCCATCGCGCCCTCGGTCGGGCTGCTGCCGGTCCAGACGGGAATCGGCTGCAGCGGCGCCCGCGGCGGCAGGGTGCGCCCGCGAACGTTGGCGCTGCTCAGGGCCGCGAAGGCGAGGCTGGAGGCGTCCGCGGTCGCCGAGCCGAGGAGCTGCGTCGCCGCGCCGCTGACGGCCGGGCCGCTCGCGGTCAGGGCGCCGGGCCCCTCGTCGACCGGTATCGGCTTGCGCTTGTCGCAGATGTAGGGCCGCATGTCCGGCGGCGCGGCGACGTTCGAGGAAGGCAGCGAGTCCAGCGTCGGCGCGGTCCAGCCCGCGGACTGGCCGAAGCCGTAATCGAACAGGTCGGCGGCCTTGATGTCGCGCTCGCGGGCGCTCGGCTGGCCCATCACCACGGCGATGATCCGGCGGCCGCCCCGCGTGGCGCTCGCCACCACGTTGAAGCCGCCCGAGCAGATGAAGCCGGTCTTCATGCCGTCGGCCCCGGCATAGCGCCCGAGCAGGCCGTTGTGGTTGGCCATCACGGCCTTGCCGTACTGGATCGCCGAGATCGAGAACAGGCCCTGCTGGTCGGGGAAGTCGCGCATCAGGGCCCGCGCCAGGATCGCCATGTCGCGGGCGCTCGTCCACTGCCGCGGCTCGGGCAGGCCGTTGGGATTGTACCAGCGGCTCTCGCGCATGCCGATCTTGTGCGCGGTCTCGTTCATCATGTCGGCGAAGCCCTCGACCGAGCCGCCGAGCCCTTCGCCGATCGCCCAGGACACGTCGTTGGCCGACTTGACCATGATGATCTTCAGGGCGTTGTCGAGGGTGATCCGGGTGCCCGGCCTGAAGCCCATCTTCGAGGGCGGCTCGGCGGCGGCGGCGGCTGAGATCGTCAGCAGCGTGTCGAGGGAGACCTTGCCCTGGCGCACCATGTCGAGGGCGACGTAGGTGGTCATCAGCTTGGTGATCGAGGCCGGATACCAGGGATCGGTCGCGCCCTGGCTGTAGAGCACCTTGCCGGACTCGGCCTCCACGACGAGGATCGGCGCGGTCACCGCCGCGGCCGTTCCCGCCATCAGGCCGAGGGCGGCGAACGCGCCGATCAGCCGTCCCCAAACACGGTTCACCATCGGGCCAATCTCGAAAGGGTGTGAGGGCGCGGGACGCCGCGGATCAGGGATTTTCGTTGCCGGCACCGGACGCGTCGAGGAGGGGCGTCCGGCAGGTTCGGAGAGGATATCCGCCCATCAACGTGCCCTCCGTGGCAAGAGCATGGCAGAGCGAGCATGGCAGAGCGGGCGGTCGAGTCCACGGTGACGCTACCGATCCCGGCCGTGTTCCCGAAAAATCCGGCACCGCTTGGCCTTCCGCCGCTCCCGGGGCTATGGGCAGGGACGCTACGCGAAACGAAACCCGATGTCCTACGCGGTCAAGGAACTCTTCCACACACTTCAGGGCGAGGGCGCCCAGGCCGGCCGGGCAGCGGTGTTCTGCCGGTTTTCCGGCTGCAATCTCTGGTCCGGACGCGAGGCCGACCGGGCGGAGGCCGCCTGCCGCTTCTGCGACACCGATTTCGTCGGCATGGACGGGGATGGCGGCGGGCGTTTTTCCGACGCCGCGGCGCTCGCCGCCGCCATCGCCGCGACCTGGGCCGGGGGCGCGGCCAACCGCTACGTCGTCTTCACCGGCGGCGAACCGCTGCTCCAGCTCGACGAAGGGCTGATCGCCGCGGTCCATGCCCACGGCTTCGAGGTCGCGGTGGAGACGAACGGGACGCTGGCCGCGCCGCCCGGCATCGACTGGATCTGCGTCAGCCCCAAAGCCGGCAACGCACTGGTCCAGGCCTCCGGGCACGAGCTGAAGCTCGTCTATCCGCAGGCCGAGGCCCTGCCCGAGCGCTTCGCGGATCTGCCCTTCCGCCACCGCTTCCTCCAGCCGATGGACGGGCCGGAGGCGGCCGCCAACACCGCCGCGGCGGTCGCCTATTGCCGGTCGGACGCCCGCTGGCGGCTCTCGCTCCAGACGCACAAGATCATCGGGATTCCGTGACGGCTCGGACGGCGGGTGCATCGATCCGGGGATGATGGTGGCGCTGCTGCTCTACGGCTACAGCCGCGGCCTGTACTCCTCGCGTCAGCTCGCCCGGGCCTGCGCTGAAGGGCAGCGCGTGATCGGGCCGACGGGCGCGGTGCGCGTCATGGTGGCCACGAAGCCGGTGGACTTCCGTAAGGGCGCGGACGGTCTGGCGGCGCTGGTGCGCGAGAGCCTGGGCGCCGACCCGTTCAGCGGCGCGGTCTACGTCTTCCGCGCGCGGCGTGCCGACCGGATCAAGCTCGTCTACTTCGACGGTACCGGGGTGTGCCTGCTGTCGAAGCGGCTGGAGGACGGGACGTTCTGCTGGCCGGCTGTCACCGACGGGGTGGTGCGGCTCACGGCGGCGCAGCTGCAGGCCCTCCTGGAAGGGCTCGACTGGCGGCGCGTGCACACGGTTCGGCCGGCGCCCGTGCCGGTGGCCGCGAGCTGACCCCGGGGGCTGATCGCGCTGGCAAACCCTTGCGATCCATGCTCAAATCGCCCCCGTGAGCGAGCCGAGCCCGCGCCTGCCGGACGATCCCGCCGCCCTGAAGGCGATGCTGGCGGCGCGCGAGGCCGAGATCGACCGGCTGCACCAGATCATCAGGGAGCTGCAGCGTCACCGCTTCGGGCGCCGGGCCGAGAGCCTGCCCGTGGACCCGCTGCTCCTGGGCCTGGAGGAGGTCGAGCAGATCGAGGCGGAAGGCTTCGCCGAGACCGACGCTGCCGACGAGATCGCCCGCGAGAGCCGCGCCCGCACGCGTCGCGCCAACCGCGGCTCCCTGCCGGCGCATCTGCCGCGCGTCGAGCGGGTGATCGACCTCGACGACCGCACTTGCCCCTGTTGCCGCGGCGATCTGCACGTCATCGGCGAGGATGTCGCCGAGCGCCTCGACGTCGTGCCGGCCCAGTTCCGGGTCGTCGTCACCCGCCGGCCGAAGTATGCCTGCCGGGCGTGCGAGGACGTGATCGTGCAGACGCCGGCGCCCGCCCGCCTCGTCGAGGGCGGGATCCCGACAGAGGCGAGCGTGGCGCACGTGCTGGTGTCCAAATACGCCGACCACCTGCCGCTCTACCGACAGGCGCAGATCTACGCGCGCCAGGGCGTAAACCTCGACCGCTCGACCCTGGCCGACTGGGTGGGCAAGGCCGCCTTCCTGCTGCGGCCGGTACACGCGCGGCTGTTCGAGCGGCTGAAGGCGTCGGATCGGCTGTTTGCCGACGAGACCACCGCGCCGGTGCTCGACCCGGGCCGCGGCCAGACCAAGACCGGCCAGTTGTTCGCCTACGCCCGCGACGACCGGCCCTGGGGCGGCCTCGACCCGCCCGGCGTCGCCTACCTCTACGCGCCCGACCGCAAGGCCGAGCATCCGATCCGCCACCTCGCCGGCTTCGTCGGCACGCTGCAGGTCGACGGCTATGCCGGCTGCGAGGTGCTGGCCGCGCGCGGCGGCGTGAGCCTCGCCTTCTGCCTTCTGCTGGGCGCACGTGCGGCGGCGGTTCTACGAGCTGGCCAAGGCCGGCCCTGAAGGCGCTGGTCCGAGCCCGGGGCGGGGTGCCGCTCGATCTCGGTATCGCGTCCGACAACGTGGCCGTCCTTTCCGTCACCCTTCACGGGCGCTCGCAACGGAGGGAATCGATCTTCTCGTCACGTCGGGTGGGGCATCGGTCGGAGACTTCGATCTGCTGAGCCCGATCCTCGGCGGCCTGGGCTTCGAGCCTGCGTTTCGAAAGGTCCGCATGCGGCCGGGCAAGGCGACCCTGTTCGGGCGGCTCGGACACCTCCCAGTCTTGGGGCTGCCCGGAAATGCCGTGGCGGCGCTGGTGAGCGCGCTCCTCTTCCTCAAATCGGCGATGTCGCGGCTGGCAGGGGCCGGATGGGCGGGGAACTGTCGCCAGAGCGAGCCGTCCTGGCGACGCCACTGCCGGCAACAGGGCCGCGCACGACGTTTCTGCGGGGCCAACTCGGCCGCGATGGGCAGGGCATACCGACGTTTTCCGTCCTGGCGGATCAAGACAACGTCATGCTCTCGAGGCTGGCTCTCGCCGACGCTCTCGTCATCCGCCCGGCCGATGCGCTTCCGGCCGCAACGGGCGAGCCGGTGGCAGTCCTCCGTTTCGATCTCAGCCCCGGTTTCTAAAGGGAGGACGCATCCGCCGAGATCGGCCGCCATGACGCGGGCCTCGTCTTCGTCCGTGCAGGCGCTTAGAACGATTCGAACAGCGCGAGGAGAGTGATGGCCCGCTTGAGCATCCGCATCGATCTCGGACCGGATTGGCGGATCGGGCCGGGCAAGGTTCAGCTCCTCGAAGCGATCGCCGAGCACGGCTCGATCTCCGCGGCGGGTCGGGCGCTGGGCATGTCCTACCGCCGCGCCTGGCTCTTGGTCGAGGACATGAACAAGGGCTTCGGGCGCCCGGTGATCGAAGCGCAGATCGGCGGCAAGGCGGGTGGCGGTGCCCGGCTCTCGGCCTTCGGCACCGACGTCGTCGCGCATTACCGGGCGATCGAGCGCGCCGCCGAGAAGGCGGCCGCACCGTTCCTCGCCCGCCTGACGCAACCGGCCGACCCGGCCGCGTAGGATCGTCAGTTCGGAATGGCTCTGGCCAAGGTGCACGTTTTGCGTCACTGACGCTATATCTGATTGGATATAGCAGTCACACAGAGTCGCTCGTGGCGCACGGCTCTTATCACGATGGACCCGCCCTGCTCGCCCTGAAATCGAGCGTCGGACGCCCCGTTCCCCTGTCGCCGGAGGCCGTCGTGGCGGCGGAGAGGCCGAGGGACCGGATCTGGGAGCTGACTGAGACGCTGCATTGCTCCATTATCGGAACCTGTCTGACCACGGCCGACGGCCGGTCCCTGCTGGCCAAGCTCGGCGTCGCGGCGGCGCGCACGATGAGCGAGCACCGGCTGCACGGCGAAGTCGTCCACCTCGCCCGGCGTAAGGACGGGGGCGGGAAGCTGCTGCAGAAGATGCTCGATCGCCGCCACGAGCGGGAGATCCGCCGCTTCGACAAGGCCCGTACCGTCGATGAAGTGCGCGCCCTCTGGCGCGAGTCGGATGCGAAGGGATCGCCGGTGGGTGCAGACCTCACCAGCGGGCGGTGGCTTTGGAGCGATGGAAGCTTGGCGGGCATCGAGCGGACCATCGCGAACGGTGTGCCTGAGCCGAAGGAGCATGGGGGGGCCATGCCTCCGATGGACGGTGTCGCCCTGTCTGAGCCCGATCTGAAGGCGGTGGCGGCCTATGTCTGGGCCGTTGGGCATTCTTCAGCCTTAGCCGATCCAGCCACACGACCGAGCCGGAACGTCACCGCTGTATCCAAAATACCATAGCGATAACGGCCGGTCCGAGATAGCCTGATCTTCAGCTCGTTCCTGAGACCAGCGAGTGATCCTCCGGCGTACCCCTCCCATGGGGTGCGCCGCTTTCATGCCGCGATTGGCTGACGTAGGTGAGGACGAGGGACGCGAGCGCCCTACAGTCGACACCGTTCTCGAAGCGGAGGGCGAGCGGCATGGCAACGCCGGTCCCGGCCCTGACGGGGGGCGTCGAACCCCACGATCCAGGCGCTCCTGCTAACCAGCGCATGGCGTTGGCATCATGCCGGGCGACGGATCGTCGGTGTTGTCGAAGTTCCTTCTTCTAAGGGAGTTGGACATCGGCTCGAGGATCTTGCGACCGGTGCGCAGTACGAGATCTACCAGGAGTTGGGATCCGGCTCCGGAGCCTGCCGGCTCTGCGGTTCGGGGATCATCGAGGCTTGTGAGAGTGTCTGCCGCCAAATCGCCGCCGGTTGCGATCTCGTGGTAATCAGCAAGTTCGGCAAGCTCGAAGCGACCCGTAGCGGCCTCATCGCAGCCTTCTCCGCGGCGATCGTGGCGGAGAAGCCGATCCTGACAGCGGTTGCTCCGAGCTTCGTGGAAGCATGGCAGTGCTTTGCCGGCCCGCTTGCCAGCTTCTCGGCTCCGGACGAGGAAGCGATTGAAGCATGGTGTTTGATGCAAAAGGCCAAATCTTGCGGAATCTAAAAACATATTGCGATATTGTACCTTCACTTGCTTGATAGGATACACTGAATCAGCATTCATATTTGCAGAATACGGAAGATTTAACCTCTTTCGACCGCGAAATATCCAGCTCGTTTGTGACACGTTCGACCACATGATAGACGAGATGTATTTCAGGTCTCGCTGGATCAGGTGTTTGCAGAAGTCGCCCGGTCCAACTGGTCACCGTGCCGGGCGCGGATGAGCTCGTGACGAAACCGATCAACTCGCCTTCGGCAGAACCAACCAGAATTCGTCCTCGACACGGTGCTACAATCTCAGCCCGACTTGGCGTGTACGTTCCCGAGATCGCCTCGCCATACTGGGACAAGTGGATCTCGGCACCACATTCATTGCGCCAGCGGCCCTCGAACATTGGCTTCCTCACCTCTGTCTGTACGCCTGTCCGTCATGCATGGCGGGTGCGGATGAATATCGTTATGCAATTTCATATATAGCGAATGATCCTCCTTGTCGCCTCGACCCCGCTGCGCCCCATGCACGGGTGGGCTGCAGATGCAGGATGTCCGACAAGGCTCATACTCACCAGAGTCGGATGCTGCCGCGTCGTCTCAAGTCAGGCCAACCCCTTACGTTTGATGAGGCCGGCTGAGGCGGGCCTCTTTTCGCCGGAAGATAGATGTCTCATCAGATCTCATAAAATATTTCGGCCTTTCGATTTTTTATGCACGCCGGCAGAATATAGAACCAGCATCGAGACTGCTATTACAGCGAAGATTGCAATCAGCATGATCGCTTCGTCTCCTCGCTAACGGACGCCGGCTTTCAGCGTGAGGAAAGGCCCCACACCGTCTCCAGCATTTCCGAGGCCTCAGTGCGCCGGCGCCGGATGCCTGAGGACGTACCTCCTAAACAGCATTCCGGCGGCGACGATCGTCAGGGCACCGGTCAGAACCGGAACGATGAGAAAGTTCCAACTCGCCCCCGCCAGGATCACGACGATCGGATCGGCACCGGCCGGGGGATGAACCGTCTTCGTAAGAAGCATGGTGACGATGGCGAGGCCGACGCCGAGACCGAAGGCCAGGGCCGTCGAGCCCAAACAGGAAAAGATGAGGAGGCCCATCACCGTCGAGACGACGTGGCCGCCGATCACGTTGCGCGGCTGAGCGAGGGGGCTCTGCGGCAAGCCGAACACCAGCACGCAGCTGGCACCGAATGGTGCGATGAGCAGACCTGCCCCGAACCGGGCTGTGACCTCCGCCAGCAGGAAGATGACGCCGAAGCCACCGAGTCCAGCCATGAGGATCGAGCCCGTTGCGGTAAGAGGCACGGCGCGTGCGAACCGTTGCCTCAGGCTCTGATGCGACGCCATGAGTCTCCAAGCCTTGTCGGTGCGGGTCGTCTGAAGGAGTTGACTGGGGCGGCCGGGCGCCGACAGGGTGCCCGGCCGGGGGAGCCTCAGGCTTTTTTGCCGGCGCTGTAGGAATGCGCGCCGACACCGGCGAGCGTGCCGCCTTCGACGATCAGGTACTCGTTCCGGATCTGCCGCTTCTCGAAGTAGCATTCGAGGATCTCGCGGGTGCCGGCCGCGTAGCGAGTTTGGGCGGAGAGCGAGGTGCCGGAGATGTGCGGGGTCATGCCGTGATGCGGCATCGAGCGCCACGGATGGTCCTCGGGCGCTGGCTGCGGATACCAGACATCGCCGGCATAGCCCGCGAGCTGTCCGCTCTCGAGGGCGCGGACGATGGCGTCGCGATCGGCGAGCTTGCCGCGGGCCGTGTTGACGAGATAGGCGCCGCGCTTGAACAGCTTGAGCGTCTCGTCGTTGATCATGCCCTCGGTCTCCGGGTGGAGCGGGCAGTTGAGGGTGACCACGTCGCAGACGCCGTACATCTCCTCGCGGCTGGCGTGCCACGTCAGGCCGAGTTCCCGCTCGACCGACTCGGGCAACCGGTGGCGGTCGGTATAGTGCAGGTGCATGTCGAATGGCTTCAGGCGCTTCAGCACCGCGAGGCCGATGCGGCCGGCGGCCACCGTGCCGACATGCATGCCCTCGACATCGTAGGAGCGCGCGACGCAGTCGGCGATGTTCCAGCCGCCCTTCATCACCCACTGATAGGACGGGATGTAGTTGCGCACGAGGCCGAGGATCATCATCACCACGTGCTCGGCGACGCTGATCGAGTTGCAGAAGGTCACCTCGGCGACGGTGATGTCGTGCTTGATCGCCGCGTCGAGGTCGGTGTGATCGGAGCCGATCCCGGCGGTGACGATGATCTTGAGGTTCTTGGCCTTCTCGATCCGCTCGGCGGTCATGTAGGCCGGCCAGAACGGCTGGGAGATCACGATCTCTGCGTCGTGAAGATGCTGGTCGAGAACGGAATCGGAGCCCTCCTTCGAGGAGGTGACGATCAACTCGTGACCGAGGCCTTCGAGGTATGTGCGCAGGCCCAGTTCGCCGGAAACGCTCCCGAGCAGGGTGCCGGGCCGGAAGTCGATGGCCTTGGGCGTCGGCAGCGTCTGGCCGTCGGAATAGCGCTCGATCTTGGGTAGATCGTCGCGGGCATATGAGGTCGGATATCCGTCGACGGGATCGTCGTAGAGAACGAGAACGATCTTGGCCATCGCTGACTCCCTTTGTCGGCTTGCAAAGGGGATCGCCTCAGTCGAGCAAAACTGATCACGATGCGTGCGTTGCATTGCGTTGACAGGCGTTTCCCCGCTCGAAGATGTGCCGGCTCTGTCTTTTACTGCAAGCCGGCTCGAGCGAGATGAACTTCCGTTCTCATCACCTCGATATCAAATGAAAGTCCTTGATGATCTGATCGACGCGGCCGATCAGGGCGAAGGCAGCGCCGCCGTCCAGGCCGGGGATTCTTCCAGCCGGAAGTTCAGCGTGGCGCGCAGAAGCGCGGAGGCCATCGGCGGCAGGGGATCACGGTCGGTGAAGACGAGCCCGACACTCTGCCGGGGCGTCGTTTCCGCGAAGTCGCGCATGGCCAGGGCATCGGTGCCGCCGAACAGGTGCCGGAAAGTATGCGGCACGATGCTGACGAACCCGCCCTCACGCAAATGCGCGCAGACACCGAGGAACGAGTTGCTGACGACGGTCGGGCGCAGGACCACTCCGAACGTATCCGCCAAGCCGTCGAGGATCCGGCGGTTCTGCATCTCCTCGCTCAGCAGGCAGAGCCGCTGGCGGCTCGCCTGCACCCAGCTCACCCGCGCCTCGGCCGCCAGCGGATGATCGGCCCTCATCGCGAGGATGTAGCGCTCGTGATAGAGCGGCACGCGCCGCACCCGTTCGAGCGGTTCGTTCTCGAGATAGGTCAGGCCGGCCTCGATCTCGAAGCCGTCGAGGCCCTTCTGGATCTCGCGGGAGGAGAGCGAGCGGATCTCGATCGAGGCGTCGGGATGCACCTCCCGGAACCGCGTCGAGAGGAAGCCGACCGCGCCCATCGCCGCCGGAATGACGCCCAGTCGCAGCGTGCCCTTGAGGCCGGTGCGAAGCCCGGACAGATCCTCTCGCAGGCTGTCGTAATCGATGAGGATCTGGCGCGCCCATGCGAGGAGATGTTCCCCCTCGACGGTGAGGCCCACGAAGCGCTGGTTGCGAACGACGAGGGCGACCTGAAGATCCTCCTCCAGCTTGCGCAGAGCCGCGGAGAGCGTCGATTGCGTGACGTTGCAGGCTTGGGCGGCCCGAGCGAAATGCCGCTCGCGCGCAAGGGTCACGAAGTAGGAGAGGTGCCGAACCAGCATGGCAACGCACGAAGCCTGAGAACGGACACGGTATGTCCAATTGAATATAGCCCATCAGCCGATGGTTTGCGCCGCAGATCGCCGTCATCAACGATCGTCGCCATCGCCATCGAGGATCGCGCAGGGGCGATCGGGATAGGAAAGCTCGCTCCGGCTCAGGAAGCCGAGATCCGTCAGGTCGTGCAGGTAGGTCAGAAGCGCCTCGCTCTGCGCCGCTTCGTAGACGTATCCATGCGCTGCGATGGCTTCCGCCAGCGTGGCGGCCCTGCCATCGTGAAGGTAGGGGGCGGTCTCCGGCCGCAACGCATAGTGGATCACGGGCGTCGGCAGCAGGTTCGCGACAGCTCCGAGCCCTACGGGCAGGGCGATGGCCGCTTCGGCATCCGGACCAGCACTGACGGGAGCCATCTGGCTCCATCCCGCCAACTCGGCCGGCGGCGCCAATGGCGCCGCAGGGAGATAGGACCATGTCCAAACCGTCGCAGGCATAGGGACATCGAGGCCGTGAAGCCGCAGGTCGTCATCGATCCAAATCTTTTGATCGTAGTAGTAGGCGGCTTCGTGGCCGTCCTTGCGAATGACGTTTCGCATTTCCTCAAAATACAAATTGGCATCAGATCCGAAATCGTCTACAATTTTCGCCGCGTTAGCGAGCCGTCTGGCTGTGATAATCGAGATTTCGTCCGCACTGCCGATCCGGAAGGTCTTACGCTTTCTGCGCAGATGCCATGTCGCGGTCTTGGAGCCGAGACGTAGGACTAGCTCAACCTGTTTGCCGTCGCGCCATTCCACGATCGTGCCCTTCAGCGCGCCGGATTGGACGTACTTTCTGGCCTGAAGGACCATGTCGCTCGTGATCACGAGAGTTGCGTCCGTCAGCGGCACCTGCACCTTCCGACCCTCCTCGGCCGTCAGGTTTCGGATCTTTGGTGCTGCCTCCGGCAACCTTCTCAGACCTCCGGTCATTAGTCGCTCCGTACAACCATCTGTACAACCGTGGCAGGCAGCGCCAGCACCTCACGCTGAACCGAAAAACTAGTTTTTCAATGAGTTACGGGGCATACCAGCGGATGGAGCGAAGGTATGTTTTAAGATTTTAGCCGCCGATCCGCTTCCCAAGCTGAATATCATCGGTTCGATCCCGATCGCCCGCTCCAACTAAGTGTCTCTCAGAGCCTGTTTGACTGCAGTGATCCTATCTCGCCCCTCATCCTGAGGTGCCGCGTGAGCGGCCTCGAAGGGGGCTCCAGATCCCGCGCGATTCCTGGAGCACCCTTCGAGGCCTCCGCTCCGCTCCGGCACCTCAGGATGAGGGTTCAGGATGGGAGTAGGATCTTCCTCTCGCCTTGCCGTTGCCTGACGAAGACACGGCGGCCGGTCAAACAGGCTCTCACAAAACTCCCGCTGCGCCGTCGCACCCGGAGCGAGCGCGGTCGGTGATCGGAAGTTTTGTGAGGCACTCTAACCTGCTGAAGCGTCAGCCTTTTTAACGCTCTACCGCTGACCTCGCGTTCCCCATGTTCCCCGTCGCGTTCCCCAAGGTCTGTTCAGGCCCCGTTCTTCATGCCCCGATGAGCGATGCGAAGCGTCGCCACCTTGCGTGATTTTCCGACCGCGCCGCGCGAGTAGCGCGCCGTCGTCGAAGCTTGCGTGTGGGCGGCCGCGGCCCGTGCGTCGTCGAGATCGGCGCCCGCATCCTCGGCTTCCGTGATGGTGCCGGCTCGGGCGCCCATGTTCCAGACGGCATCCGGGATGCCGGCCGCGCGTGCTACGACGCGCCACTCACGACCGAAGGCATCGCCGACGTAAGGCCGGCCTTCATCGACGGTCAGCGGCCCGACACGGCGATCTGTCGGGATCTGCGCCGCGGCCGCCTGGACGTGCGGGCAGAGTGTGAGATCGTGGGTCGCGATCGCCCCCGTCTTCGAGGTCAGGCAACCTTGGGCTGCGGTGGTGTGGGCGGTGATCGGCAATCCGGATGTGTCCAGCGTCAATGCATCGACGTGAAGGCCGTCCGGGACCGATGGCAGGGACGGCTTCGAGATCAGCATCGCGAGGCCCTCGTTCACCACGAAGGACAGCGCCCGGATCAGCCAACGGCCTCCTCACCCGCACGGGCCGCCGCAGCGGCCCCCTCAAGCGGCGGAACGCGAAGTCTCCCGACAACGGCGTGCGCCACGGCACGCGGCCCGCGGCGGGATGCCGATCGTGCAGGATGGTGAGCGCCTCTCTCGCGTCACGTCGCGCCCTTGAGAAAAATCCCTGACATTTCAGGATGTTTTCGCAATATTTCGATCCGCGCGGCGGAACGAACGGAGGCTTTGTGAACGTTTTATGACATGTTGAAGCGCACGATCGTCGTGCGTGGAGGAGGCCCATCACGATGCGGATCGTCCCAACCCTCGCAGCCGGCTTCGCGCTCGGCGCCGTCGGCGCCACGCCCGTTTGCGCCGCGCCCGCCCTGCCGCAGCCGAGTCTCGTCGCGCCGCGCACCGTCGAGACCGTGGACTGGCATCCCAGCACCCGCCACTGGGACCATCACTTCCACGCGCACCAGCCCTCGCTCCGCTACCATCAGCCGACCGAGGCGGAGCGCCGGATCCATCGGTCGATGCGCCGCCCGGCTCCGCACGCCCTGGGGGCCGAACGGTCCGGTTCCTACGGCCGGCTCGGACCGACCACCGGGATCCGGCGCTTCTGATCGGCGCGCGCACGACAGCGCTCGGCGCGGGTGCCCGAACTTTCCGGAAGGGACCGTGTTGAGGGACACGGCTTTTCTCGAGACAGGACATCCCATGCGGTTCACCACCCTCGCGCTGGCCCTGGCGCTGAGCATCCCGGCCGCCTGTGCCACGGCACAGGCGGGGGAAGAGGAACGGCCGGTGCCCTCGCCGCCGAGCCCGAAGGCCTCGGCCACGGGGCCGCGGTCGGTGCCCGGCCCCGGCACCGCCGGCACCCCGAACGAGCCGGCGGTCGTCGGCGGCACGCCGGGCGCGGTGATCGGCGGTACGCCGACCGGCGGACCGCCCGGCACCGGCGGCACCGCGGGCGGTCCGTCGCTGAGCGGGCAATGATATACCTCTACGCGGATAGCATCCCGGTTTTGGTCTGTCCGATGAGGTGGAAGCGGTCCGTGATGAGGCTGACCAAGTCGGCCTGGTGCTCGTGCAAGCGTTGGAAGAAGTCGTCGAAGGCCTGCTTGAACAGCGCGAACTTGGCGTAGGCCTTGTTGAACAGCACCTTGCGCTTCATGAAGTGCCAGAATCGCTCGATCAGGTTCAGGTTGGGCGCGTAGGACGGCAGATAGACCAGCCGCAGGCGACCGTCAGGCTGGTCGCGCCCCGTCCTCAGTTCGCGCGAGCGATTGTAGCGGGCGTTGTCGAGCACGACGGTGACGCTCTCGGCCGCCGGATGGCAGGCCGCGAGGGTCTCGAACAGGCGGATCATCGCCGCGCTGGTGATCTTCTCCTCCTGATGGTGGATCAGGCTGCGATCCGGCCAAGAGAGAGCACCGTTGAGGTTGAGCCGGGTGCGGCCATGGTTGGATTTCAGTTCGCATGGTTGGATTTCAGTTCGACGGTGGCGCCCCGCCGGATCCAGCCGTGCGCAGGCCGACCCGTGTAGGAGGGGTGGCAGCCGTCGACGAAGTCGAGCGGCGCGTCCGGCCCGGCCGCTTGCATCAGCGGGGCCAGCGTGGCGTCGAGGAAGGCCTGCTGGATGAGAGCATCCGCCTTGGCCGGCACGGATTTGGGCTTCTTGAACACGAAGCCCATCTGCCCGAGCAGGCGGGCCATGGCATGCGGAGCGTAGACGAGGCCGAAGGCCGCCTCGACCTGGGCGCACACGGCCTTGGCCGTCTGAGGCACCGCGGCGGCGATCCAGTCTGACAGGGCAGCCCGCTGAACGGCCGACAGGCGCGAGACCCGTCCCGCGTAGGCCAAGCTCTCCACGCCGGCCCGGCCGCGCTCAAAGTAGAGGGTGCGGTGTTCGGCCACCGTGCTCGCGTCGAGGTACAGCGCCGCGGCGATCCGGGCCGGCATCCAGCCGTCGTCGAGCAACAGCAGTACGTTCAACCGCCGGTGCACCGCACTGTTGAGTTGGCGCCGCATCAGCGCCAGGAAATGCGCCCGGTCCGCGGGAGACAGAATCAGCCCTGCCATCTCCACATGGAATCACGCAAACCCGCACTCGCAAACCCAAAAACAGGATTCCTTCCGAGTCGCGGTATACCAACCGGCGATGAGGATCACGCATCGCCGGTTGCCCGCGAAGGCGCGACGGCGGATGTCCGCCGGACGCAGGGAAAACGACCATCGGTCGGCGTCCAGGCAGCTTGATAGAATCGGCCGGGCGGCGGAAAGGCGTGGCCGTCTTGCGCGACCGCGATTAAGTTCGGCGCATGAGTCTCGCTTCTCCCGCCCGCTCCGCCCTCGCGCTCCTGCTCGGACTCACCTTGAGCGTGCCGGCCCGGGCACAGGCGGTCCCGCCCGCGCCCGAGCCGGCGCCGATCCAGTCGGACGAGGCGCGCCTGCTGCCGGTGCTGGCCACCCGCGGCATGGTCTCCTCGCAGGATGCACGCGCCACCCGGGTCGGCGTCGCGATCCTCGACAAGGGCGGCAACGCGGTCGATGCGGCGGTGGCGGTCGGCTTCGCGCTCGCCGTCACCCTGCCGCGGGCGGGCAATCTCGGCGGCGGCGGCTTCATGATGGTGCATCGGGCCGGGCGCAACGAGACCGTGGCGATCGACTATCGCGAGACCGCGCCCGGGGCAGCCACGGCCGACATGTTCCTGAACGGCCAAGGCGAGCCGGACCGCGGCGCCTCGACCCGGACCGGCAAGGCGGTCGGCGTGCCGGGCACGGTGCGGGGCCTGGCCGAGGCGCACCGGCGCTACGGCTCGGGCAGACTCACTCTGGCCGAGCTGATCGCCCCGGCCGAAAAGCTCGCCCGCGAGGGCATCCCGGTCGAGTCGGGGCTGGCCGATTCCCTGCCGCGGGCCTCGGGACTGCTCGGGCAATGGCCGTCGAGCCGGGCCGTGTTCTTCGAGGGCGACCACGTGCTCCCCCGCGGCGCGACGCTGCGCCAGCGCGACCTCGCCGACACCCTTCACGCCATCGCGGTCCAGGGACCGGACGCCTTCTACGAGGGACCGATCGCGGAAAGAATCGCGGCGGCGGTGCAGGGCGCGGGCGGGATCATGACGGCGGCCGATCTCGCCGCCTACCGGCCGGAGATCCGCAAGCCCGTGCGCGGCACCTATCGCGGCTACGAGATCGTCTCGATGCCGCCGCCGAGTTCCGGCGGCGTGCATCTCATCGAGATCCTCAACATCCTGGAGGGCTGCGACCTCGCCGGCATGGGCGCGGGCAGCGCCCAGGCGCTCCATACGCTGGCCGAGGCGATGAAGCCGGCCTACGCCGACCGCGCGACGTGGCTCGGCGACCCGTCGCGCACGCGGGTCCCCGTCGCCGGGCTCACCGCCAAGCCCTACGCCGCCTCTTTGCGCGAAACGATCGATCCGGCGCGGGCGCGGCCCGCCGCCGAGGTGCGCGCGGGCGACCCGCTGCCCTACGAGTCCGACCAGACCACGCATTTCTCGGTGGTCGATGCCGAGGGCAACGCCGTCTCCAACACCTACACCCTGAACTTCTCCTACGGGATCGGGCTGGTGGCCGAGGGCACCGGCGTGCTGCTCAACAACGAGATGGACGACTTCTCCGCCAAGACCGGGGCGCGCAACGCCTACGGCCTCGTCGGCGGGGAGGCCAACGCCGTGGCGCCGGGCACGCGCCCGCTCTCCTCCATGACGCCGACCTTCGTGTTCCGGGACGGCCGGCTGTTCCTCGTGACGGGGAGCCCCGGCGGCAGCCGCATCATCACGACGACGCTCCAGGTCATCGTCAACGTGCTCGATTTCCGCATGAACCTCGCCCAGGCCGTGGCGGCGCCGCGCATCCACCACCAGTGGCAGCCCGACGTGCTGATGGCGGAGGAGGGGATCTCGCCCGACACGCTCGCCCTGCTGCGGGCCAAGGGCCACACCGTGAAGGTCGGCGCGACCTCGGGCTCGGCCAATTCGGTGATGGCCGAGGACGGCCTGCTCGCCGGCGCCTCCGATCCGCGCCAGCGCGGGACGCTCGCCGAGGGGCGATGAGGATCCTGCGAAGCGGGGTTGTGGTGGGCAAGGCCGCGCCCACGCGATAAAGGAGCCCCGCGCCTCACACGCGGATCCAAGATGCTCCTCCTCCGTTCGCTCGCCTTCAGCCTCGCGTTCTACGTCGCGACCGCGCTCATCGCGGTCCTGGGGCTGCCGGCGCTCGCCTCGCGCAAGGCGGTGATCCGGGTGGCGCAGTTCTGGGGCGGCACGGTGAACGTCCTGCTGCGGGTCGTGGCCGGCACGCGGGTGGAGTTCCGCGGCCTGGAGAACATCCCGGAGGGTCCGCTGCTGGTGGCCGCCAAGCATCAGTCGGCCCTGGAGACGCTGGCGCTGACGGTCGCGTTCGAGGACTTCGCCTACGTGCTCAAGCGCGAGCTGATGTGGATTCCCGTGATCGGCTGGTATCTCGGCCGGGGCGGCATGGTGCCGATCGACCGCTCCAAGGGCGCCCGGACCATGTCCGCGCTGAACGCGGCGGCGGCGCAGGCCGTCCGCGAGGGGCGCCAGCTCATCATCTTCCCCGAGGGCACCCGCCGCCCGGCCGGCGCGCCGCCCGCCTACAAGCAGGGCGCCTCCCACCTCTACGCGGCGCTGAACGTGCCCTGCCTGCCGGTGGCGCTCAACACCGGCCTGTACTGGCGCCGCCGGGGCTTTCGCCGGATGCCGGGCACGACGGTGATCGAGTTCCTGCCGGCGATCCCGCCGGGCTTGAGCCGCGCCGCCTTCCTCGCCGAGGTGCAGACCCGCATCGAGACGGCCTCCGACGCCCTGCTGGCGGAAGGCCGGGCCGACCTCGCCCGCCACGGCCATCCGGTCGCCGTGGCGATGGCTGGTTCGGCGCCGGCGGCGGAGACGTCGGGGACGCTCTGAGATCAGGCGGACGCCAAGAGTGCCTCACAAAACTCCCGGCCACCGGTCGTTTCCCCTTCGGGCGCGACGGCGCAGCGGGAGTTTTGTGAGAGACACTAAGACGCGCACGGCCGACCGTCCGCCATGCGAGGTGGGCCGCCACATGAGGCGTTCTTGCCGGAGTTACGTTTTGTAGCTACATTCTGGTATGGGCTTTCAGTGGGATCCTGAGAAGGATTCGGTCAACCAAGCCAAGCATCTCATCAGCTTCCGGCAGGCGGCCGAGATTTTTCGGAGCTTCCGGCTGACCCGCGAGGACACCCGGCGCGATTACGGCGAACGCCGCTTCATCGCCCTCGGGGAATACGACAACGAGGTGCTGCGGGTGGTCTACACCCTGCGCGATGGAGACGTTCGCATCATCTCGGCATGGAAGGCGAACAGGCATGACCGAAAAGCCTACGCAACCGCGCGGCAAGCTCGTCCGCTTCGACAGTCTCGACGACATGCCGCCGGCCGCACCGTTGAGCCGCGCGTTCAAGGATCTGACCGAGGACGAAGCCGAGGGCCGTGCGGCCGGAGATCCGGATGCGGGTCCGATCCCGGTCGGGTTTTGGGATACGGCGAAGCCTGTCGAGACCGAGACGAAGGAGCAGATCACCTTGCGGCTCGATCCCGACGTGCTCAGGCATTTCCGAAGCACCGGAAAGGGTTATCAATCCCGGATCAACGCCGTGCTCAAAAGCTACGTGCGGGCGAAAGAGAAGGCGGTCTGATACGCCATCCGGTTGATGAGTTCGGCCTCTCCTGCGTCATCGCGAGGCGAAGCCGTGGCGATCCAGGGCGCGCCCTTTCCGGACAGGGCGCGCCCTGGATCGCTTCGCGGCCGCTCGCGAGGACGGAGGGGGGCCAAACCCGAAGCGATCAAGCGAGAAACGGTATGAAACCGTTTTTCCCGCGGGCGATTCCTGTAGACTGCGCCACGAAGACCGCCGACATTGATCGCGCGGAGCGTGGCCCGCTCGTTCGCACGTGCGTACGGTGTCTGTCCGGCGGCTCCACCGGCGCTTCGGGGTCAGGCCTCGCTTGACCTCAGCGCCTCTTGGGCACCTCTTGCAGAAGGGCGCGCACGGCACCGGGCCCGCGCAGGACGACCCGGCGGCCGGGGAAGCGCTCGACCAGGGCGAGGTTGCGTGCCCGGCGGATGCGGTTCCACGTCGCCGTGTAGCGCAGGAATTCGAAGGTGAGCTGCTCGGGACAGCCCTCGGGGCCTTCCGGGCGAACCCGCCTCAAGCTCGACAGGGTTCGCCGCAGCACCCGCGCGGTGCAGAGCCAGGCCGGCATGTCGAGGTAGATCACCGTGTCGGCCCGCGCGAACCGGGGCGCGATCGTGTCCGTATAATTGCCGTCGACCACCCAGGCGGGGAAGGCCACGATCCGCTCGACCTCGGCGCGGAAGGCCGCGGGCTCGGCCTCGACCCAGCCCGGGCGCCAGCCGTGGCGGGCCCCGAGACGTCGGGCCAGCGTCGATTTCCCGCTGCCCGGAGGCCCGAGGATCACCACCCGCCGCGGCGAGGCGTCCGGCGCAGGGGTCACCCCCGCGTCCCGCCGCGCCTCAGCAGGAACACGCCCTGCGCGCCGATCAGGTTCCAGAACCACCACGGCATCGAGAAGCGCATCGGCCGTCCCCGCGCGTCGAGGGCGGTGGCCTTCTCGATGCGGGCGCCGACGTCGCGGCACAGGCCGACGAAGTCGCGGATGGTGCAGTGGTGGATGTTGGGCGTCTCGTACCACGTCTCCGGCATGATCTCGGTGACCGGCATCCGGCCGCGGAAGGCGAGTTCGGCCCGCACCCGCCAGTGGCCGAAATTCGGGAACGAGATCACGACCTGCCGCCCGATCCGCAGCAGGTGCTCCAGCACGATGCGCGGGTTGCGGGTCGCCTGGATGGTCTGGGACAGGACCACCACGTCGAAGGCGTCGTCGGGGTAGTTGGCGAGATCGGTGTCGGCGTCGCCCTGGATCACCGGCAGGCCGCGGGCGAGGCAGGCGTTGACGCCCTCGCGCGACAGTTCGATGCCGCGTCCGTCGACCCCGCGGCGGTCGCGCAGGAGCGCCAGCAGCGAGCCGTCGCCGCAGCCGATGTCGAGCACGCGCGCGCCCGGCGGCACGAGGCCGAGCACGACGATGTGGTCGATGCGCGCCGCGCCCTCGCCGCGGGGCAGGGCCTCGGCGGCCTCCCAGGGCGCGCCGGAGGCGGCGTCGGTGAAGCTCTCGCTCATGCGTCTCAGACTCCCCGCGCCCGGGCGGCGGCGTCGATGAAGCCGCGGGCGGCGGAGAACATCGCCGGCTCGTCGAGCAGGAAGGCGTCGTGGCCCTTGTCGCTCTCGACCTCGACGAAGGCGACGGGCGCCGCCACCGCGTTCAGCGCGTGGACGATGGCGCGGGAATCGGCCGTCGGGAACAGCCAGTCCGAGGTGAAGGACATCACGCAGAAGCGGGTCTTCGAGCCGCGGAAGGCGTTGGCCAGCACGCCGCCATGGTCCTCGGCGAGGTCGAAATAGTCCATCGCCCGGGTGAGGTAGAGGTAGGCGTTGGCGTCGAAGCGCTCGACGAAGCTGAGGCCCTGGTGGCGCAGGTAGCTCTCGATCTGGAAGTCGGCGTTGAAGGAGAAGGTCGGGGCCGCCCGGTTCTGCAGGCGGCGGCCGAACTTGCGGTGCAGGGCCGGCTCGGACAGGTAGGTGATGTGCGCGCCCATCCGCGCGACGCCGAGGCCCTTGGCCGGCCGGGTGCCGGCTTCGAGATAGCGGCCCTCCTCCCAGGCCGGGTCGGCCATGATCGCCTGCCGGCCGACCTCGTGGAAGGCGATGTTCTGCGCCGAGTGCCGCGCACCGGTGGCGATGGGCATGGCGGCGAAGACCCGCTCGGGGAAGAGCGAGGCCCATTGCAGCACCTGCATCCCGCCCATCGAGCCGCCGATGCAGAGGAACAGGTCGGGGATGCCGAGCCGGTCGAGCAGCATGGACTGGGCCCGGACCATGTCGCGGATCGTCACGAGCGGGAAGTCGAGCCCGTAGGGACGGCCCGTTTCCGGGTTGAGCGAGGCGGGTCCGGTCGAGCCCATGCAGGAGCCGATGACGTTCGAGCAGACGACGAAGTAGCGGTTCGTATCGACCGGCTTGCCCGGTCCCACCAGCGTTTCCCACCAGCCTGGCTTGCCCGTCACGGGGTGGGGTTGCGCGAAATGCTGGTCGCCGGTGAGGGCGTGGCAGATCAGCACCGCGTTCGAGCGCTCGGCGTTGAGGGTGCCGGCGGTCTGGTAGGCGATCTGGAACGGACCGAGCCGGGCGCCGGAATCCATGGCGAGCGGCTCGTCGGCGGAGAACGGCATCACGGGGCTGCGCGGATCGGAGGACGGGGAGGCTTCGGCCCCCGCCCGGCGCAGGTCTTCGCGCGGGGTGGTCCCGGCGCCGCGCTCGGCGTTTGAGGTGAGGGTGGAATCCATCGCGTGTCCCGGGCACCGGCCCCGCAGCGGCCCGGCACCGACATGTCGCGCCGGCATCACGGGCGGCCTCGCGTGACGATGCGCCCGCATGACGCCGCATGACTTGGCCGGCTGACGACAGGAGGTAATGTGCGGGCCTTCGGGCGTCAACGCGTTGCGGGCGCACGGTCGGACGGCGGCGTTCGAGGGCGCGCATGCCTTCGCCATGGCCCTTCACCCTGGGGTTTTCCTTCTGCCCGCGCGGCGGCGGGGTCTCCGCCGGATGCAGCGATCCCGACCATCGCTCCAAGCCCCGCCACCTCCAAGCCCCACCACTCGGTATGGCGCCGGCCGGAACGCCCTGCGGCGGTTCGTCTTCGCGGCAGCCGGACGCGTTCCGTGCTATCGATTGCGCACGATTGATTGTTTCGGCCGATCGCCCTTGCAGACCGCCCGTGCCGAGGGAGTCCGCCTCCCGGGGACGCGAGCGGGCCGCCCGCCCCATTCGGAGACCCTGCCCATGAACCGCCGCCAGACCCTGCGTGCCGGCGCCTCGCTGCTGGGCCTCTTCGCGGGCTCGCGCCTGATGGAAACGGTCGCGGGCCCCGCCCGCGCCGCCGGCTTCGAGGTCGAGCGCTCCGAGGCCGCGTGGCGTAGCCTGCTGTCGCCCGCCGCCTACGCGGTGCTGCGCGAGCACGGCACCGAGCGGGCGCATACCAGCCCGCTCGACGGCGAGAAGCGCCCCGGACGCTTCGTCTGCGCCGGCTGCGACCTGCCGCTGTTCGCCTCGCAGACCAAGTTCGACAGCGGCACCGGCTGGCCGAGCTTCTTCGAACCCCTGCCCGGCGCGGTCGGCACGCAGGTCGACACCGCCTACGGCCTGCGGCGCACGGAGGTGCATTGCCGCCGCTGCGGCGGCCATCTCGGCCACGTGTTCGAGGACGGCCCGAGGCCCACCGGCCTGCGCTACTGCATGAACGGCGTCTCCCTGCGCTTCGAGCCCGCCGCCGGACCGGCCTGACACGAGGATCCCATGACCGCGACGCCCGAACGCTTCCGCCCGCGCACGCCGCTCCTGCTCGGCGGCCTCGCCCTCATCGCCTGCGCGAGCCTGCCGCCGGCGTCCGCGGAGGGGGCCGGGCAGCGCCTGCCCGAAGCGGCCATGATCGCGAGAGAAGGTTCGGGCCTGCGGACCGCGACCTTCGCCGGCGGCTGCTTCTGGGGCGTGCAGGGCGTGTTCCAGCACGTGAAGGGCGTGACGAACGCGGTCTCCGGCTATGCCGGCGGCCATCGGGCGAGCGCCCGCTACGAGCAGGTCGGCACCGGCCGCACCGGGCATGCGGAGGCGGTGCAGGTCACCTACGACCCGTCGGCGATCCGCTACGACGAGCTTCTGCGGATCTTCTTCTCGGTGGCGCTCGATCCGACCGAGGTGAACCGGCAGGGCCCGGATACCGGCCCGCAATACCGCTCGGCGATCTTCCCGGCGGACGAGAGCCAGGCGAGGGTGGCCCGGGCCTACATCGCCCAACTCGACGGGGCGAAGGTCTTCCCGAAGCCCATCGCCACCCGGATCGAGTCCGGCGCCTTCTATCCGGCGGAAGGCTACCACCAGGACTTCATGGCCCTGCATCCGGACAACGGCTACATCGTCGTCAACGACGCGCCGAAGCTGCGGGATCTCAAGGCGCTGTTCCCCGAGCGGGCGAACGCCCAGCCGGTGCTGGTGGGCCGCCCGCCGGCTTGAGCGGCTTCCCCCCCCCTCCCTGTGAAGGGAGGGGGGACCGCGATCACGCCTTCTCGGGCGCGACCTGCTCCAGGCCGCCGACATGGCGCTGGGCGTAGAGCGGCAGGCCGATCTGGCCGATCAGGTCGAGCTGCGTCTCGAGGAAGTCGATGTGACCCTCCTCGTCCTCGGCCAGATCCTCGAACAGCCGCTTGGAAACCCGATCGTTGATCGAGTCGCAGTACTTGGCGGCTTCGAGATAGAGCGAGCGCGCCTCGTTCTCGGCGGCGAGGTCGCATTCGATGATCTCCTGCACGTTCTGGCCGATCCGCAGCGGATCGAGCTCCTGCAGGTTCGGGAAGCCGTCGAGGAACAGGATGCGGTCGATGAACCGGTCGGCGTGGTTCATCTCCTCGATCGATTCCTTGCGCCAGAACTTGGCGAGGTCGACGTAGCCCCAGTCGTTCAGCAGGCGGAAGTGGAGCCAGTACTGGTTGACCGCCGTCAGCTCGCTGCGCAGGCCGCGGTTGAGATATTCGATGACCTTGGCGTCGCCCTTCATCCGCCTCTCTCCTCGTGAGGCGTCGGGACGAACGGACGGTCGTCTCAGGCTGCGACGCCCTCGGGCTCCCTTGTAGTTTGGAATGATCCCAAACTGCAAGACACCTCGCAGGGGGCCGAACAGGCATGGCCGCCATGCGCGGCGGTATGGGCCTGCGCCTCGTCGAGCGTCTTGCGCAGGATCGAGCGGATGGTGCGGGCGCAGCGCCCGCATTTCGCGCTGCAGCCGAGGCAGCCGTAGACCTGGGCCGGGGTGCGGGGACAGCCCGGTCCCGGCTGCAGGCACGCGCGGACCTGTCCGTCGGAGAGGACGTTGCAAGAGCAGACGATCATGCGGGCTATCGCAAACCTGTCGTGCCTGTCGAAGAAGCCGGACCCCGAGGAGAGCCGACCGGAGCCCGAAGCCTTCCGATCATTCGCGCCGCTCAAGACCACCGGAAACCGGCCGTTTTGGGGCGGGCGCAGATTAGAACGATTGAAAAGATCAAGCTTTTCAGCAATTTAGCGGCCCAAGCGGCCTCTGGCAACTCCAGAAGGGTTCGATCGAACACGGCGCGCGTCTCCGCCGCGGACGGCTTCCGCCCCGCCCGACAGCCCCATGGCCGGGATCGCGCCCGGTCGAAACTCTTCATCGGCCACGCGAAAATCCGCCGCGACGGGCCGGCGGCGCGGACGGGGCCCGTTCAGTGCGCCATCAGCACCGGCACGGTCGCGTGCGACAGGATGTGGCTGGTCGGCCCGCCGAAGATCATCTGGCGCAGGCGGCTCTGGGTGTAGGCGCCCTTGATCAGGAGGTCGCAGCCGAACGATTCGGCGGTGTCGAGGTAGAGTTCACCCGGCGTGCGGCGACCGGCGGGCAGCGCCTTGTGCCCGGCCTCGATCCCTTCGCAGGCGAGCGCACGGGCCACGTCCTCGGCGCTGGGCCCCGGCACCATGCCGCCCTCGGCGCTGAGCACGAGGACGCGCCGGGCGCGGCGCAGGAACGGCATGGCGAAGGCGACGGCCCGCGCCGTCTCGGTCGAGCCGTTCCAGGCGATCAGCACCGCCTCGCCGAGGCAGGACGGGGCGGTGGGCGGCGCCAGGACGATCGGCCGCCCGCTCTCGAACAGGGCGGTCTCGAAGGTGGTCATGCGCGGCGCGCCGTCGTCGGGGCCGGGCCGGCCGACGACGGTGGCCGAGAACAGCCGCGCGTACTGGCCGAGGAAGGCGTCGCCCGGCGGCACGTCGGGCTGCCAGCGGTAGCGGGGGCCGGCATTGGCCGCCGCGTCCGGGGCGATGGAGGCGCCGGGCTCGCGCCGGGGCAGGCCGGCGGCCTCCATCGCCGCCACGAAGCGCCGGCCCGCATCCTGTGCCTCGGCCTGGTCGGCCTCCTCGTCGCGCAGCCACGTCATGCCGCCGACCATGTCGACGGGGACGTATTCGGCGAGCGCCGGGCGTAAGGACACGCCCTCGATCAGGCTGCCGAAGCGGCGCGCCACCAGCACCGCCGTGTCGAACACCGAGGGCAGGGCGTCGTGGAGGGTGACCGGAACGAGCAGGGTCTTCATGGCCGGCCTCCGAGGCGTGCGAGGAACGCTGTGCGTGACAGGCGGAGGCTAGAGCGAAACCGCACGGCGGAAAACCGCTCCCCACGGCGCCGCCCCCAGCCCTTATGTCTCCGGGCGCGCGGCACTTTTCGTGCCGGGCACGGAGGAGACGGCGCGGTCGAGCCGGCGGCGAACGCGGCGGGTCAGAGGCCGCTCGACGAGGCGGTGGGCGAGAAGCGCCGCGGGCAGGGTCAGCGCGACCATCAGGATCAGGCTCGGCCAGGGTCCGAGGAGGGGGGCGAGGCCGCTGCGCAGCAGGATCTCGCGGACCCCGCGCAGGACGAAGGGATGCAGCAGGTAGAGGGCGTAGGAGGCATCGCCCAGCCGCTCCGCGAGGGCGAGAGCATCGTCCCGAAAGGTGGCTGCCGGCTTGTCTGAAAAGACGATGCAGAAACAAGAGTTTCGAGCATCGTCCTGGATCCGGTATCCAGGACGATGCTCGAGCGCCCGGGCGCCCGCGCCGTGGGAGGGGCCGGGCCTGTCCCGCCCGAACACCGCCGCCGCGACGAGGAGCGCGGCGGGCAGGCCCCAGGCGAGGAACCGCAGCGACGGCTCGGCCGGCGCCGCGGCGAGCCCCGCCACCCCGGCGGCGGCGAGCGCGAGCCGGCCGAGGCCGCCCAGGCGAACCCCTTCGGCCCGGGCCAGGGCGAGACCGGCCCCGAAGGCGAATTCGAGGACGATCGGATCGGACCAGAAGGCGAGGGGGACCGGGAGACCGGGGATCAGCCGGCCGACCCCGACGCCGAGCGCGAGCGCGCCCGCGAGCCACGCCACCGCCCCGCGCCGGGTGAGGCCCAGACCGAGGGCGAAGAGTCCGTAGAAGGCCATCTCGTAGTTCAGGGTCCAGCCGAGCCCGTAGAGCGGCAGCACCGCCCCGTCGGCCCGCGCCGCCGGCCAGAACAGGAACGAGGCCAGGGAATGGGCCCAGCCCGGGCGGCCGCCCTCGCCGCCGAGCAGGGCCGGTGCCGCGAGGCCGAGAGCGAGGTAGAGCCCGCTCACCAGCCAGTAGAGCGGCGCGAGGCGGGCGAGGCGGTGGGCGAGGAAGCGGCCCCGCGCCCCGGGCTGCCCGTAGAGCGGGCCGGCGGCGTGGACGATGATGAAGCCGGAGACGACGAAGAAGACGTCGACCCCCGCCGGCCAGGGCAGCCAATCGCCGGGGACGAAGCCGGTTCCCGTGCGTCCGGCCAGGATCGCGGCCTCGTTCTGCCCGTGGTGAATCACGACGAGCAGTGCGGCGAAGGCGCGGAGCGCCTGCACGAGGACCAGTTTTCCCCGGATGGGGTCCGATGCAAAAAGCCTAGTCAAATTCGGGGAACCAGACAGCAAGGTCGCCGTTGTCGCGTCGAAGTGATCTTCGCGGCCTCGACCGGTCCATCCGGGCGTCGAGGCCAGTTGGTATGTCGGCCATCCGATATCAGAGGTTCCTTATGTTGAAGAAATACGCTGCTGCGTCCGCTCTCGTCGTCGCCATGGCGACCCCCGCTTTCGCCCAGGTCGGCGGCGATTTCCGCCTGGATGCCATGCAGGCGAATGCCTTCGAGATCCAGTCCGCTCAGATCGCGCTCCAGAAGAGCCGCAACCCGTCGGTGCGGGCCTATGCCCGCGAGGCGCTGCGTGACCATCAGGCCGCCAACGTCGCCCTGGCCGGCGGCGAGCGCAACTACGCCGCCGCCCGTCAGGCCGGTCCCGGCGGTGTGGTCGGCGGTCTGGTCGAGGCTCCGCTCGCCATCGCCGGCGGCGCGGTCGGCGCGGCCACGGGCGTGGCGACCGGCGTGGTCGGCGGCACCCTGCAGGGCGGCCCGGTCGGCGGCATCGAGGGCATCGGCACCGGCCTGAGCAACGGCGCGACCGCCGGCGCCCGCGCCTTCGACGTCGACACCACCGCGGGCACCACGGTCGTGCAGCCGAACCCGCAGCAGCAGCAGATGCTGGCCGAGCTGAACGCCACCCCGCCCGGCGCCCGCTTCGACCGTCTCTACGGCCGCCAGCAGGTGATGGCCCACCAGATGTCGATCGGCATGACCCAGTCCTACGCCCAGGGCGGCCCGAACCCGGCCCTGCGCAACTACGCCCAGCAGGCCCTGCCGGTGCTGCAGCAGCACTACGCCCAGGCCCAGCGCCTCCCGGGCGCCCGCTGAGGCGGGCACGGACATCCACCATCGATCGTGAGAGCGGCGGGCCGAAAGGCCCGCCGTTTTCGCGTTGGGGTACGTGGCAGGTCGCACCGCTTCCGTCCCCTTGCCGGGGGAATCGACGCGGGTCCCGACACGAAAAGGCGCCCCCGAAGGTTTTCGGGGGCGCCGTGACAGTTCGTCGGGGAAGAGGCGGTCCTCAGGCCTCGGTGCAGCCGATCAGCGCCGAGGAGGCCAGCGTCTGGCCGTCGCGGGCGACCACGGACTGGAACTCGCCGGTCTTCGGGTCGCGGATGCGCAGCTCGCCCGTGATGATGCCGAAATGCGCCCCGTGCAGGTGGAGCCGACCCGCCTCGACCGCCTCGCGGATGAAGTCGAAGGTCATCAGGTTCTCGAGGCTCTGCCCGATCATCGCGTATTCGAGACGGGTGAGGTAGCCCTCCTTGTCCTTGCCGTCGCCGGCCGCGGCGAGCTTCTTCGTCGCCGGCTCGACCAGCGAGACCCAGCGGCCGATGAAGTTGCCCGTGGAGAGCGGGTCGGAGCCGTGCCCGGCCGCCTTGATGCCGCCGCAGGTGGCGTGGCCGAGCACGACGACGTGCTTCACCTTCAGCGCCTGCACCGCGAACTCGATCGCCGAGGAGGTGCCGTGATAGGCGCTGTCGTGCTCGGCCGGCGGCACGATGTTGGCCACGTTGCGGATCGTGAAGATCTGGCCGGGGCCGGTGTCGAAGATCACCTCCGGCGCGACGCGGCTGTCGCAGCAGCCGATCAGCAGCACGTCCGGTTCCTGGCCGTCCGTGCCGAGCGTTTCGTACTTGCGCCGTTCGTTCGGCAGCCGCTCGCCGAGGAAGCTGCGGTAGCCATCGGTCAGAACCTGAGGAAACATAGCCAACTGTCCTTCTTTTTCCGTGCCGTGATCGGGATGCGCTTACCAAACGGATTGATCGTCCGAATCCATCCCCTCCGGCGGATGCGCTTGCGCACACGGTGCACTTCGGGCCGGCCGAACGAAAACCTTCGGAGCGCCGCTCGCCGGACGCGAGCGCCCCCTCGCCGTCCGGCGCACGAGGCGGAGACGCGGCCGTGCGGCGGGGAGGCTCAGGCGTTCCGCCAATACAGGCGGAGGGGCTGGTCCGGAACGCCGCCGGAGGCGATTCGTTGCGCCAGCGCGGCCAGTCCCGCCGGCTCGATTCGCTCGGCCGAGGCCGCGAGTTCGTCGAGCGGCCACCAGCGGGTGCCGCGCACCGGGCTGTCCTCGGTCTCGGCAAGGCGGCTCGTATCGACGCGATCGCTCGCGAGGCGGACCACGAAGTAGCGCTCGCGGGCATGGCGCGGCGTGCGGAACAGGTGGAACGGCCCGTCGCAGACGGCGACGCAGGGGCCGAGTTCGACCTCCGCGACGCCGATTTCCTCGGACAACTCGCGCCGGCAGGCGGCCTCGTGGCTCTCGCCCGGTTCCAGCCCGCCGCCGGGCATGAACCAGAAGCCGAGGGCGTCGGGCCTGCCGGGATCGATCGGTCGCACCGCCTCGTACTCGATCAGCAGCAGGCGGTGCGCGGGATCGAACACCAGGGCGCGGGCGATGTCGCGGATCGGCAGGTCCGCGTCGGGGCGGTCGGTCACGGCGTCATCCTCATGGCAAGGGCGGGTGAATCGGGGCGGGCGCCCAGATCGCGACGGGCAGGCCATAGCTGTCGCGCTCGATTCGGTCGGGAAGCGGCGCGGCGCGGCCCCCGGCGATGTCGCGGGCGACGACGAGGGCGGCCATGGCGTCGAGATGGTCGTCCGCGGCGACCTTCGGCGGCGACCTTCGGCGGCGGCTTCGAGGCGACCAGCGCCTGCGGCAGCCCGGCGGCGATCAGCAGCGCCCGGCGCTCGGCCAGACCCGCGGCGCGGGCCGGCCCCTTCTTGCCGGCGGCGAGGCGGCGGTCGCCGTTGAGGCGGAAGAAGGCGACCTCCGGATGGACCTCGTGCAGGCGTTCCCGCAGGTCGGGCCGCGCCCGCAGCAGGCCGTCGGCCTCGCGGACGTAGCGCAGGATGTTCCAGAGCTGGATCGAGGGGGCGAAGGGCGGCTCGGAGCCGGCCCGCGACAGCGCCTTGGCCTCCTCGTAGCTCCCGGCATGGACCGCCGCGCGCGGCGGCACCGGGAAGACGCTGGCGCGGCCCGCGCCGAGAAACGCCCGGGCCGCCCGGTCGGCGGAGCGCCCGCCGCCGGTCACCCGGTCGGGCAGGCCGATCGGCACGTCGATGCCGGCGATGACCGGCGCCTCCGGGCCGTCGAGCAGATCGGCGATCCGCGCGAACCGGGCGCAGCGCCAGCGGGCGGGATCGTCGAGGTCGATCAGCACGCCGGCCCAGGCGCCCCGGCACCCGTCGAGTCCCGCCACCCAGCGCGCCATCCGTCCGCCCCCGATTGCCCTGCGCCGCAGCCTGGCCGAAAGGTCTTCTCCTCGCGCGTCTCTTCACGCGTCAAGACGGCAGCCGGGAGCACCCTCGTGAAGGTCGGCCTCCACATCCTCGATCCGCGGCTCGCCGGCTGGGGCTTTCCCCGCCGGGGCAGCGCGGCGTCCGCCGGGCTCGACCTGCACGCCTGCCTCGACGCCCCCCTGACCCTCGAACCGCAGGCGCCGCCCGCGCTGATCCCGGCCGGCGTCTCGGTGCGGATCGGCGATCCGGACTGGTGCGGGCTCGTGTTCGCCCGCTCGGGGCTGGGACACCGGGAGGGGCTGGTGCTCGGCAACGGCACGGGCGTGATCGACGCCGATTACGAGGGCCCGCTGCTGATCTCGGCCTGGAACCGCAACCCTCCGGCAAGCGGCGCGGCGATCCGCATCGAGCCGGGCGAGCGCATCGCGCAGCTCGTCTTCACCCGGGTGCTGCGGCCGGATTTCGAGATCCTCGAGGAAGCCCCCGCATCGGACGGCCGTCCGTCCGGACGCGGCCAGGGCGGCTTCGGCTCGACGGGCCGGCGCTGACGACGGGGCGATCGAGGGTCGAACGACGTCTCTTCTGTCATCCGCAGTACAAGCTTGGCCATTCGAAGTCGCAGGCTCCGGTGAAGCAAGCTCGACCGCAATAAACGCTGCGGCGACGATTGAACTCTTTTCCGTGCGTCCCGTTGGTTCGTCACGATTCCTCGCGAGACGCGCCATGGCCGCCCACGACATCCTCGGCTTCTTCGAACACCGCACCGACGGGGCCTGGGTCTGCGTGAAACCCTTCACGCTCAACACCCGATCGACCCGGATCGACATCCGGCGCGGCATGCGCTTCGAGTACGGCCGGCGCGTCGGCGGCCTGGATCTCGCCGAGTATCTCGAACAGCTCGGCTCGCAGTTCGGCTCCTGACGCCGCTGCCCCTCAGAACCGGTAGGCGGTGCGGCAGGCCCCCCAGTGGCGCCCGAGGACGCGGATCGGCGCATCGACCTCGCGCACCAGGATCGACCGGGTGCCGACCTCCCGCCGGTAGGACTGCACGGTGAAGGGGCGGGTCGAGCGTGAGGCGGTGATGCCGGTACGGTCGTCGAAGATGCGCCGGTTGCGGCAATGGGCGTCGTTCCACGCCGGATCGCCCGGCCGCTGCGGCTGCGACGCCCGCGCGTTGTGCACCGGCAGGAAGCCGTTGCGATCGGTCGGGATGCAGAACAGCATCCGCGGATCGGCCTCCAGCGGCGGCTCGATCAGCGGCGGCAGCAGGCGTTCCAGCGGCGCGACCGCGGCGGTCAGGTATTGCTGCGGATCGGTGCCGGGGATCGGCCGGTAGGCCGTATCGAACAGGGCCTCCGGCGTCAGGCGGCCGGCCGCGATCTCGGCTTCCATCGCCTCCGCCATCCGGGCGGCGAGCCCCTGCGCCGCCGCGATCATCGGCGCATAATCCGCCTCGATCTCGGCCAGGGTCGCGGCGAGGGCCGCCTCCATCGCCGGGGACAGGTCCGCGAAGGCGCAGTGCAGGCCCATGGCGCTCAGCCCTACGACCCGCACGTCGATCCGGCCGATCCGCTCGATTTCCAGGGACAGCCTCGCGCCGGGCTCGGCCGGAGCGCCCGCCGGCGCCTCCACGAGGACGCCGCCCCGGCTCAGGTCGATCGTGCGGCCGGCGGTGCCGGCGAAGGTCACGGCCCGTTCGGCGGGATAGCGGTCGAAGCGGCGGCGGTCGCCCATCTCGGTCTGGCGGATCACGGCGACGAAGCGGCGCCCGAGCGCCTCGGTCTGCACCGAGGCTGCGGCGCTGGCGCCCTCGGCCCGCAGGGCGAGCCCGTCCACCTCGGTCGCCGCCGCGGTCGCCGCACCCGCATCGCGGCTCACGCCCGAGACGAAGGCGGCGGCCGCCTGCGCCTCCGCCGCGAGGGCGCTCACCGTGGCGGCCTGCTCCCCGGTGACGCCGCGCACCGTGGCGAAGGCCGGGCGCATGGCCTCGACCGCCCCGGCCATCGCCGCGATCGCCGCGCCCGAGGCGCTGGCCCCCTCGCGCAGGCGGGCGATGCGGTTGCGCACGTCCGCCGCTGCGCGGCCGGTCTCGACCGCGAGCGCCTTGACCTCGCCCGCCACCACGGCGAAGCCCCGGCCGGCTTCGCCCGCGCGGGCGGCCTCGATGGTCGCGTTCAGCGCCAGCAGGTTGGTCTGGCGCGAGACCGCGGCGATGGTCTCGACCACGCTGGCGATCTCGTCGCCCGCCCGCTCCAGTTCCGCCAGAAGGATGCGCGCCTCCACCGAGCGGTCGGTCGCGGTGGCGAGATGGTGCCCGGCCTCGTCCATCGCCCCGGCGATGCGCTCGGAGGTCGAGGACAGGGTCCGGCTGGTATCGAGCATCTCCGCGGTCATGCCCGCCGCGCCTTCCGATGCGGCGGCGAGCCGCTCCATCTGCCCGCGGATGGCGGCGACGCCCGCCTGCATCCGGCCGACCTCCTCGCGCGTCGCGGCGATCGAGCCGCCGACGCCGTCGATCGCGTTCATCACGTCGGTCTCGACGACGTCGATGGTGGCGCGGTCTGCGGCGCGGGCCGCGCCTTCGCCCTCCGACGCGGGCATCCCGGCCGGCGGCGCCTCGGCGGGCGGCACGGCCGAGGACGGTTCTTCGGACTTGGAAGGAGACTCGGCAGGAGCGCGCGAAAGGAAACCCATGCGCGGAACGTTGCAGCACTGCCGTTAAGGTTGCGTTTCCGCGCGCAATGCAAGTTCGATCACATTTTCCAACGGCGTTTCACGAGCTGGCCATGCGATGCGAGAGATGCGGGTCTGAAGATCGATGTTTCCGCCGCGGACGGAAGCCGAGGTGGCCCGGATCGGATCGAGCGGCACCTCGACCCGGGATCGGGTCCCACCCCATTGCAGGGTCAGGCCGCCATCGACCATCAGGGTGTGGCCGGTCACGGCGTCGGCCTCATCCCGATGCGAGGTGAGGCAGAGCATGGTCCCGGCGATCTCATCCGGCCGGCGCGGTGCCACGGGATGCGTTCGAGATCGCGGTCGCCCGGCCGATCCCGGAATCGGCGCCGGTGATCGGGGCGCGCTTGCCTTCGAGCTGCATGCGGTATCCCGGAGGCTCATGCCCGCGGGATGCCCGTCCGGAACCTTGCGCAGGGCCGGTTGCGGGAGGGCGCGTTCCCGGGGCAATCGGAGTGCGGGCGGCGATGTTGCGGCCCTCTTGGTCCCGCCTCACGCGCGCCCCTCGCGGGCCGGCCGTGGAACAGCCTGCCCCTCTGGGGCTTTGTGAAGCCGACTGCCCGCATCAAACGGTTTTGACGCAGGCGGCGTCGAAGCTTAGGTGTTGACGACGATGCCCGCCGCCACGGCCCGCCTTCTTCCCCCCTCCGACGAGACCGCGCCGACCACGCACGACCGGATCGTGGAGGCGGCGGCGCGGTCCTTCCGGGAGATCGGCTACCAGAAGACCACGGTCGCCGACATCGCCCGCACCCTGAAGATGAGCCCGGCCAACGTCTACCGCTTCTTCGACTCGAAGAAGGCGATCAACGAGGCGGTGGTCGAGCGGCTGACCGGCGAGGTCGAGGCGATGATCGTGAGGATCGCCGAGACGCCGAACCTCGACGCCCCCGAGCGGCTGACCCGGATCGTCACGGCGCTCCACAACGATTGCCACCGCCGCTTCGAGGCGCATCCGCGCGTCCACGAGATGGTCGAGGCGGCGATGAGCGAGAGCTGGGCGGTCTGTCAGGCCCATGTCGACCGCATCGGCGCGGTGCTCGCGCGGGTGGTGGCCGACGGGGTGCGCGAGGGCGCCTTCACGGTCGCCGATCCGAAGGGCGCGGCGGCCTGCCTCCACGCCGCCATCACCCGCTACTGCCATCCCGTGCTGGTGAGCCGCCAGCCCGAGAGGGTCGAGCCGCCGCTGCCGGCGATGATCGCCTTCCTGCTCGGGGCGCTGCGGCCGGCGGGCGACGGTTGCCGCCATCCCAAGTAAGACCAACCGGCGCTGATCCCGACGCATCGCCGGTCGCCCGCGCGAAGGCGTGGCGGCGGGCGTCCGCCGGACGCAGGGAAGACGACCATCGGTCGGCGTCCAGGCCGCTTGGTATAAATCATACCGTTTCCGATCGATCGCTTCGGGTTTGGCCCCCCTCCGTCCTCGCGAGCGGCCGCGAAGCGATCCAGGGCGCGGGCATGTCCGGAAAGGGCGCGCCCTGGATTGCTTGCGCCGAGCCTCGCAAGGACGCAGGACAGGCCGAACGCATCGACCGGATATCGTATCACTCCGACGCGGCACCCGGCGTCGGGGCCGGCTCCGAGACGGCGGGCTGCGGGCCGTCATAGCCCTCGATCACCAGGATGTCGGCCTCCGCACCGCCCTTCTGCAGGGCGCGGGCGGACTGGTAGAGGTCGGAGTTCCAGCAGGCGAGGGCGTCGTCGTAGCTCGGGAACGCGACGACGACGTTGCGCGCCCGCGCCTGCCCCGCCACCGCCTCGAAGGCGCCGCCGCGCACGAGGAAGCGTCCGCCGAAGCGGGCGAAGGCGGCGCCGTTGGCGGCCGCATAGGCCTTGTAGGCCTCCGCGTCGCTCACATCGACCCGCACGATCCAGTAGCCCTTGGCCATCGTCTCCTCCTGTCATGTCCGATGACGGTTCTCGCCCCTGGTATCGGAGAGGCGCCGTGAGGGCGAGCACGGACAGTGTGAGACGGCCTCTCGTTCTTGATTTGTTCGTTATGTCGCCTATCGTATCCGCAGCCTCGAATCGAGCGGAGACATCGGATGCAGCCCTATCTCACCCTCGGCGCCCGCGACGCCGCGACCGCCCACGCCTTCTACGACGCCGTCCTGGCGACGGTGGGCTGGGGCCTGCACGCGGATTTTCCGGGCTGGCGCGCCTACTCGCCGGCGGGGCGCGGCGAGGGGGTGATCGTGTGGGTCTGCACGCCCTTCGACGGTCGGGAGGCGAGCGCCGGCAACGGCACGATGATGGGCTTCCCGGCGCCCTCGCGGGCGTCGGTCGATGCCTTCCACACCGCCGCCATGGCCCATGGCGGAACCGACGAGGGGGCGCCGGGCCTCAGGCCGCAATACGGCCCGAACTGGTACGCCGCCTATCTGCGCGACCCGACCGGCAACAAGCTCGCCGCGGTGTTCGGAGGCTGAGCCACCGGAGACCTTGCGTCCTACCGTTTCCGATCGATCGCTTCGGGTTTCGCCCCACGCCGTCCTCGCGAGCGGCCGCGAAGCGATCCAGGGCGCGACAGGTCCGGACAGGGCGCGCCCTGGATGGCCACGGCTTCGCCTCGCAAGGACGCAGGAGAGGCCGAGGTCATCGACCGGATGGCGTATCAGGCCATCTCGGCCACGATTTTTTCCGCGACCGCGCGGGGGTCGTCGGCCCCGGTGATCGGGCGCCCGACCACCACGTGGTCGATGCCCGCCGCCCGCGCCTGTCCCGGCGTCGTCACCCGCTTCTGGTCGCCGGCCTCCGCGCCCGCGGGCCGGATGCCGGGGGTGACGATCAGGCCGGAGGGACCGATCCGATCCCGCACCGCCCCCGCCTCGGCCGCGGAGCAGACGATGCCGTCGATGCCGATCTGCGCGGCCTGCTCCGCCCGGCGCGCGACGAGGTCGGCCACGGGCAGCGCGTAGCCGGCCTCCGCCGCGTCCGCGTCGTCGTAGGAGGTCAGCACCGTGACCGCGAGGATCTTCAGGCCCGTGCCCCGCCCGCGGACCGCCGCCCGCATGGTCTGCGGATAGGCGTGCACCGTCAGGAAGGTCGCGCCGAGCAGGGAGGCCGAGCGCACGCCCTCCTCGACGGTGTTGCCGATGTCGTGGAGCTTGAGATCGAGGAAGGTCTTCCTGCCATCCGCCGCGAGGCGGGCGGCGAAGTCGAGCCCGCCCGCATAGGCCAGCCGGTAGCCGATCTTGTAGAAGGTCGCCGCGTCGCCGATGCGCGCGACGAGCCGCTCCGCCTGCGCGACGTCCGGCAGGTCGAGGGCGACGATCAGGCGGTCGCGGGGGTCGGCAGACTCCGGCATCGAGCTCTCGTTCGTGGGCACGCGCGGCAGCGATCCTCCTGCGGGACGCGCCTGTCAACGCCGGAGATCCATCGCCGCCGCCACCTCGGCCCGCAGCACCGGCAGGAGTTCCGCCTCGAACCAGGGGTTCTTCCGCAGCCAGCCGTTGTTGCGCCAGGAGGGGTGGGGGAGCGGCAGCACCCGCGGGCGGGTGGACGCCGCGAGGATCGCGCGCCAGCCCGCGACCGTCCCGGTCAGGCCGCCCGGCCGGGGCCCGAGATGCCAGGCTTGCGCGGACTGCCCGATCACTAGGATCAGAGCGAGCTGCGGCAGCCCGGCGAGGAGCTCCGCCCGCCATGTCGGCGCGCATTCCCGCCGCGGCGGCCGGTCGCCGCCCCTGGCATCGAGGCCCGGGAAGCAGGCGCCCATCGGCAGGATCGCCACCCGCGCCGCGTCGTAGAAGGCCGCCTCCGGGAGCCCGAGCCACGCCCGCAGGCGAACCCCGGACGGGTCGCCGAACGGCACGCCGCTGCGATGGGCCCGGTTGCCCGGCGCCTGGCTCGCGATCAGCAGCCGCGCGGTGGCGCTGCCCTGGACCACGGGCCGCGGCTCGTGCGGCAGGGGCGCGCCGTAGAGGGGCGCGTCGCGGCAGAGCCGGCAGGCGCGCAGGCGGGCGGCGGTGGCTTCGAAGCGGTCGGGGAGAGAGGGCATCGCCCCGGAGATGGCGCGGATCGCGCGCCGGAGCGATGCGTCACCGCGCCCGAGGCTCACCGATCCCAACGCCATCTTTTCGGGACGATCCTTGAGAGCCTGTTTGACTGCGGTGATCCCATCTCGACCCCTCATCCTGAGGTGCCGCGTGAGCGGCCTCGAAGGGTGCTCCAGGTTCCGCGCGATTTCTGGAGCACCCTTCGAGGCCTCCGCTGCGCTCCAGCACCTCAGGATGAGGGTTCAGGATGGGAGCAGGGCTTTCCTCTCGACTTGCCGTTGCCTGACGAAGACACGTCGGCCGGTCAAACAGGCTCTCAAAGATGGCGTTTGAAATCCATCCGCTGGTGAAGGATGCGGATGAGCTCGATGCCGCCATCGGCGCCTGGGCGATAGAACAGGACGTGTGACCCCACGGACAGGCGGAAATACCCCTTGCGAATCTCGTCGGCTCTTCGGCCCGGAGCCGAACCCTCAGCCAGCTTATCGAAGCTCACGGCGAGGAGGCGGACGGAGCGGTCGGCCTGATCCACGCCCCAGCGTTCGGCCGAGTCGTCCCATAGCCGGCCGAGGTCCGCGCGCGTCCTCGGCGAGAGCCGGACGCTCACCCGCGGACCGAGCCCGCACGCTTTTCCCGGAGAAAGGAGTCCGTATCGAAGGGCTCCGGGGGACCGCTCTCCTCACCCTCGATCAGCGCGGCCCGGAGCGTCTCATACCGTTTCCGCTTGATCGCTTCGGGTTTCGCCACCCTCCGTCATCGCGAGCGGCCGCGAAGCGATCCAGGGCGCGACCTGTCCGGAAAGGTCGCGACCTGGATCGCCACGGCTTCGCCTCGCGATGACGCAGGAGAGGCCGAAGTCATCAACCGGATATCGTATCTAAAGGTGGCCTCCCGCTCCTCAAGCAGGCGAAGACCGGCGCGAACCACTTCGCTCGCGGAGCCGTAACGCCTACCTTCGACTTGCCGATCGACGAACTGCGCAAAGTGCTCGCCGAGCGAGACGGACGTGTTTCGCGTCATATTTCGCGTCATGGGCGCCCTCCGACCGGCAAGCTGTACCCGATTTTGGTACTTCGCAATCCCGATCGGGCCCGATCAGGGATGTGCCGGGCTGCGCAAGCTTGGCACGAACCGCGCAGGCCCTACCTCACCCTGCGCGCGCATCCGGTGCGCCGAAGGGAGGCTTCGCTTGGCAGGATCGCGCGCGTCACGGCTGGGGGCGGGCGTCGGCCCGAAATATCCGCAGGTCGTCGTCCTCGTCGGCGCCACCGGCGACCTCGCCCAGCGCAAGCTGCTGCCGGGCCTGTTCCACCTGTTCAGCGCCGGCTTCATCCCGGATCTCAGGATCGTCGGCGTGTCGCTGGACGATCTCGGCGTCGAGGCGTTCCGCGAACGGGCGCACGGGGCGATCGACCGGTTCTTCACCCGCCATGCCGGCGAGGCGGAATGGGCGGCGTTTTCCGAGAGGCTCGACTACGTGCCGCTCTCCGCGGGCGCCGAGGCGCTGGCCGCCGCCTCGGCCCGGGCCGAGGCGGCGCTCGGGCGGGAATGCCGGCGCCTGCATTACCTGAGCGTCCCGCCGGCCGCGGCGCTGGCGGTGGTGCGGCTGCTGGCCGAGGCGGATCTCGCGGCGGGCTCGCGCATCGTCATGGAGAAGCCGTTCGGCACGGATCTGGAGAGCGCCGTCGCGCTCAACGAGCGGCTGCACGAAGTCTTTTCCGAGGAGCAGATCTTCCGCATCGACCACTTCCTCGGCAAGGAGGCGGCGCAGAACATTCTCGCCTTCCGCTTCGCCAACGGCCTGTTCGAGCCGATCTGGAACCGCACCTTCATCGACCACGTGCAGATCGACGTGCCGGAGACCCTGGGCCTCGGCACCCGCGCCGCCTTCTACGAGGCGACCGGCGCCTATCGCGACATGGTGGTGACCCACCTGTTCCAGATCCTCGGCTTCATGGCGATGGAACCGCCGACCTCGCTCGAACCGGAGCCGATCGGCGAGGAGAAGAACAAGGTCTTCCGAAGCATGCTCCCGCTCGATCCGCGGGAGGTGGTGCGCGGGCAATATGCCGGCTACCGGTCCGAGCCCGGCGTCGATCCGCAATCGGACACCGAGACCTTCATCGCCCTGAAGTGCCGCATCGACAACTGGCGCTGGGCCGGCGTGCCGTTCTTCCTGCGCACCGGCAAGCGGATGGCGGAGGGGCAGCGGATCATCTCGATCGCCTTCCGCGAACCGCCCAAGAGCATGTTTCCGGCCCATTCCGGCGTCGGCGCGCAGGGGCCCGACCACCTCACCTTCGATCTCGCCGACGCCTCGAAGATGTCGCTCTCCTTCTACGGCAAGCGGCCGGGGCCGGGGATGCGGCTCGACAAGCTCTCGCTCCAGTTCGCGATGAAGGATACCGGCCTGATCGGCGAGGTGCTGGAGGCCTACGAGCGGCTGATCCTCGACGCCATGCGCGGCGACCACACGCTCTTCACCACCGCCTCCGGCATCGAGCGGCTGTGGGACGTCTCGACGCCGCTGCTGGAGGCGCCCCCGCCGGTGCGGCTCTACGCGCCGGGCTCCTGGGGTCCGAAATCGATCCACCAGCTCGTCGCCCCGCAGGCGTGGCGCCTGCCCTTCGAGCGGGAATGGCGCAACACCGAGGAGCCGGGCTGGGCGCCGGACGGCGGCGGCACCGCAGGGCAATGATTCGCGCCCGGCGTGATGATCTGGGATGATTCTCAGATTAGTCTCAGAACAGTGGCCGACAAGACCGTTGCCGGCTCACGGCCAATGGGAGCTTGAAGCCAGGCTTGCTCATCGAGCCGATTTGTCTAGATTGCCCCACTACAGATTCGATTGACGGACACTCCGCCGCGCGAGCCGCATGAGCCTGACGACTGCCCAGATCCTCGATCTCGCCCCCGACGCGTCGAGCCGCAAGGCCGGGCAGGACCAGGCGAAACCGCAGAAATGGGCCGGCCTCGGCCGGGCGGGGACGGTGATCTGGGGCGAGATCAAGGGCAGCGGCGCGAGCCCCTACCGCACGGTCGCGGATCTCGCCGGCCCCGCCTCGAAATGCACCTGCCCGAGCCGCAAGTTTCCCTGCAAGCACGGCTTGGGCCTGATGCTGGTCGATGCGGGCGCAGCCCTCGCCGAGGCCGAGCCGCCGGACTGGGCCGCCGCCTGGATGAAGGGGCGCGAGAGCCGCGCCGCCGCGGCCGAGACCCGGGCGCAGGCGCCGGCCAAGCCGGTCGACGAGAAGGCGCAGGCCAAGCGTCGCCAGGCCCGCGAGGATCGCGTCGCGGCAGCCCTCGACGCGTTCGACCTCTGGCTGCGCGACCTGATGCGGCGCGGTCTCGCCGCCGCGCGCTCCGAGCCTTACGCCTTCTGGGACCGCATGGCCGGGCGCCTCGTGGACGGTCAGGCGCCGGGCCTCGCCCGCCGCGTGCGTGCCCTGCCGGGGCTGATCGCCGCCGCGCCTCAAGCAGGCGCCCCCCGGCCGGAAGCCGCGCTCGGGCTCGGCCTCGGCCGGCTCGCCCTGCTGGTCCGGGCCGCACGCCGCCTCGACGCCCTGGCGCCCGAGCCGGCGGCGGGCGTGCGCGCCGCGCTCGGCTACCCCGTCACCGCCGAGGAGATGGCGGCCCGGCCGGACCATGCCGACGACTGGGCGGTGCTGGCCCACGCGGTCGAGGAGGAGGACCGCCTCACCGCCCGCTCGGTCTGGCTCGTCGGCCGCGCGAGCGGCGCCCTGGCCCAGGTGCTCGATTACGGGACCGGCGGCTCGCCCTTGCCGCCGGCCCCCGCCGCCGGCCAGGATTTTTCCGGGGCGCTCGCCTTCCAGCCCGGCGACCCGCCGCTGCGCGCCGTTTTTCGCGATGGGCGCGCGGGCCCGGCGGCACAGGCGGCGCTGCCCGGCGCGGCCAGCGTCGCGGCGGCGCGGGAGGCCTTCGCCGAGGTGCTGGCGCGCGCGCCCTGGACCGAGCGCTGGCCGGTGCGGCTGAAGGGCGTGCGGCTCGGGCGGCTTGCCGCCGCGGCGGCCGGCGGCAAGACAGCTCATTTGCCCGCCTTCGCGGCGGGGGACGAGACCGGCTGCCTCGCGCTGCGGGCCGACCCGCGCCTGCCGAGCCTGCTCGCGGTGGCGGCGGGCCGGCCGGTCGACCTGTTCGGCCTCTACGACGGCTACGGCCTGCATCCGCTCGCCCTCGTCACCGAGGGCCGCCTCTACGCGATGCCGGCGCAGGGCGCGCAGCCGGTCCTGCTGCAGGTGGCCTGATGGAGGCTGCCGACTTCGCCGCGGACGGCTGGGAGCCGGCGCTCGCCGCCGCGCTCCTCGGAGCCGAGCGGGCTCTGCCCACCGCCCCCGGTCCGCTGGCCGATCTCGTCGCCGATCTCGCCGCGGAGAGCGATCCCGGCGCCGCCCTGCTGGCCCGGCTCGCCGCGGAAGGCGTCCACCACCTCGCCGGCACGGAACTCGGGCCGGGGGCGCTGGCGCCGACCGAGCCGCGGGAAACGTTCGGGCCCGAATGCCCGCCCGCCGCCGCGACGCGGCTCCACGGCCTCCTCACCGACGGTTCCAGTGCGCGCAACCGCGTCGAGGAGTGGTTCGAGCTCGCCGCCGCGGGGGGACTGCGCCCGCCCGCTTGGCTGCTCCAGGCGCTGATGCTCCACCGCGACAGCCTGCCGGCGACCGCCCCCGCCGTCGTCGGCGGCGAGCTCGACTGGCTCGCCCGTGCCTGCGGCGAGGCCCAGGCCCAAGGGGCAGACGCGGCGGAGGCGTCGGACTGGACGGAAGGGAGTGTGGCCGAGCGCCGCGCCGCCTTCGCCGCCTTCCGCGCGCGCGATCCCGAGGGCGCGCGCGCCGCCCTGGAGCCGGTGTTCCGCAAGGAGAAGGCCGACATCCGCGAGGCCCTGGTCCACGCGCTGGAGACCGGCCTGTCCCCGGCCGACGAGCCCTTCCTCGAAGCCTGCCTCGACGACCGCGCCGGCGGCGTACGGCTGGCCGCGCAGCGCCTGCTGCCGGGGCTTCCCGGCTCGCGCTACGTGGATCGCATGGCGGCGCGGGCGCGGGCCGCGCTGAGCGTCGAGAGCAAGCGCCGGCTGCTCGGCGGCACCACGCACACACTCGTCGTCACCCTGCCGGAGGAGAGCCCCGAACTCGCCCGCGACGGCGTCGAGGCGAACACCTGGGAGCGGCGGGGCGGCGGTGCCCGTGCCTCCCTGCTGCGGGCGATCCTGGCGCGCGCGCCGCTCCACGCCTTCGCCGAGCATCCGCCGCGGCTCTGGATCGAGCTGGCCCTGCGCAGCGAGTGGGCCGAGCCGGTCTTCCACGGGCTGTTCTCGGTGGCCAAGCGCACGCTCGACCCGGCCTGGACGGAGACGATGGCCGACGTCATGGCCGAGGCCCACGAGGGCAAGGTCGCCGGGGTGCGCCGCACCAACGAGGTTCCGGGGATGTGGGCGGAGGCGCTCGATCTCCTGCCCGACGCGGCGTGGGAGGCCCGGGTCGCGGCGCTGATCCGCGCCCGCAAGATCGAGGTGGTGCTGGCCGTGCTGGGCCAAGGCCCGGAGCACTTTTCGGAATCCTTCAGCGCCGCCCTGCTCGACTGGCTCGCCTTCGTCACCCGCGGCTCGGACGCCCTGCGGCGCGACCTCGCCAAGCCGTGGGTGATCGCCCGCCTCGGCGACCGGCTCTGGCCGAGCGACGACAACGCGGCCTCCGCCGCCGCCATCCTGGCGCGCCTGCCGGGGGAGGACGGCGACCGCCTGCGCACGCAGCTCACGGGATTGACCGGCGTGCTGGAACTGCGCGCCGCGATCCGGCGCGACTTCCAGCCGGAGACGACAGCAGGGGGGATTGCCCAAGGATGACATCGACCACCGGAGTCAAGGCCGCGCAGCTTCGCCAGGCCGCCGAGGACGCCTTCGCCGAGGAGATCGCGGCCCTGCGGGACGCAGACGACCGGCCGCGCCCGCCGAACTGGCAGATGTCGCCTCAAGGAGTCGTCACCTACCTCCTGGGCGGGAAGCTGGCATCCGGCTTCGAGGTCACGCCGAAATACATCGGCGACCGGCGCCTGATGGAGGTCGCGGTGGCGACGCTGGCCACCGACCGGGCGCTGCTGCTGCTCGGCGTGCCGGGCACCGCCAAGAGCTGGGTCAGCGAGCATCTGGCGGCGGCGATCTGCGGCACCTCGCGCCTGATCGTGCAGGGCACCGCCGGCACCAGCGAGGAGGCGATCCGCTACGGCTGGAACTACGCGCTGCTGCTCGCCAAGGGCCCGAGCCGCGAGGCGGTGGTGGGCTCGCCCGTCATGCGGGCGATGAGCGAGGGCCGCATCGCCCGCGTCGAGGAACTGACCCGCATCCCCTCGGAGACACAGGACAGCTTCATCACCATCCTCTCGGAAAAGACCCTGCCGATCCCCGAACTGAACGAGGAGGTGCCGGCCCAGAAGGGCTTCAACCTCGTCGCCACGGCCAACAACCGGGATCGCGGCGTCAACGAATTGTCGAGCGCGCTCAAGCGCCGCTTCAACACCGTGGTGCTGCCGCCGCCCGCCACCATCGAGGCGGAGATCGCCATCGTCGAGAGCCGCGTCGCCTCGCTCGGCCGCGCCTTCGAGATCCCGGCCGAGCCGCCGGGCGCCGACCAGATCCGCCGCGTCGTCACGATCTTTCGCGAGTTGCGCGAAGGGGTGACGGCGGACGGCAAGAGCAAGGTGAAGCAGCCGTCCGGCACGCTCTCGACGGCGGAGGCGATCAGCGTCGTCGGCAGCGGGCTGGCGCTCGCCGCGCATTTCGGCGACGGCCGCCTCTCGGCCCACGACCTCGTCTCCGGGATCAGTGGCGCCGTGGTGAAGGACCCGGTGCAGGACGCCATCGTCTGGCGCGAATACCTCGAGACCGTGGTCAAGGAGCGGGACGGCTGGAAGGATTTTTACAAGGCCGCCCGCGCGAGCGCGTGATCTCGCGATGCCCGATATCCGCCTCTTCGGCATCCGCCACCACGGCCCCGGCTCGGCCCGCTCGCTCAAGGCGGCGCTCGACGGGTTCAACCCCGACTGCCTGCTGATCGAGGGGCCGCCGGATGCCGACGCGCTGATCCCGCTCGCGGCGCAGGAGGGCATGGCGCCCCCCGTCGCGCTCCTCGTCTACCGGCCCGACCGGCCGCGGACCTGCGCCTTCTTCCCCTTCGCGGCGTTCTCGCCGGAATGGGTGGCGATGCGCCACGGAATCGCGGCGGGCGCCACCTCGCGCTTCATCGACCTGCCGCACGCGATCCAGCTCGCCGACGGCTTCGGCGTGCCGGACGCGCCCCCCGAGGGCGAGGCCGCGCCGATCGATGCGGAGCCGGTCGCCGAGGCTTCGTCCGAGGCCGGGCTCGCCCCGGCACCGGCCGCGATCCGGCGCGACCCGCTCGGCGAACTCGCGGCACTCGCCGGCTACCCGGACGGCGAGCGCTGGTGGGACGCGCTGGTCGAGAGCCGGGCGGGCGCGGACGGCGACGTGTTCGACGCGATCGGCGAGGCGATGGCGGCCCTGCGCGAGGGCGCCGAGCCCGACACCGACGAGGTTTTCCGCGAGGAGACTCGTGAAGCGCATATGCGCTCGGCGATTCGGCGGGCGGCCAAGGAGGGGTTCGAGCGGATCGCCGTGGTCTGCGGCGCGTGGCACGTGCCGGCACTCGCCCGCCACGATGCCAAGGGCCAGGCAAGCGCCGACGCCGCGACTCTCAAAAACCTGCCCAAGACCAAGGTCGCCGCCGCCTGGGCGCCGTGGTCCTACGAGCGGCTGGCCTTCGCCTCCGGCTACCGCGCCGGGGTGCTCTCGCCCGAATGGTACGACACCCTGTGGCACCACGAGGGGCGGGTCGCCGCCCGCTGGCTCGCCCGCGCCGCCGCCCTGCTGCGCGAAAACGATCTCGACGCCTCGCCCGCCTCGGTGATCGAGGCGGCCCGGCTCGCCGAGGCGCTGGCCGGCTTCCGCGGCCGGTCCCGGCCCTCCCTCGACGACCTCGACGAGGCGGCTCAGGCCACGCTCTGCTTCGCCGACCCGGCGCCGATGGGGCTGATCCGGCGCAAGCTCGTCATCGGCGAGCGCCTCGGCGCCACCCCGCCGGACAGCCCCGGCACCCCGGTCGAGGCGGATTTCGCGGCGCAGTGCAAGCGCCTGCGCCTGAAGCCCGTGGCGGCCGCGGGCGAACTCACCCTCGACCTGCGCAAGGAGACCGACCTCGCCCGCAGCCACTTCCTCAACCGGCTGAGCCTGATCGGCATCCCCTGGGGCACCCGGCGCGAGGCGCGCGGGCGCGGCACCTTCAAGGAGGGCTGGTTCCTCTCCTGGCAGCCGGAATGGGTGGTGGAGCTGGTGGCGGCCTCCGCCGAGGGCGGCACGATCGCCGAGGCCGCCGCCGGCCGGGTGCGGAGCCGCGCGCGGGAGGCGACCCGCGTCGCCGAACTCTCCGGCCTGATCGGCACGCTGCTCGACGCCGACCTCGCCGACGCCACGGCCGAGGTGATCCGCGCGCTCAACGACCGCGCCGCAGTCTCGGCCGACGTGTTCGACCTGATGGAGGCGCTGCCCCCGCTCGCCGAACTCGCCCGCTACGGCTCCGTGCGCTCCTCCGACACCGAACCGGTGCTCGCGGTGGTGCGGGGCCTCGTGCCGCGGGCCGCCGCCGGGCTGGTCGCCGCCTGCCAGAGCCTCGACGACGACGCGGCGGCGGCGGCCAAGGCGCGCATCGTCGCCGTCTCGGGCGCGGTCGCGCTGATCGAGGAGCCCGAGCTGAAGGCGGTCTGGCAGGAAGCCCTGCGGGCGCTGGCCGATCAGGAGCACGTCCACGGCCGCGTCGTCGGCCGCGCCGTGCGCCTGCTGTTCGACGAGCGCGCCATCGCGGCGGGGGAGGCCGGCGAGCGCCTGCGTCTCGCCCTGTCGCGGGCCACGGGCGCGGTCCCGGCCGCCGCCTGGATCGAGGGGTTCCTGGAGGACAGCTGCACGGTGCTGATCCACGGGCGGGACCTGCTCGCCGTGGTCGACGAATGGCTCTGCGGCCTCGACGAGGCTCTGTTCACGGAATTGCTGCCGCTGGTGCGCCGCACCTTCGCGACGCTGGCGCCCGCCGAGCGCCGGGCGGTCGGCGAGGCGCTGGCCCGGCCGGGCGGGGCCGCCCCCGGCGCGGCGGAGGGGCCTCGGGGCTTCGATGCGGCGCGCGCGGCCAAGGTGCTGCCGGTCCTGCGCCTGCTGCTCGGCCCCGAGCCCAGGACCGCGGACGAAACCACCGGAGACGCCGCATGAGCCAGCCTGCGAACGAGACGGAGCGTCTGCGCCGCTGGCGCCTCGTGCTCGGCGGCGGGGCCGCGGAAGGCACCGGCTGCACCCTGACCGAGCGCGACCAGCGCATCGACCGGGCGCTGGGCGCCCTCTACGATTCCGACCGCAAGGGGGGCCTCGGCGCCTCCGCCCCTTCCGTGCCGCGCTGGCTCGGCGACATCCGCGACTACTTTCCGGCCTCCGTGGTGCAGGTGATGCAGCGCGACGCCTTCGAGCGGCTCGACCTCAAGCGGATGCTGACCGAGCCGGAGATGCTGGAGGCGGTCCAGCCCGACGTCTCCCTCGTCTCGACCCTGATCTCGATGCGCGGCCTGCTCGGCGGGCGCACCAAGGAGACGGCGCGCCTCGTGGTGCGCAAGGTGGTGGACGCGCTGATGAAACGGCTGGAGGAGCCGCTGCGGCAGGCGGTGACCGGGGCGATCGACCGCGCCAGCGTCAACCGCCGCCCGCGCCACGCCGAGATCGACTGGAACCGCACCATCCGGGCGAACCTGCGCCACTATCAGGCGGAGTACCGCACCGTCATCCCCGAGACGCGCCTCGGCCACGGGCGCAAAAGCCGCGGATCGCTGAAAGACGTGATCCTGTGCATCGACCAGTCGGGCTCGATGGCCAATTCCGTGGTGTATTCGAGCATCTTCGGGGCGGTGATGGCCTCGCTGCCCGCCGTCTCGACCCGGCTCGTGGTGTTCGACACCGAGGTGGTCGATCTCTCCGACGCGATGGACGATCCGGTCGAGGTGCTGTTCTCGGTCCGGCTCGGCGGCGGCACCGACATCAACCGGGCGGTGGGCTACTGCGCCTCGCGCATCACCCGGCCCGAGGACACGGTGCTGGTCTTGATCTCCGACCTCTACGAGGGCGGGGTCGAGGCCGGCCTGCTCGCCCAGGCGCAGCGCCTCGTTGCTGCTGGCGTGCAGGTGGTGGCGCTGCTGGCCCTCTCCGACGAGGGCGCGCCGGCCTACGACCGGGGGCTGGCCGCGCGGCTCGCCGCGCTCGGCGTGCCCGCCTTCGCCTGCACGCCGGACCTGTTCCCCGACATGATGGCGGCGGCGATCCGCAAGCAGGATCTCAACGCCTGGGCCGCGGGCGCCGGCATCGCCGCCGTCCCGGCCGCCGCCCGCGACGGCTGAGCGGCCCCGACATCCTCGGCCTGATATCGTTTCCGATTGATCGCTTCGGGTTTCGCCCCCCTCCGTCATCGCGAGCGGCCGCGAAGCGATCCAGGGCGCGACAGGTCCGGAAAGGGCGCGCCCTGGATGGCTTGCGCCGAGCCTCGCAAGGACGCAGGACAGGCCGAACTCATCAACCGGATGTCGTATGACATCCTCGAACCCTGAAATCCGGGAGACTCTTCCTGCCCGTCGTCCCCGCCATCTCCGGCCGCCCACCCGTTCCGGACGCGCCGCTGACCTTCGAGGCTCCGCTGACCGACGCGCACCGGGTCACGGGCAACCTCTACGCGCAGAGGGCGCCGCTCGCAGCGCAGAGGCGGCGCATCCTCACGCTCGGCCTGCCGGTGCTGTGGTTCCTGGCCCTGCTCGGTGCGGTCTCGGCCTGGGCGACGGCGGGCGGCCGGCGCAGCCTGTCGGCGCTCTGGCGCGACCTGCCGGGCTTCGACCTGCTGCCGCTCGCCGCCTGTCTCGCGCTGATCGCGCTCACCCTGCTCGCCACCTACGCGCTCCACCCTCGGTTCGCCCGCCGCCGGGTGCGGGCCCTGATGGGGCCGCCCGGACGGGAGGGGCCGGTCCCGGTGCGCTACCGGCTCGACGGGGCCGGGCTGACCCAGACCGCGCCGGATCTCGTCAGCTTCGTGCCCTGGCCGCGCATCGGCGGTCTCGGGGAGGACCGGCACCATCTCTTCATCCCGGTCGGGATCGGGGACGTCCCGATCGTCCTGCCCAAGTCGCATCTGGGCGCGGAGGCCGCCGCGGGCGTCCGGCGCTGGACGCAAGCCTGCGCCGACCGGCCCGCCCCCGCCCCGCCGCCGGCCGAACCGGAGACCGCGCCCGGAGCGGTGCGCGCCACGATGCGCCTGACGGCGGAGGAGCGGGTGCCGATCATCCTGCGCGCTCTGGAAAATCCGTGCGCGCGGCGCGCCCGGCTCACCGGTGCCGCCGCGTGGCTCGTCGGCCTGACCCTGCTCTACCCCGCCCTGCTGGCGATGCTCTGGGCGGTCGATCCCTACCGGGTGCCGCTGGCCGACGCGCTGCCGCTCTTCGCCGAGATGGTCGCCGGCGATGCTTGGAAGCCCGCCGCCTTCACCGCGGCGGTGATCGCCCTGTTCTTCGCGGCCCACCCCTACGCGCGCCGCTGGTTCGCGGGGGATCTCGCCAAGCAACTCGAGGCCGAGGCGCCCCCGGGCGAGGCCGCGATCGCGATCGACGAGACCGGCATCGTCACGGCGCAGGACGGCGCCCATGCCCGCCTCGGCTGGCCGCTGTTCCGCGGGTGCGAGCGGGTCGGCGATCTGGTGATCCTGCCGATGCGCTGGAACGACGTGCTGCCCGTGCCGCTGCGGATCTTCGAGCCGGAGGCGCGCGCCCGCTTCGAGGCCCTCGCCGAACGCCACCTCCCGAAGGAGACCCGCGCCCGATGACCGACGCCCTCCGCCGCGGCCGCGCGGCCCTTCTCCCGTCCTGCCTGTTCCTTGCTCTGCTCGCGATCGCCCCGGCGCGGGCCGAGGAGGCGCCGGAGACGACCGAGGACTCCGCGGTCGTGGCGCCGGACGAGACCGACGCCCCTGCGGGCCCGATCACGCTGCGCCTCGACCAGGGCTTCGTGCTCGACCTGCCGGCGGGCTGGGTGCTGGAGGAGGCCGACGCGGATCCCGGCGACGCCACCGGCCGGCGCGTGGTGCGGGTCGTGTGCGAGACCCCGGCCTGCGCCCGCACCCAGGAAGCCTGCACCCTGCGCCTGCGCACGAAGGCGGTCGAGGGCGAGGACGACGCGGCCCGCCTCGCCGGGCTCCACGCCGCGCCGCTCTCCCGCTACTTCCGCCTGCGCGCGGTGCTGAAGAGCACGAGCCCCGGCGCCTCGATCCGCCGCCCGCTCCGGACCGAGCGGTTCGGCGCGCGCGACTGGATCGCGGTCGAGACCGAGGCGGCACCGCGGTTCAAGTCGGGCCTGTTCGCCGAGACGGTGATCGACGGCCGCTATCTCGGGGCGATCTGCAAGACCTGCGAGACCGGCGCGGTGCGCCACGAAGCCGCCCGGGCGATCCTCGGCAGCGTCCGCCGGGTGGAGCGCTCGGCGGCGCGCTGAGAGGGCGATCGAGCGGAGCGCCGTCTCGACCGCCGCCGGCACCTGCTTGGCCGCCATCTCCGGCACCTGCACGGTGACGAGGCCGGTGCCGGGGGCACCGCGCACCACCGCGACCCACTTGGTGTAGGCCAGCCCGTTGGCGTTCTGCGTCCCGCGCAGGACGAAGCCCTTGCCGCCGGCCACCGCCAGCGCCTCGCTGCCGCCCTTCACCTTGAAGCCGGTCGGAGCCAGGGCCTCGGCGGTGAAGCGTCCGGCGATCTGGTCCCAGGCCTCCGGCGGCCTCTCCACGAGGACGATCGAGGCGCCGGCGCGATGCTCGAAACCGGCGAAGCCCTTGGCCGGGGTCATGCCGGGCGGCGGCACGAGGCCGAGGGCGCCGGCGGGCGGAAACACCGGTTCGGCGGCGTGCGCCGGCATCGCCAGCAAGGCGAACAGCCCCGCGAAAAGCCCGCGCGGCACCGGCCGGCGCGGGAGGAAACGAATGCGGGACCAATCCATCATGCACGGCTCCTGCGAGGGGCCGTTCCGGGCCCGGCCCGGGGGCAGGCACGCCGCATCCGGGCCGGCGGACCGGAGGCCGCCCGATCGAATCGCGGTGCAGCCTAGGGTCAAAACCCAATCAGCTCGACCGCGTGAGCGGCTGCTTCCGACCCAAGCCCGCCGTTTCGCCAGCCAACAGCGCTCCCCGAAAGCGGTCACTCCTCGGCCGTCCGGGAACTTCGGCTCGGGGTGGATGAACGAACCCGCTCGCGCGGGATGGGTGGCAGCTTCGAGGTCGGCGGATTGACCCGAACGCCCTGCGCCGATTGAGGGGCGCCCAGCTCGGGCGGACGATCCCGGCTCCCTTCCTTCGAGCGGAGCCATCCCATGACCGTCCTTGCCGTTCCCGCCGCTGCCGGCGGCTCGCTGCGTCAGCGCCTGATCGACGATATGACCCTGCGCCGGTTCTCCCGGGCGACGCAGCGCAACTACATCCGCGACGTCGGGCGGCTGGCTGCCTTCCTGCGGCGATCGCCCGATACCGCGACCGGCGACGACCTGCGCCGCTTCCAGATCGCTCAACAGGAGGTCGGCCTCGGCGTGCCGACGATGAACGCCATCGTCTCCGCCCTGCGCTTCTTCTTCGTCCACACGCTCAACCGCCCCGATCTCGCCCGCAGGCTGGTCCGCCTCAACCAGCCGCGCACCCTGCCCGATGTGCTGAGCGCCGACGAGGTCGGGCGTCTGCTCGATGCCACGGTCTGCCTGAAGCATCTCGCCGCCCTGTCGCTCGCCTACGGCGCGGGCCTGCGCGTGGCCGAGGTCGCCGCACTCAGGATCGGCGATATCGACTCGACCCGCATGATCCTGCGGATCGAACGCGGCAAGGGCGGCCGCGACCGCAATGCCATGCTGTCGGCCGATCTCCTGGACCTGCTGCGGCGCTGGTGGAGCGAGGGCCACCGGCAGGGTGTCCTGCAGCGTCAGGGCTGGCTGTTCCCCGGGCAGGACTGGGCACGGCCGATCAGCACACGCCAGCTTCACCGCGTCGTCGTCGAGACGGCGCGCGCGGCCGGGATCTCCAAGCGCGTCGGTCCCCATACCCTGCGCCACTCCTTCGCCACCCATCTCCTGGAGGACGGCGTCGACATCCGCGTCATCCAGGTCCTGCTCGGGCACAGCCGGCTCGACACCACCGCCCTCTACGCCAAGGGCGCCACCCGGACGGTGCGGGCCGTGACGAGCCCGCTCGACAGGCTCGCCCTGTTCCATAGACAGGGGCCCGCGCCGGGCTGAGACGATGCCCGCCGCGACGGCCGCCACCATCGAGCTGGCCGACGTCTTCCGCGCCGCCGGTCCGGCCTATCGCGCCGAGCAGGCCGGGCATCTGAGCCTGGATACGCTGAAGGTGATGGCGGCGATCGAGCGCTGCCGCACCGCCAGCCTCGGCGGCCACGTCGAGGGCTGCGACGCGTGCGGCCACCTGCGCGTCGCCTACAACTCCTGTCGCAACCGGCATTGCCCCCGGTGCCAGGGCGCGGCCGCCCGCGACTGGCTCGCCGCGCGCGAGGCCGACCTCCTGCCGGTCGGCTACTTCCACGTCGTCTTCACCCTGCCGGCCGAGATCGCCGCCATCGCCTTCCAGAACAAGGCCGCCGTCTACGACCTGCTGTTCCGGGCGGCGAGCACCACCATGATGCGGATCGCCGCCGACCCGAAGCACCTCGGGGCCCGCATCGGCCTCACCACCGTGCTCCACACCTGGGGTTCGGCCATGACCCACCATCCCCATGTCCACATGATCGTCCCCGGCGGCGGCCTCTCCCCGGACGGGACCCGCTGGATCGCCGCGCGCCCCGGCTTCCTCCTGCCGGTGCGGGTGCTGGGCCTGCTGTTCCGCCGCCTGTTCCTCGAAGGGCTCGCCGCCCTCCACGCGGCCGGGGCGCTCGCCTTCTTCGGCCCCCTGGCCCCACTCTCGGATCCCAGGGCCTTCGCCCGTGCGCTCGCCCCGGTGCGCCGGAAGCGCTGGGTGGTCTACGCCAAGCCGCCCTTTGCCGGACCGAAGGCCGTCCTCGCCTATCTGGCGCGCTACACCCACCGCGTCGCCATCTCCAGCCGACGCCTCCTCGCCTTCGATGGGGCGAGCGTCAGCTTCCGCGTCAAGGACTACCGGCGCGACGAAGCCGGACGGGCACGGGTCATGACCCTGTCGGCCGCGGAGTTCATCCGGCGCTTCCTGCTTCACGTCCTGCCGCGCGGCTTCCACCGCATCCGGCACTACGGCTTCCTCACAGGCTCGAACCGGAAGGCGGTTCTAGCGCACATCCGCACCATCCTCGGCGTCCCGGCCCCGCCTCGGCCCACCGCCGACGCACCCGATCCGCCAGACGGCCCCGGCCAAGCCCGGCCGCCTTGCCCCTGCTGCGGCGGTCCCATGACGATCGTCGGAGCCTTTGCGAGGTGGCATCGGCCCCGTGGACCGCCGTTCCGCTCCCCACCGAACCGGGCGTGGACGCCATGACCCGGCATGGCCTGACGTCACCAAAGACCCGCAGAGCTGCGCTCCGGGGCACGCCTTCGCACGGGCCGACCGCCAGGATGAGCCTCACAAACGCGGTCGTCGAACCCCGGTGCGCATCGCCAGGCCCTGGGGGCCCGCCAGTCCGAGACCTCTCAGCCACACAACCGGCGAGGTTTGCCCGCCGTCGCTCCGCCACTGGGGGCGACGCCCGGCCCAAATCCCCATAGGCCCGCCCGCCATCCCGCGGGTTCGTTCATCCACGACTTTCGTACGCCTCACGGCGACCGAAACTCTTCAGGTTGGACCGCTCACGACCCCTTGCCGGCCCTCGGAAGGTCCGCTTTTCGGCCGCTTGGCGGCCGCTGAACCATGACTGGAACGGGTGGGTTTTGCCGGTCCGCCTGATTGATGCTGCCTTGATGAAACAGACGTTCCATCAAGGGGGCTACAGCTTTTATCAGCTTTCGTTCTTTACAAGTACTCCATACGGATATTTCGATGAGCCCTCTCGACGAGGACGCTTGGGATGCATGGTCCCCCCACGAACTCGGTCAGCGTCTCCGAGAAGCAATCCTCCCATGGTACGTCGCAGGCGGATGGGCTCTGGACGTTTGGCATGACAAGCAAACGCGTGAGCACGAAGACTTAGAGTTTGTTGTTATTCGCAATGATGTAGATCATTTTCGCACCATTTTACATGAGCTAGATTTTTTTACCGTAAAAGACGGAGCAATCGAATATTTGCCCCCGTCAGCCCACCTGCCAAGCGATGTGTGGCAGCTTTGGGGGGGAGACATGCGGCAAGGTTGTTGGCGAGTGGACCTGATGATCGAGCAAGGGACGCCAGACCTATGGGTCTACAAGCACGATCGGACAATAAATATGGCACGCTCTGATGCTGTTCGTGTGAGCGAAGCGGGCATCCCATACCTTGCTCCAATGAATGCCATATTGTTTAAAGCCAAGCATTGCAGAAATAAAGATCAGATAGATTTCAAACTTTGTTTGCCTAAATTTTCTGCCGAAGAGAAGGAGCAATTGATTATCTGGTTGAATGAATTGCACCCTGACCATGAGTGGATTACAAATCTGCAAATTAGCCGACAGTGCTGAGATCACACAGGTGAAGGTATTGGGGTGGGGCGCAGGCGGAACGTCCGCTCGCGAGCAGTCGATCAATTTCCGCTCCCCTGAAGAGTTTCGGTCGCCGTGAGGCGTACGAAAGTCGTGGATGAACGAACCCGCGGGATGGCGGGCGGGCCTATGGGGATTTGGGCCGGGCGTCGCCCCCAGTGGCGGAGCGACGGCGGGCAAACCTCGCCGGTTGTGTGGCTGAGAGGTCTCGGACTGGCGGGCCCCCAGGGCCTGGCGATGCGCACCGGGGTTCGACGACCGCGTTTGTGAGGCTCATCCTGGCGGTCGGCCCGTGCGAAGGCGTGCCCCGGAGCGCAGCTCTGCGGGTCTTTGGTGACGTCAGGCCATGCCGGGTCATGGCGTCCACGCCCGGTTCGGTGGGGAGCGGAACGGCGGTCCACGGGGCCGATGCCACCTCGCAAAGGCTCCGACGATCGTCATGGGACCGCCGCAGCAGGGGCAAGGCGGCCGGGCTTGGCCGGGGCCGTCTGGCGGATCGGGTGCGTCGGCGGTGGGCCGAGGCGGGGCCGGGACGCCGAGGATGGTGCGGATGTGCGCTAGAACCGCCTTCCGGTTCGAGCCTGTGAGGAAGCCGTAGTGCCGGATGCGGTGGAAGCCGCGCGGCAGGACGTGAAGCAGGAAGCGCCGGATGAACTCCGCGGCCGACAGGGTCATGACCCGTGCCCGTCCGGCTTCGTCGCGCCGGTAGTCCTTGACGCGGAAGCTGACGCTCGCCCCATCGAAGGCGAGGAGGCGTCGGCTGGAGATGGCGACGCGGTGGGTGTAGCGCGCCAGATAGGCGAGGACGGCCTTCGGTCCGGCAAAGGGCGGCTTGGCGTAGACCACCCAGCGCTTCCGGCGCACCGGGGCGAGCGCACGGGCGAAGGCCCTGGGATCCGAGAGTGGGGCCAGGGGGCCGAAGAAGGCGAGCGCCCCGGCCGCGTGGAGGGCGGCGAGCCCTTCGAGGAACAGGCGGCGGAACAGCAGGCCCAGCACCCGCACCGGCAGGAGGAAGCCGGGGCGCGCGGCGATCCAGCGGGTCCCGTCCGGGGAGAGGCCGCCGCCGGGGACGATCATGTGGACATGGGGATGGTGGGTCATGGCCGAACCCCAGGTGTGGAGCACGGTGGTGAGGCCGATGCGGGCCCCGAGGTGCTTCGGGTCGGCGGCGATCCGCATCATGGTGGTGCTCGCCGCCCGGAACAGCAGGTCGTAGACGGCGGCCTTGTTCTGGAAGGCGATGGCGGCGATCTCGGCCGGCAGGGTGAAGACGACGTGGAAGTAGCCGACCGGCAGGAGGTCGGCCTCGCGCGCGGCGAGCCAGTCGCGGGCGGCCGCGCCCTGGCACCGGGGGCAATGCCGGTTGCGACAGGAGTTGTAGGCGACGCGCAGGTGGCCGCACGCGTCGCAGCCCTCGACGTGGCCGCCGAGGCTGGCGGTGCGGCAGCGCTCGATCGCCGCCATCACCTTCAGCGTATCCAGGCTCAGATGCCCGGCCTGCTCGGCGCGATAGGCCGGACCGGCGGCGCGGAAGACGTCGGCCAGCTCGATGGTGGCGGCCGTCGCGGCGGGCATCGTCTCAGCCCGGCGCGGGCCCCTGTCTATGGAACAGGGCGAGCCTGTCGAGCGGGCTCGTCACGGCCCGCACCGTCCGGGTGGCGCCCTTGGCGTAGAGGGCGGTGGTGTCGAGCCGGCTGTGCCCGAGCAGGACCTGGATGACGCGGATGTCGACGCCGTCCTCCAGGAGATGGGTGGCGAAGGAGTGGCGCAGGGTATGGGGACCGACGCGCTTGGAGATCCCGGCCGCGCGCGCCGTCTCGACGACGACGCGGTGAAGCTGGCGTGTGCTGATCGGCCGTGCCCAGTCCTGCCCGGGGAACAGCCAGCCCTGACGCTGCAGGACACCCTGCCGGTGGCCCTCGCTCCACCAGCGCCGCAGCAGGTCCAGGAGATCGGCCGACAGCATGGCATTGCGGTCGCGGCCGCCCTTGCCGCGTTCGATCCGCAGGATCATGCGGGTCGAGTCGATATCGCCGATCCTGAGTGCGGCGACCTCGGCCACGCGCAGGCCCGCGCCGTAGGCGAGCGACAGGGCGGCGAGATGCTTCAGGCAGACCGTGGCATCGAGCAGACGCCCGACCTCGTCGGCGCTCAGCACATCGGGCAGGGTGCGCGGCTGGTTGAGGCGGACCAGCCTGCGGGCGAGATCGGGGCGGTTGAGCGTGTGGACGAAGAAGAAGCGCAGGGCGGAGACGATGGCGTTCATCGTCGGCACGCCGAGGCCGACCTCCTGTTGAGCGATCTGGAAGCGGCGCAGGTCGTCGCCGGTCGCGGTATCGGGCGATCGCCGCAGGAAGGCAGCCAGCCGCCCGACGTCGCGGATGTAGTTGCGCTGCGTCGCCCGGGAGAACCGGCGCAGGGTCATATCGTCGATCAGGCGCTGACGCAGCGAGCCGCCGGCAGCGGCGGGAACGGCAAGGACGGTCATGGGATGGCTCCGCTCGAAGGAAGGGAGCCGGGATCGTCCGCCCGAGCTGGGCGCCCCTCAATCGGCGCAGGGCGTTCGGGTCAATCCGCCGACCTCGAAGCTGCCACCCATCCCGCGCGAGCGGGTTCGTTCATCCACCCTAAGCCGCCGGTTAGGCCAGTACAGTTTGGGCGCACTTAAACCGAACCGATGGATCCCGGCTTGAACGTCCGGTTTCGGCCGCAGCGCGGAAGCCCGCTTCCCACCCCTTTTTTGAGCCCTCCCGATGAGCGCCGGATTCCGCTCCCTACCGCACCCCCTCCGGCCGGTCCCCGGCGGCCCAGGCGAGGGCCTGTTCCAGGCGGTCGTTGCCCCAGAACAGCTCCCCGTCCTCGGTGAGGAAGCTCGGCGCGCCGTAGATGCCGCGGGAGCGCGCCTCCTCGCCGGCGACCTTGAGGCGGCCCTTGCTGGCCTCGGACGAGGCCGCCTTCAGGATCTGGGTGCCGTCGAGTCCGAGCCCGTCGAGGATGCGTCCCACCGCCGCCGGCTCGGCGATCGAGCCGCCTCTCGAAAAACTCGTGGCGAACACCGCCCGGGTGAACGGCACCAGCCAGTCGTGATCGGCGCCGTAGACGGCGACGCGGGCGGCGCTCAGGGAATTCTGCGGGAACGGGTTCGGGCGCGTGACCGGCGGCAGCCCGAGCCGGGCGGCCTCGCGGTCGAGATCGCGCCACATGTTGCGGCCCTTGACCGGGTAGAGGGTGAAGGGCGAGTTGGTCCACCCCTGCGCCGCGAAGATCGGCCCGAGCAGGAAAGGGCGCCAGCGCAACGACACGCCGGCCGCCTCCGCCAGCGCCTCGATCCGCATCGCGGAGAGGTAGGAATAGGTCGAGGCGAAGTCGTACCAGAATTCCAGGGTCGGCCGCCGCGGCATTCGTCGGTTCTCCGGTCGTCGCGCCCGTCCTGCCGGTGACCCTACCGCCTTCGATGGCGCGCGCCGGAGCAGGACGGCTCGGAGACGGGGCAACGGGCATGCCACCCCGCCGGTTGCGCGCCGCGCGCCTCCGCTGTTAATCCGCCTCGACCCTGTTGCCCGAGCCCGCCATCATGTCCGACGCCTCCCCGAACAAATCCGTCAAGAAGGTCGTGCTGGCCTATTCCGGCGGCCTCGACACCTCGATCATCCTGAAGTGGCTCCAGACCACCTACGGCTGCGAGGTGGTGACGTTCACCGCCGATCTCGGCCAGGGAGAGGAACTGGAACCGGCCCGCAGGAAGGCGGAGCTGCTCGGCATCAAGCCGGAGAACATCTTCATCGAGGATCTGCGCGAGGAATTCGTGCGCGACTACGTGTTCCCGATGTTCCGCGCCAACGCCGTCTACGAGGGCGTCTATCTGCTCGGCACCTCGATCGCCCGGCCGCTCATCGCCAGGAAGCAGATCGAGATCGCGGAAGCGGTCGGGGCGGACGCCGTCTGTCACGGCGCCACCGGCAAGGGCAACGATCAGGTCCGGTTCGAACTCGGCTACTACGCGCTCAAGCCCGACGTGACGGTGATCGCCCCCTGGCGCGAATGGGACCTGCGCTCGCGCGAGCAACTGATCGCGTTCGCCGAACGGAACCAGATCCCGATCGCCAAGGACAAGCGCGGCGAGAGCCCGTTCTCGGTCGACGCCAACCTCCTGCACGCCTCCTCCGAGGGCAAGGTGCTGGAGGATCCGGCTACGGAAGTGCCGGATTACGTCTACTCGCGCACGCTCTCCCCCGAGGAGGCGCCGGACCGGCCGACCGTGATCGCCATCGGCTTCGAGCGGGGGGACGCCGTCTCGATCGACGGCGAACGCCTCTCGCCCGCGACCCTGCTGGCGAAGCTGAACGAACTGGGACGGGCCAACGGCATCGGCCGGCTCGATCTGGTCGAGAACCGCTTCGTCGGCATGAAGAGCCGCGGCATGTACGAGACGCCCGGCGGCACCATCCTGCTGCCGGCCCACCGCGCCATCGAATCGATCACGCTCGACCGCGGCGCGGCGCATCTCAAGGATCAGTTGATGCCGCAATACGCGGAGCTGATCTACAACGGCTTCTGGTTCTCGCCGGAGCGGGAGATGCTCCAGGCGCTGATCGACAGGAGCCAGGAGAAGGTGACCGGCACCGTGCGGCTCAAGCTCTACAAGGGCGGCGTCCACGTCATCGGCCGGGAGAGCCCGCACTCGCTCTACGACCAGGATCTCGTCACCTTCGAGGAGGGCGCCGTCGCCTACGACCACCGCGACGCGGCGGGCTTCATCAAGCTCAACGCGCTCCGGCTGCGGACGCTGGCGCAGCGGAAGAAGCGCGAGGGGTGAGACGGCTTCCGGTTGCTGACTTCGGCCTCTCCTGCGTCATCGCGAGGCGAAGCCGTGGCGATCCAGGGCGCGCCCTGTCCGGACCTGTCGCGCCCTGGATCGCTTCGCGGCCGCTCGCGAGGACGGAGGGGGGCCAAACCCGAAGCGATCGATCGGAAACGGTATGAGACGGCTTCCGACGGTTCAGGCCCTGGGGTCCGGTTTCGCCGGATCGCAGGCGCCCGGTGATCGGACGCCGATGGCGACTCGTCCGTGAGCCTCGCGCCGCTGGATGGCTTCGGCTCCGCCTCGCGATGACGCGGAGGGCGTTCCACACCGTCCTTGCGAGCCGTCAGGCGAAGCCATCCAGGACCGCGACGCAAGACGGACGAGGCGTTCCAGGGGGGCGACACCATTCACCGGCCGTATCGGCCGAAGCCGCGCAATGATTTCATCCGACCGCGATCGATGGGCCGCCGCTTCATCGACGCGGCGGAAGCGGATCATGCCGCTTCCCAGCCGCCCGCGCCCTGCCGGAACGGTCCCGGCCCGAGGTCGCCGTAGCGCAGAAAGATCTGCATGACCGGCTGCATCTCGCGGTGCAGGCGCTCCAGGCGGCTCTCCTGCGCATCCGACATCACGGCACGGCCGTCGGCGTCCTTCGCAGGCGGCTCGCCGAGATGGACCGCCATCTCCACCGTGTACCACGTCATGTCGCCGTAGGGCCGCTTCGGATCGACGCTCGGCACGTCGTACTCGTCGTCCCATTCGAGGCTCAGATGCGGCAGCAGCCGCAGATGCGCGTCGGTCACTTCGAAGGTGATGTGCTCGGGCGTCTCGCCGGTGGCCGCGTCGCGGAACACGTCGAAGACGTCGGCCGAATCGAGCTTGGCCAGCGGGTTGTGGTACTGGTAGCGGCCGGGCTTGAGCACCGCGTTCCGCAGGAACGCGGCGAGGGCGTCGCCCATCGCCCGGTGTTCCTCGTCCGCGCCCTCGTCGTCGCCGGTGACGTTGAAGATGTCGCCGTCGCGGTCGGTGCTGCCGTAGGGCGCGTCGGGGTGGATCATCGGCGCGCCGGACTCGGCGCCGTTCCAGGCCACCACCATCCGCCGGATCAGCGCGATGCGCTCCAGCGTCAGGTCGAAGGTGTCCGTCTCGCTCATGTCGCCGGTCTGCCTCTCGCGCCGCCCGGAAGCCGGATGTCCCGGGTTCCACGCTCAGTGGCGCGGCGCGCGGCTTCGCGCAAGCGGTGCGAGAGCTCAGGCCAGGGCAATCGCTTCAAGCGATTGCCCTGGGTTTTTTGCAAGCCTCAGACGCCGGCGCCCGCGTCCGCGGGCTCAGGCTTTCGCTCCGCTTGATGCTTTTCAGGACATCCGTCCTGAAAAGCCCGCTCCGCGCGGCGCTCTTCGCGCCGCGAAGCCGCTCATGCGGCTTCGAGCGATGGCCCTGGAACTCAGGCCGCCGGCTTCACCGCCTCGCGGGCGACGAGGGCGGCGACCGCCTCGGGCAGGGCGTCGAAGTGGTCGATGACCCAATCGGGCCCGAGGTCGCGCATCGGCACCGGGGTGTAGCCGAAGGTGACGCCGACGACCGGGATGCCGGCGGCCCTGGCCGCGGCGACGTCGGCCTTCGAATCACCCACCATCACCGCGCGGGCGGGATCGCCCCCGGCGCGCTCGACGGTCGCGGTGATGTGGCGCGGGTCGGGCTTCGAGAAGGCGAAGGTCTCCTTGCCGACGATCGTTGCGAAGCGGCCGGCGATGCCGAGGGCCTCCAGCAGCGCCACGGCGTGGGACTCGACCTTGTTGGTGCAGACCGCGAGGCGAAAACCCTCCGCCTCGAGCCGGTCGAGGGCGCCGACCACCCCGGGGAAGAGATGGGAATTGTCGGTGAGGTGGGCGCCGTAATGGGCGAGGAAATCCTGGAACAGCGTCTCCAGCCGCTCCGGCGTCAGGGGGGCGCCGGCGACCGCGAAGCCGCGCTGGATCAGGGCGCGGGCGCCGGCACCCAAGAGGTCGCGGGCCTGTTCCGGGGGCAGCGGCGCGTGACCCTCGCGGGCGAGGATGACGTTGAGGGTGCCGATCAGGTCGCCCGCGGTCTCGGCGAGGGTGCCGTCGAGATCGAACACGACGAGGGGGGGGCTGTGGGCGGTCATCGGCGTCCCGGCTGGTTCCATCGTCAAGCTGGCTAGCGGTCGTGTCCCGCACGATCAACCCTGGCGGTTGACGCGCGGTTAGCGCAGGCCGCCGGTGTTGCTTCCCGGCCCAAGCTCCGCCACGGAGCGGGTGCTTGATCGCCGCCTCGCCGATTCGACGCCGCCCCGCCCCCTCCGTTCCGCAAGAAGACGAAATCCGCAGCCATGCGCCTCACCCCGAGCCCGTCCCTCGCGCGCCTGTCCACCCTTGCGGCCGTCGCCGCGCTCGCCGGCCTGCCGCAGGCCGCCCGCGCCGCCGGCCCCTACGAGTTCGTGGCGGCGCCCGCGGTCGACCTGAACCGGATCTACCGGATCGACCGCTCCACCGGCGAAGTCACCTCGTGCCAGTACGGCCTGCGCGACGACAGCGTCGGCGTCACCCTGTGCTTCGCGGCCGGGGAGGGGGCCGGGCCGCAGGCGCCGGGCGAGTACGGTCTGATCGCCTCGCGCCATGCCCGCGAATCCGGGATCTACCGGGTCAATTACCGCACCGGTGAGACCAGCGCCTGCTACGTCCAGATCCGCCAGGAACTGGTGGTCTGCACCGAGCAGGCCGGCCCGCCTCCGGCCGGCACCGCGAGCGGGGCGGGCGCGGCCGCGACCGGCCCGGCCCCCGGCCGTGCCGGCCCGAGCGCCACGCCGCCGCAGGGGACGCGGCCCTGAGCCGAAGAGCGGCAAGTCCGGTGTCCGGCCGTGCCGATCCGCCCGTCCGCGCCTCCGTCGTCATTCCGGGGCGCTGATTAAGCGAACCCGGAACCCATGATACGACTCCGGTCGATGCGTTCGGCCTGTGTGTCCTTGCGAGGCGAAGCCGTGGCCATCCAGGGCGCGCCCTTTCCGGACCTGTCGCGCCCTGGATCGCTTCGCGGCCGCTCGCGATGACGGAGGGGGGCCAAACCCGAAGCGATCGATCGGAAACGGTATGATCGGGCGAGGCCGGACTACCATCGGCATCGCGGCTGGATTCCGGAGCCGTGAACCCGCGTTCGGAACCCTAACCACCACGCGTCCGGCTTTTGCCGCGGCCGGCAGGCGTGCTAGGGCCTGCCCTCCCCGATACCGCCAGATCCGACGGTCCGATGCAGCCGATGAACCCGCTTCCCGAGGTCGTTTCGTGAGCGCGCCGGATCTGAAACGGGCGGCGGCGGCGCGCGCCGTCACCCTGGTCGAGGACGGGATGCGCCTCGGCATCGGCACGGGCAGCACCGCGGCGGCCCTCATCGTGCTGCTGGGCGAGCGGGTGCGCGCCGGGCTCGACGTCGTCGGGGTGCCGACCTCGGAGGCGACCCGCATCGCCTGCGAGCGCGAGGGCATCCGCCTCGCGACCCTGGAGGAACTGCCCGAACTCGATCTCACCATCGACGGCGCCGACGAGGTCGACGGCAGCCTGCGCCTGATCAAGGGCGGGGGCGCCGCCCTGCTGCGCGAAAAGATCGTCGCGGTGGCGAGCCGCCGCATGGTGGTGATCGCCGACGCGTGCAAGCGGGTCGAGACGCTGGGCGCCTTCCCGCTGCCGGTCGAGGTCAACCTGTTCGGCCTCGGCGCGACGACCCGCGCCGTCGAGGCGGCGGTGGCGCGGGCTGCTTGCGCGGGCGAGGTCGTGCGCCGGGTCGACGGCGCCGGCCGGCCCGTCCTCACCGATGGCGGCCACGCCCTCCTCGACCTGCGCCTCGGCCGCATCCCCGATCCGGAGGAGCTGTCCGCCCGGCTCTGGGCGGTGCCCGGCGTGGTCGAGCACGGCCTGTTCCTCGGTATCGCCGACGCGGCCATCCTCGCCGAGGACGCGGGCGGCGCGGCCGTGGTCAGCGTCCTCGGAAACCTCTGATTTCCTCGTCCCGGTCTCCCATTCTTCCGGAGCTTCTCCCGCATGTTCCCCCGTCTCGCCGCCCTGGGCGGTCCCGTTCTCGCGGCCCTGCTGGCGCAGGCCGCCCTGGCCCCTGCGGCGCTGGCGCAGCAGCCGGGCGCCAAGCCTCCGGCCGCCTCCTCGAAGCCGACCGCGAAGCCCGGCTCGGCGCCGCCCCAGGCCCCGGCGCCCGAGCCCGAGCCGAGCCCGTCCCACCTCGCGCTGGCGCGCGAGGTGATGCTGAGTTCCGGCATCGCCCGCTCGTTCGACGCGATCATCCCGACCATGGCCGAGCAGATCCGCAAGAACGCGGTGACGCGACCCGATCTCGCCAAGGATCTCGACGAGGTGCTGAAGAGCCTCGCGCCCGAGATGGACATGCAGAAGCAGCGGCTGATCACCATCGCCGCGCGGATCTACGCCAAGCGCCTCAGCGAGGATGAGCTGAAGGACATCGTCGCCTTCTTCCGCTCGTCCGCGGGCAAGCGTTACGTCGAGACCCAGCCGCAGATCCTCGACGACATGGTCGGCGCCATGCAGGACTGGACCCAGGAGGTCTCGGAATACATCATGGTCCGCACCCGCGCCGAGATGGGCAAGCGCGGCCACCAGCTCCAGTGATCGCCGGCCCCGCCGCGGCGGCGCGTCTCCACGCCGCCGGCACGCTCGCGCTGGCGCTGGTCGCCCCGGCGATGGCGCTCGCCAACCGGTCGAGCCCGCTCGTCGTCGGCCTCGCCGCGCTGCTGTTCCTCGCCGGTGCCGTCGCCGAGCGCGGCGAGCGCACCGTCGACCTGCTCGCCCCCCTGCGCGGCCCGCTCGGCCTCGCCGCGCTGGCCTTCCTCGGCTGGTGCGCCGTCTCGCTGGCCTGGAGCCCGTTTCCCGGCCTGTGGGCCCGGGTGCTGACGGAGTTCCTGCCGACGCTGACCGCCGCCGCGATCCTCGCCCGGCTCGGCCCCTCCCGGCTGCCGCCGTGGGGTTTGCCGCTCGCCGCCTGTCTGCTCGCGCTCGCCTGCCTCTCCATCGCGGGGAGCCTCGCCCTCGGCCTCGCGCCGCAGGTCTGGCTCGGGCAGCGCGCGGCCCTGTTCATGTTCAACCGGCCGCTGCTGACGGTGCTGCTGCTGGCCGGGCCGCTCGCCGCCTTCCTCGCCCTGCGCGGGCAGGGAATCGCCGCCCTGGCCCTGCTGGCGGTCGCCGCCCTCGCGATCCTGCGCTCGATCAGCGGCGCGGCGGCGCTCGGGCTTCTCGCCGGTGGGCTGATGTTCGGTGTGGGGCGGTTCGCGCCGAAACCCGTCGCGCTCGGCCTCGCCGCATCCACCGTCGCGCTCGCCTTCGCCCTGGCGCCGGTCGAGGGCGATGTCCTCCACCGCTTCATGCCGGAGGCGGCGCACGAGCGGCTGGTCCAGAGCTCGTCGCGGGCGCGGGTCGTCATCGCCCGGAGTTTTGGCGCGGCGGTACGCCAAGCGCCCTGGATCGGCTCGGGCTTCGGCATGGCGGCGCGCTTCCCCGAAGTGCCGGCGGCGGCCGCGCTGGAGCCGGAGAGGCGGGCGATGCTGGCCGTCGGCCACCCGCACAACAGCTTCCTCCAGATCTGGGCCGAACTCGGCCTCGTCGGCGCCGTCCTGGCGGCCCTCGTCGCGTTCCTGGCCCTGAGAGCGGCGGCAGCCCTGCCGCGGCTCCTGTTCGCCACCGCCCTCGGCCTCCTCGGGGCGGCGGTGGCGGTGATGTTCGTCGAGCACGGCGCGTGGCAGGGGTGGTGGACGGCGGGCTGCGGGGCCGCCATCACATGGCTGCGGGCGGCGGCCTACGCCCGGCCCGCGCACGAGAGTGCATGAACGAGGGCGCATGAGCGAGACCGAGATGAGCCAGTCCTTCGACGTCGACCTGTTCGTGATCGGCGGCGGTTCGGGCGGGGTGCGGGCGGCCCGCATCGCCGCCGGCCACGGCGCGCGGGTGATGCTGGCGGAAGAAGACCGCGTCGGCGGCACCTGCGTGATCCGCGGCTGCGTGCCGAAGAAGCTGATGGTCTATGCCGGCCGCTTCACCGACGCGTTCGAGGACGCCGCCGGCTTCGGCTGGCGCCTGGAGCCGCCCTCCTTCGACTGGACCGCCCTGAAGCGCGCCCGCGACGCCGAGGTGGCGCGGCTGGAGGGCATCTACGGGCGCAACCTCGCGAGCGCCGGCGTCGCGGTGGTGGCCGACCGAGCGGTGATCGAGGATGCGCACACGGTGCGCCTCGTCGACGCCGACCGGCGCGTGAGCGCGCGGGTCATCCTGATCGCGACCGGCGCGACGCCGGTGCGCGAGCCGGTCATCCCCGGCGCGGAACTCGCCATCGACTCGAACGGCGTGTTCGAACTGGAGCGCCGGCCCGAGCGCATCCTCGTCGTCGGCGGCGGCTACATCGCCGTCGAGTTCGCCGGCGTCTTCGCCGGCCTCGGCTCGAAGACGACGCTGCTGCACCGGGGCAAGAGCCTGCTGCGCGGCTTCGACCCGGAGATCGCGACCGCGCTCGGCGAGGCTTACGCCCAGCGGATGGACCTGCGCCTGGAGCGTACCGTCGAGCGCCTGGAGCGCGACGGCGATGCGATCCGCGCGACCTTGGGCGACGGCCAAGACCTCACCGTCGACTGCGTGCTGATGGCCACCGGCCGGCGCCCGAACGTCGCGGGTCTCGGCCTGGAAAAGGTCGGCATCGGGCTCGACGTGCGCGGCGCGATCCCCGTCGAGGCGGATTCGCGCACCCGCGTGCCCTCGATCTACGCGATCGGCGACGTGAACGGCCGCGCGGCGCTGACCCCCGTCGCGATCCGCGAGGGCCACGCCTTCGCCGACACGGTGTTCGGCGGCAAACCCTGGTGCGTCGATCACCGCCTGATCGCCACCGCCGTGTTCTCGACGCCGGAGATCGGCGTGATCGGCCACAACGAGGACGTGGCGCGGCGCTGCTACGAGGCGATCGACGTCTACAAGGCGAGCTTCCGCCCGATGAAGGCGACGCTCTCGGGCCGCGACGAGCGGGTGCTGATGAAGCTCTTGGTCGACCGCGCCAGCGACCGGGTGGTCGGCGTCCACGTGATGGGGCCGGATGCCGGCGAGATCATCCAGGCGGTCGGCATCGCCGTCACCATGGGTGCGACCAAGGCCGATTTCGACCGCACCATCGCCGTGCATCCGACGCTCGGCGAGGAACTGGTGACGATGCGCACGCCGTTCGTGGTCAAGCATCCGGTCGGGGTGGGGTAGGACAACCGGCCCGAGGGCGCCTCTCTCGAGACGCCCCCTCGAACGCAGCAGCGCCGCATCGCTCGGCGGGTTTCGATCGGTCGCTTACTTCGCGGGTCGCTTACTTCGCAGTCTTGGCCTCGTGCGACGAGCCTGCATTTTGTGCGTTCGTCTTCGCATCCGTCGCGTGAGCCGCCTTTTGCGGGAGACCGACCGCGTCGATCACGTCGAAGCGCATCCGATCCTCCGCGGTTTTCAGCAGCGCGTTCGCCTCGTAGTACTTGCCCTGCTCGATCAGCGCTGCGGCCTGATCGATATCCGTCGCGGTCTTGTCGAGCGGCAAGACCGCCATGATGAAGTTGACATCGACGTCGGCAAGCTTGAGTTTTTCCAGCGCGGCCTTCTTGTCTCCCTTCATGAGGCTCTTGTTCGCGTCCGTCACCGCGGAGGCCTTGGCTGGCGTCGCCTGGAAATCCTCGCCGAGCGTCAGTTGCGCATCGACCGGGAGCCAGGCGATCTGCTCCGATGAGGGAATCTTCTTGTCGGGCGTTTTGTCCGTCGCTTTGGCCGAAGCCGACAGGTCGGCCGGTGTCTTGAGGTCGGCCTCCGCCTTGTTGAACACGGCGTCGTCCGTCTTCGCCTTCGCCAGCGCCGCCTTGGCTTTGCCGATGAAGTCCTTCGCCTGGGCGGGGGCGGCATCGAAGATGGCGACGCGGGCGAGGTGCATGTCGCGGAACGCCTGAGCGCCGTCCTTCGAGAGCTTGCCGACATCCTTGTCGACGGCCTTCTGGGCCGGTGTCTCCTTCGTGACCGCCGGCGGCGTTGCCTGCTCGGCAGCGAGGGCCGCACCACCCAGAACAGTCGTCGCCAAGAGGGCGACAGCAAGGGATCTCCGGTAGGACATGGCAAGTCCAATCTTGGTTTGGTTGCTTTCATTTGTTTGTGTCGAGTGTCGTCGCTCGACTTATATTAAAGTCCTGCCGGAAAACCCCGTTGCCGAAGTAAAGGATTAAAATATGTTAATGTTCTCTCCGCCTGAGGGATCGGTTGAAGGCGCCCGTCGTCATCGAATCCGACCGAGGCCACGGAGAGTGCCGGTCGGCTCCGTGCCTTCACGAGGCATCGGTGACGGATCCGAAATCGTCGCCGAACGGAGCTTCGAAGTCGCCGTCGCAACCCTTCTGCCGCACCGTCTCGTCTGCCGGATGAGGCCGCTACTCCGCCGCCGGCAGGCTCAGCGACAGCAGCCGCGCGGTGCGCGTCCGCCCGCCGTTTCCCGGCTCACCCCCCGGCTCGAAGGCCCGGCGGCCGTCGTCCAGGGCGCCGTTGACCGCGTCGATGGCGAGGATCAGGGCGCTGATCATCCGCGAGTCGATGCTGCGCTCGCGGGCCTGCCTCACCACGTCGGCGATGAGCGCGTCGGTCTCGTGGGTCAGCGTTTCGAGGGCGGCGGCCGACTGTGCCGTGCGGGCCTCCGCCAGGATGTCGAGCAGCCGGTCGAGGATCACGTCGATGCGCTCGCGCCGCTTGCGGGCGAGCCGCTGGCCGAGCCACGCCACGCCCGAGCCCAGCGTGCCGCCGAAGAAGGCGAACAGGTAGATCCAGTCCTCGTAGCGGTCGAGGAAGGTCTGCTGCTCGCGCTCGAAGTAGTCGACCGCGCCGGGGTGGTTGGGGAGCTGGGCGCTCGTGGCGGTGACGGTGGTGTCGTAGTCCGGCGGCTTCATCTGGTGGGCGATCGGCGCGGCGGCGGCGAGCCGCGAGCGCCATTCGAACAGGTGCTGCACGACCGAAGCGACGGCCACGCGGCTCACCGCGCCGCGGGCCATCAGGCGATAGGAGACGCCCACGGTCTCGACATCCTCCTCCGGCCGCTTCGGCCGCCCGCCGAAGGTGCCCGCGGACAGGGTGACCGCCTGGAGCGCCGGCATGCGCTGCACGATCGCCTTGCCGTCCGGCACGCTGACGAGGGTGACCTTGCGTTCCGGCGAGGCCGCCTCGACCGCGCGCAGCATGCCCTGCGCCGGCTTGGCGGTGGGGGAGGCGATGATCGCCACCGCGTCGACCCGCTTCGCCTCCAGGGCCTGGGCGACTTCGGTGGCCTTCAGCGGCACGAGGCCGACATGCCCCGCCGCGAGCGGCTGGGTGCCCAGGGCGTCGTCCTCGGAGGCCGCCTTGAAGTCGTAGAAGTCGAGCAGGCTCGTCAGCACCGGCAGGTCGGCGACGTGGCGCGTCACCACGCCGAGGCGCCGGGTCGAGAGATCGGAGAAGCTCTCGATCTCGGCGGCCTCGGGCGCGGCGACGATCAGCGCCTCGTCGTGGAGGATCGCCAGCGTCAGGCCGTTGTCCGGCAGCTTCACGTCGGGCCGCACCACGGCGAGATCCGCCTTGCCCTGCTCCAGCGCGGCGGCGCTGTCGCGCACGTCGTCGAACGGCACGACCCGCAGGCGCACGTCTTCGCGGTTGCGGCTCAGCGCCCGGGCGTAGGTCTCGATCAGGGCGGCCTCCGCGCCGTCGCGGGGGCCCACCGCCACGGTCAGCAGGGCGGGGCGGGAGAAATAGACGACGAGGCCGGCGACGGCCGCGAACCCGAGGGCCAGCAGCACGAACAGCCATTCGCGTCTCATGAGGATGGCCGCCATGCGGCGGCGGAGCCCTCGAAATCGCGTGCGATCCATCCAAGATTCATGAATCGAAAACCTGTCCGGATCGTGAAGAACGGATGATGGCCCGCACCGGTTCACCCGAACGCCAAGCAAGGCCCGAGCCGCCGGTCACCGCGGCGTGGCTCGAACGCGTGGCCCTGCACTACCTCGATCGCTACGGCGCCTCGACCGAGATGCTGCGCCGGGTGCTGGCGCGCCGGGTCGAGCGCCGCTGCCGCGCCCGCGAGGAGGACCCGGCGACGCACGCGAACGTGATCGACGAGGTCGTCGCCCGCTCGCGGCGCGCCGGTCTGGTGGACGATGCGCGCTTCGCCGCCGCCCGCCTGCGGGGCCTGAGGAGGCGCGGAACCTCGACCCGGCAGGCGCAGGTGCGGCTCGCCGCCAAGGGGATCGACGCCGGCACGATCGCCGAGGCGCTTGCCGAGGAGCGCGACGCGTCCGCCGTCCCCGGGGAGGGCGGGGCCGATACCGAGGAGCGGGCGGCCCAGGCCTATGCCCGCCGCCGCCGCCTCGGCCCCTACCGCCGCCCCGGGACCCGCGAGGCCCACCGCGACCGGGATCTCGCCGCCATGGCACGGGCCGGCTTCTCCTACGGGCTCGCCAGGGCCGTGATCGGCGGCGAGGGCGACGCGGAGGCGCTGACGGCCGACGAAGATTGAGGGTTCGAGCCCCTCGACTTGCGCGGTCCTCGCTCCACCTCGCCTGCGACGCGGAGCGGCATCCGCTCCGGATCCTTCGGCGATCGCCGGCGGATCCGAATTTCTGTTGTGACGCGCTCTGTTCGCGCCGAACCGGTGATCACTCCCGGTGACCACTTCGGCGAAAGAGCGCTCGAGACGACGAGGACGACAGGCATGACCGACCGCCACGCGAGCGCCCACTGGGAGGGCGACGGCAAGACCGGCAAGGGCAGGATCACGACGCAGTCCGGCGTGCTCTCGGACAACCCCTACGGCTTCAACACCCGTTTCGAGGACGAGCCGGGGACCAATCCGGAGGAGCTGATCGCCGCGGCCCATGCCGGCTGCTTCACCATGGCGCTGGCCTTCCAGCTCCAGTCCGCCGGCCTGAAGGCGACCTCCCTCGACACCAAGGCGGTGGTCACGCTCGTTCAGGACGGCGACGGCTTCAAGGTCACCCAGTCGGCCCTCACCCTGAAGGCGGTGATCCCCGGCATCGACCAGGCGAAGTTCGACGAGCTCGCCGGCAAGGCCGAGAAGGGCTGTCCGATCTCGAAGCTGCTGAACGCCGAGATCACCCTCGACAAGACGCTCGCCCAGGGCTGACGCCGACCGCATGGCTTCGGCGGAGGCCGGCTTGCGGCCGTCATTGCGAGCGCAAGCGAAGCAATCCAGACGGCGCGCCCTGTCCGGAGAGGGCGGCGCACTGGATTGCTTCGGCTTCGCCTCGCAATGACGGAGAGGGGCCATCCGGTCCGCCGCATTTCCGGTGCGCAGGCCAACGCGTCGCATTGATCCGGGCGCGGGCGTGTTCATCTTCCGTTCGATGGACGAGACCCTCGCGCGCAAGCTGCGCATCCTCGCGGATGCGGCCAAATACGATGCCTCCTGTGCCTCCTCCGGCGCGCCCAGGCGCAAGGCCGGCGCGGACGGGCTCGGCTCGACCACGGGCGCCGGCATCTGCCACGCCTACACGCCGGACGGGCGCTGCGTCTCCCTGCTCAAGATCCTGCTGACCAATTACTGCCTGTTCGACTGCGCCTACTGCGTCAACCGGCGCTCCTCGAACGTCGCCCGCGCCCGCTTCTCGGTCGAGGAGGTCGTGACGCTCACGGTCGAGTTCTACAAGCGCAACTACATCGAGGGGCTGTTCCTCTCCTCGGGCATCATCCGCTCGCCCGACTACACCATGGAGACGCTGACCCGCGTCGCCAGGAAGCTCCGGCGCGAGCACGGATTCCGCGGCTATATTCACCTGAAGTCGATCCCCGCGGCGAGCCCCTGGCTGATCGAGGAGGCGGGGCTCTACGCCGACCGGCTCTCGGTCAACCTCGAACTGCCGACCGAGGCGAGCCTGATCCGCCTCGCGCCGGAGAAGGACGGCGCGGCGATCGAGGAGGCGATGGGCCAGATCGGCGAGCGCATCGTCCAGGCCAGGGAGGAGCGCCGCCGCTTCTCCCCGGCCGGGCAGTCGACGCAGGTGATCGTCGGGGCGGATGCCACCACCGACGAGGCGATGATCCGCAAGTCCGCGCTGCTCTACGGCACCTACGGGCTCAAGCGCGTCTATTACTCGGCCTTCAGCCCGATCCCCGACGCCTCGGCCGCCCTGCCGCCGCAGGCCCCGCCGCTCCGGCGCGAGCACCGGCTGTATCAGGCCGATTGGCTGATCCGGTACTACGAGTTCTCCCCCGACGACGTGGCCGGCGCCGCCGAGGGCGGCATGCTCGCCCTCGACATCGACCCCAAGCTCGCCTGGGCGCTGAAGAACCGCCACCGCTTCCCCGTGGACGTCAACCGCGCCGACCGGGAGATGCTGCTGCGGGTGCCGGGACTCGGGGCGCGGGCGGTCGACGCGATCGTCAAGGCGCGCCGCCACGGACGCCTGCGCCTCGACGACGTGGCCCGTCTGACCTCGGGGCTGAAGCGCGCCCGGCCGTTCCTGATCGCCGAGGATTTCAGGCCGACGACGCTGACCGACCGGCTGGACCTGCGGGCGAAGCTCGCCGAGCCGGCCGAACAGTTGAGCCTGTTCTGATGGAAGAGGCGCCGCGCCCGCAAAACCCTCTCCCCTCTGCGGGAGAGGGGGGAGGGCTTCTGGGCCGTGGCATCCGCGCCGCCGGTCTCGCTCCCGGCGCGGATCTCGCCGGCTTCCGCGCCGCGGCCCGCCGTCTGATCGCCGCGGGCGTCTCTCCGGACGACATCGTCTGGCAGACGGAGGCCGCCAGCCTGTTCGCCGCCGCGCCCATCCCCGCGGACGGCTCGCCGCTGCATCTGCCCCGGGCGGTGGCCGACCTGATCCCGATGGTCGTGCCCCATCGCGATCCCGAGCGCTACGGTCTGCTCTATGCCCTGATCTGGCGGGTCAGCCGCGGGGAGCGGGCGCTGATGGAGGTGGCGAGCGACCCCCTCGTCCACCGCCTCCACCGGATGCGGAAGGCCATCGGGCGCGACCTGCACAAGATGCACGCCTTCCTGCGCTTCCGCCGGACGCCGGGGGAGGGCCCGGAGCGCTTCGTCGCGTGGTTCGAGCCCGACCACCACATCCTGGAGGCCGCCGCGCCGTTCTTCGTCGACCGTTTCCGCGCGCTGAACTGGTCGATCCTGACGCCGGAGGGGTCGGCCCATTGGGACGGCGCGCTTCGCTTCGGCCCGCCCGGCCGCCGCGAGGACGTGCCGGAGGGCGATCGCTTCGAGGCCGGCTGGCGCGACTACTACGAAAGCACCTTCAACCCGGCCCGGCTCAACCTCGACGCCATGCGCGCCGAGATGCCCCGCAAGTACTGGCGGAACATGCCGGAAACGGCGGCGATTCCCGCCCTGGTGCGGGCCGCGGGCGCCCGCGCCCGGGCGATGATCGAGAGGGAGCCGACCATGCCCGCCAAACGCGACCCCGTCCGCGCCGTCGCGCGGATGGCGCAGGACGAGCCGGAGACGCTCGAGGCCCTCAACGCGATCATCGCCCGCTCCGAGCCGCCGGTGCCCGGCGCCACGCAGGCGGTGCTCGGCGAGGGGCCGGTCGGCGCGCGGATCGCCTTCGTCGGCGAGCAGCCGGGCGATCAGGAGGATCGGCAGGGCCGTCCCTTCGTCGGCCCGGCCGGGCAGCTTCTCTCGCGGGCGCTCGAAGAGGCGGGGATCGACCGGCGCGAGGCCTACCTCACCAATGCGGTCAAGCACTTCAAATTCAGCTTGCGCGGCAGGCGCCGCATCCACGAGAAGCCGACGGCCGGCGAGGTGAGCCATGACCGCTGGTGGCTCGAGCGCGAACTCGGCTTCGTCGGCCCGAAGCTCGTCGTGGCGCTGGGCGCCACCGCCGTGCTGGCGCTGACCGGCAGGCAGATCCCGATCACCCGCGCCCGCGGCCCGGCCGATTTCCACAAGGCGTTCGAGGGGTTCGTCACGGTCCACCCCTCCTACCTGCTGCGCCTGCCCGACGAGGCGAGGGACGTCGCCTATCGGGCCTTCGTCGACGACCTGCGGCGGGCCCGCGCCATGGCCGCGTGAGGCGGACGAGGCCGCGTCCGACCTCGCGAATTCCGCACTGTCTGGAAACGACGCCCGCCGTCCCCGTCTTTCACGGATCGGAGGCCGGCCGACGGAAGGCCTCCGTCGTGCGCGGCACGGCTCCCGATTTCACGCGGCGGAGGTTTCATGTCCCGGGCAGCGACGGACGGCCGCCCGGTGAACGGCCGCCCGAACGTCTCGACCGGATCGGCCCCGATCCACGCCATCCGCTTCCTCCGTCGTCGTTCCGGAGCGCCGACAAGCGACCCCGGACCCGAAGGGGCGCGCCGGAGGCGTGCCATCCACGACGGGCCGCGACGCCCGGGCTTCGGCGACGCATCACGATTGGATTCCGGGTTCCGCTGCGCGGACCCGGCATTGTCTGTTGTCGTGCTGGTCAGGTGAGGGTGTTTCGCGCCCGCGGGATGCCTGGTCCGGGTGGCCACCCGGACCAGGCGCGGGACGCCGACCGTCCCGGAATGGGGCTGCAACGCCCGTCGTCATCCTGGTCGGCGTCCCGCTTCCCTTGCCACGCTTGATGAGTTGCCTGGCCCCCTCGGCTCGCGAGCCCGACGCCCGCAGACAATCGCAAGCCGCATCAGGATAGCCTCCATGCCGGAGCCCGTCACCACACCGATCCTCACCCCGCCCCCGACCCACTTCATCGGCTGCGACGTCGGAAAGCACGCCATCGTCGTCTTCGACAGCCGCGCGGGCAGCCCGCGCACCCTGGCCAACACGCCCGCGGCGCTCGCCGCCTTCGCCGCCCGCCTGGACGCCACCGGCCTCGTCGTCTGCGAAGCCACCGGCGGCTACGAGGACGCGCTGCTCGCCGCCCTGCTCGCCGCCGGCATCCCGGCCCACCGCGCCGACGCGCGCAAGGTCAAGGCGTTCATCCGCTCGTTCGGCACGCTGGGCAAGAGTGACGCGCTCGATGCCCGCGCGCTGGCGCGCTACGCTGGCGAGCGCCATGCCCGCCTCGTGCGCTGGCATGCCCCCGACCCGCAGCGCGAGCGCCTGCAGACCCTGGTGCTCACCCGCGCCGACCTCATCGCCCAGCGCACCGCCTGCACCAACCGGCTGGCCGCCCCCGGCGCCGAGCCGGGGCGCGCCGACCTCGAAGCCCTGCGCACCTGCCTCATCGCGCAGATCCAGGCTCTCGAGACGGCCATCACAGCCCTGATGCGACGCCTCATCGTCATCGCCAACGCATGTCGGCGCGACGCCTACCCCACCCCAGCAGACAACCAGCACAAACTGAGTTGATGACGACGGTGAGGACCGATCGGCAGCCTGAAGGCTTTCTGTGTGAACCCGAGTTCGCAGTCCGGTCAGGGGGTCGGCGAATCCAACTCCGAAAACGGCTCGCTGCGGTGCCCCTCGCACACGTCCTCCTCGTCGTGCAGGACGCTGAGCGCGCCCGCCTCCTCGCGTACGACCAGCTTCGGCCGCTCCGGCTTGCCGAAGGTGCGGCCCTTCATCCGGGTCGAGACGCAGGTGAGCCGGCGACCGCCGTCCTCGAACGGGCCGGCGATGCGGCTGTGCTCGAACCGCACCGGGATCAGCGAGACTGCGCCGAAGGCGACCTGTCGGCGGGCGAGCGCGGCGATCCGCTCGCGCACGGTGCCGGCAGGGGCGGTCGGAGCGGGTGGGGCAGCCGTCGTCGCGGTGCAGCCGCCCGCGGCGAGGACCACCGCCAGAATCACCCCGCCGTGCCGTGCCACCATCGCCGAATCTCCGCAACGCGGGGAAGCGTAGCCGTTTCAAGCAAGGCGGGAAACAAGGCCAGGGCTATCGCTCGAAGCCGCTTGAGCGGCTTCGCGACGCCAAGGGACACGACCAAGAGCGCCGCGCGGAGCGGGTTTGTCAGGACATTCGTCCTGACAAACATCGAGCGGAGCGAAAGCCCAAGGGGCCGAGATGTCCGCGGAGGCGGGCGCCGGCGACTGAGGCTGGCCAAGAAAACCCTGGACAAGAAAACCAGGGCCATCGCTTCAAGCGATGGCCCTGGAAACAAGGCTTTCGCCGCAACCCGATTTCGGGCGGCCGGGCAGTCCCGTTCCGGCGCGGGAACGACTATCTCCGTCTCATGCAGTGGATCGACGAAGGCCTCGTGCTCGGCCTGCGCAGGCACGGCGAGACCGGAGTCGTGCTCGAACTGATGACGCCGGAGCACGGGCGCCATCTCGGGCTCGTCCATGGCGGGCGCTCGCGGCGGATGCAGCCGATGCTCCAGCCCGGCAACACCCTGCGCGCCACGTGGAGGGCGCGGCTCGACGGAGCGCTCGGCTCCTATGCGGTCGAGCCCCTGAACCTCGGCGCCTCGCGGCTGATGGGTTCGGGGCTCGCGCTCTACGGCATCGGTCATCTCTCGGCGCTGCTGCGGCTCCTGCCCGAGCGCGATCCCCACCCGGCGCTCTACGCGGCGGCGCAGATCCTCGTCGGTCACCTCGACGATCCCGAGATCGCCCCCGCGCTGATGGTGCGGTTCGAACTGGCCCTGCTCGCCGGGCTCGGCTTCGGCCTCGACCTGTCGCATTGCGCGGCGACGGGGGCCAACGACGCCCTGGTCTACGTTTCTCCGAGGAGCGGGCGCGCGGTCAGCGCCTCGGCGGGCGAGCCTTTTCGCGATCGTCTGCTGCCCCTGCCCCCCTTCCTGCGCGACCGCGACCGGCCCGGCAGCGGCTGGCGCACGCCGGACGCCCACGCCGTTCGCGAGGGGTTTACCTTGACGGGCTATTTCCTCGATCAGCACGTCTGGCGTCCCCGTGCGCAGGACGCGCCGGAGGCGCGGGCACGATTCGTCGCACTCGGCACGGGCCATAGCCGATGATGTTCGTGTTATGTTCCAAACGGTTTTCATTCGTGCCGCGATCGGTCATGACCGTCCGCGATGCGCCCGGCGAGGAATCGCCGCCCCGCCCGTGCGGGGACGGACGCCGACGCGGGGTCGTCGTCCGGTCCGGATTGACGATGGGGAGTGAGTGATGGGCCAGCCCGTCCTGCCGCCGCCGAGCGACGGCATCGAGAGCGTCGAGCTGAAGACGGCGCTGGAAGAGCGCTACTACGCCTACGCGCTCTCCACGATCATGCAGCGCGCCCTGCCCGATGCCCGCGACGGCCTGAAGCCGGTGCACCGGCGCATCCTCTACGGCATGCGCCTGCTCCGGCTCGACCCCACGGCGGCCTTCAAGAAATGCGCGAAGATCGTCGGCGACGTGATGGGCGACTTCCACCCCCACGGCGACCAGGCGATCTACGACGCGCTGGTGCGCCTCAGCCAGGACTTCGCCCAGCGCTACCCGCTGGTCGACGGCCAGGGCAATTTCGGCAACATCGACGGCGACGGCCCGGCGGCCTACCGCTACACCGAGGCGCGGCTCACCGAGGTGGCCCGCCTGCTGCTCGACGGGATCGACGAGGACACGGTCGATTTCCGCCCCTCCTACAACGGCGAGAAGGAGGAGCCCGTCGTCCTGCCGGCGGCCTTCCCGAACCTTCTGGCCAACGGTTCGCAGGGCATCGCGGTCGGCATGGCGACCTCGATCCCGCCGCACAACGCCGCCGAACTCTGCGACGCGGCGCTCTACCTGATCCAGAACCGCGAGGCGACCTCCGAGCAGCTCTGCACCTTCGTGCAGGGACCGGACTTCCCCACCGGCGGCATCCTGATCGACTCGCCCGACGTGATCCGCGAGGCCTACCGCACCGGCCGCGGGGGGTTTCGCGTGCGCGCCCGCTGGGCCAGGGAGGAGCAGGGCCGCGGCACCTGGACCATCGTCGTCACCGAGATTCCCTACGGCGTGCCGAAGGCGCGGCTGATCGAGAAGCTCGCGGATCTCCTCCAGGAGAAGAAGCTGCCGCTTCTCGCCGACGTGCGCGACGAGTCGGCCGAGGACGTGCGCGTCGTGCTGGAACCGCGTTCCCGCTCGGTCGATCCGGTGATGCTGATGGAATCGCTGTTCCGGCTGTCCGAGCTGGAGGCGCGGGTTCCGCTCAATCTCAACGTGCTCGTCGGCGGCGTCGTGCCCCGGGTGATCGGGCTGGCCGAGTGCTTGCGCGAGTGGGTCGACCATCGCCGCGTCGTGCTCCGGCGCCGCTCCGGCTACCGCCTCGGCCAGATCGAGCGCCGCCTCGAAATCCTCGGCGGCCTGCTCATCGTCTATCTCGACCTCGACGAGGTGATCCGCATCATCCGCGAGGAGGACGAGCCGAAGGCGGCGCTGATGGCCCGGTTCGACCTCACCGAGGTCCAGGCCAACGCCATCCTCGACACCCGCCTGCGCTCACTCCGCAAGCTCGAAGAGATGGAGCTGAGGCGCGAGTTCGACGAACTCACGAAGGAGAAGGAGGGGATCGAGGCGCTGCTGGCTTCCGAGAAGCTGCAATGGGCCGACATCACCCGGCAGATCCGCGCGGTGAAGAAGACGTTCGGGCCCGAGACCAAGCTCGGCCGCCGCCGCACCACCCTCGAAAACCCGCCCGACACCGCCGGCATCGACTTCACCGCCGCCATGGTCGAGCGCGAGCCGATCACCGTCATCCTGTCCGAGAAGGGCTGGATCCGCGCGCTGAAGGGGCACGTCGCCGACCTGTCGGGCGTGACCTTCAAGGGCGACGACACCCTCAAGGTCGCTTTTCCGAGCGAGACGACGGCAAAAATCCTGCTGCTCGCCTCGAACGGCAAGGTCTTCACCCTCGAAGCGTCGAAGCTTCCGGGCGGGCGCGGCTTCGGCGATCCGGTGCGGCTGATGGTCGATCTCGACGACGGCACCGAGATCGTCGCGGCGCTGCCCTACCGGCCCGAGAGCAAGCTGCTGGTCGCCGGCTCGGACGGGCGCGGCTTCATCGCGCCCTCCGACGCGCTGGTCGCCAACACCCGCAAGGGCAAGGCGATCCTCGGCCTCGACGAGGGGACGCGCGCGGTGCTGCTGGCGCCGGCCGAGGGCGACCACGTCGCCGTCTGCTCGTCCGACAAGCTGATGCTGGTCTTCCCCGTCTCCGAGGTGACGGAACTCGGCCGCGGCAAGGGCGTGCGCCTGCAGCGCTGCCGCCAGAGCCGGCTCGCCGACGCCTGCGTCTTCATCCTGGCGGAGGGCCTGCCCTGGCGCGACGGGACCGGTCAGGCGAAGCTCGCTCAAGGCGCGATGCTGGAGAAGTGGATGGGCCACCGCGCCGAGGCCGGCACCCTGATGACCCGCAGCTTCCCGAAATTCGAGCGGTTCGGGAAATAGCCGGGTGTCGCGCTTCCGGATCGCTTCGCCTGATACGACATCCGGTTGATGGCTTCGGCCTCTCCTGCGTCATCGCGAGGCGAAGCCGTGGCGATCCAGGGCGCGCCCTTTCCGGACCTGTCGCGCCCTGGATCGCTTCGCGGCCGCTCGCGAGGACGGAGGGGGGCCAAACCCGAAGCGATCAAGCGGAAACGGTATGACAGGTCGCAACGGCGGTGCGGGCTTCCCTCCCCGTCCTTGCGAGGCGAAGCCGCAGCGATCCACTGCGGCGACGGATCCGGACAGGTCGCGCGGCGGCGTCGTTTGCCCGGCGCTCGCGATGACGGGCGAGATCGAAATGGCCGGCCGGGAACGGTCGAACGCGATGGGCCTCGGCGGTGCCCTTTCGGGGCACCGTCAGGTCAGCGCCGGCGGAACTGCTGGCCGCCGCGCTGGGGCGGACGCGGGCCGGAGGAGCGCTCGTCCTTGTGGCGGAACACGAGGCGGCCCTTCTCGAGGTCGTAGGGGGACATCTCGACGGTGACGCGGTCGCCGGCCAGGGTCTTGATGCGGTTCTTCTTCATCTTGCCGGCCGTGTAGGCGACGATCTCGTGACCCTGGTCGAGCTGCACGCGGTAGCGCGCGTCCGGCAGAATCTCGACGACCAAGCCGTCGAACTGCATCAATTCCTCTTTCGCCATGCACCTGTCTCCGGCCGGGCTGCCTGCACGGGGCGCTCCGGCAAAGTCAAAAATCGGTCTGTCGTGCAAAACGCGCGGCGCTGCGGGTCCGATCCGCTGACGGAGAGGCGCAAGCGATGCCGGGCGTCGGGCGCCTTTCGCAAAACTCCCGGATCAGGGAGCCCTCCCTCCGGCCGGATGACGGCACGACGGGCGTTTTGCGAAGGGCACCGAGCGTGGGACTTAAGCGCCGGGGGCGCTTCGCGCAAGAATGACCGCCGCCGAACCGGGCGTTAACGTCAATCCGCGGCTTTGGAGACGGGAATTCATCCTCACGGCGCGACTTCGCTGCCGGCAAAGTCGAGCCGGCCGTCGGGGAGCCTGCGCCAAGCATGGACGGAGAAGGGGGGCCTCGTCAGGTCGCCGCGGGTATCGAAGGCGATCTCGCCGAGCACCGTGCGGAGTGGGACGCCTCCGTGCAGGAAGGCGGCGACCTTGGCGGGTTCGACCGAGCGGGCGCCCTCGATGCCCTGGCGGACGACCTCGACCGCCGCGTAGCCTGGCCCGGCGAACATCTCGGCCTCCGGACCCGGCGGCGACCGCCGTGCGCCCCGCGGCTCGGGCGGGTGCGGGGCCGCGGGCGCCAGCGTCATCAGCGTGCCCTCGGCCCCCGGGCCGGCACCCTGCGCGAAATCCTTGTCGAGCAAGCCGTCGCTGCCGATCACGGTGGCCGTGAGACCCGCCTCGCGCATCGCCCGCACCAGCGTCGCCGCCGGGGCGGACAGGCCGCCGAAATAGACCGCCTCGATCCCGAGCGCCCGCAGCTTGGCCACCAGGGCGGCGACCTCGCGGTCGTCGCGGGAGACGCCCTCGAACAGCCGCTCCCCGCCGCCGCGGACCTTCAGGGCGCGGGCAGCCTCGTCGGCGAGCGCGCGGCCGAAGCTGGTCCTGTCGTGGACGACGGCGACCGGCCGGTCCCGGAACCGTTCGGCGAGCAGCGTGCCGCCGAGCGCCCCCTGCTGCGCATCGCTCCCCGAGAGCCGGAACAGCAGGTTCGCGCCCCGGCGCGTCAGCGGCGCCCAGGTCGCGCCGGGCGTGACCGAGACGATGCCGGCCTCCTCGTAGACCGGGCTCGCCGCGGCGGTGGCGCCCGAGGTGAGATGACCGACGACGAAGCGCACGCCGCCCTCCGCGAAGCGGCGCGCCACCGCCGCCGCCTGTTTGGGATCGCCCGCGTCGTCCTGCACCACGAGATGGAACTTGCGCCCGGTCACGCCGCCCGCCCGGTTGATCTCGGCCACCGCCTGCTCGGCCCCGAGCCGAGCGCCCTGGCCGAAGCCGGCATCCGGCCCGCTCAAGGGGACGGCGAGCCCGATCTTCAGGGGCTCGGCCGCGCCGGCCGGACCGGCCAGCAGCGTCAGGGCGAGGAGGGCCGGCAGCGCGCTCCGCTTCGTCACGGCCGATCCCCGTCCGGTCGTTCGATCCACACGGCTTCTTGATGACGGCCGGCCGCGCCCCTTGCAAGGATTCCCGGGATGCGCCCCTTCGCGCCGCATTGCGGAAACGTCCCGCGCGCCTACCTCTTCCGTCACGGGACGGTCGGGGGCGGCGGAACCGGCATTCTCTCAGAGCCTGTTCGACCGGCCGACGTGTCTTCGTCAGGCAACGGCAGGGCGAGATGGGATCACTGCAGTCAAACAGGCTCTCAGGACGTGAAACCATGCTCTCCACCGAGGACGACATCCTGCGCGCGGCCGAGGGCTGGCGCCGCGAGGGGCGGGCGGTCGCGCTCGCCACCGTGATCGAGACCTGGGGCTCGGCGCCGCGCCCGGTCGGCAGCCACCTCGTCATCGACGGCGACAGCCGGTTTCTCGGCTCGGTCTCCGGCGGCTGCGTCGAGGGCGAGGTCATCACCGAGGCGCTCGACGTGATCGAGGACGGCCGCCCCCGCACCCTGGAATTCGGCGTCGCCGACGAGACCGCGTGGCGGGCCGGCCTCTCCTGCGGCGGCCGCATCCGCGTCTTCGTCGAACGCGTCGATTGAGGCGTGCCCGTCCGTGCCGATCCCACTCATCCCCTCATCCTGAGGTGCCGCAGCGAAGCGGAGGCCTCGAAGGGGGCTCCGGTTCTCGCGCGATTCCTGGAGCACCCTTCGAGGCCGCTTCGCGGCACCTCAGGATGAGGGAGCGGGTTGGACGAAGGCCGCTTGCCTCTGCCGGCTCTTCGAGCCGAATTCCGACTCGGCCAACCCCCGACTTGCCGGATCGCTCTCCGAGACCCCCATCGAGACCCCCATGCGCCTCGACACCCTGTCGGCCCTCAATGCGGAGCGCGCGGCGCGCCGCGCGGCCCTGATCGTCACCGATCCGGCGGACGGCGGCCAGCGCCTCGTGCGCGCCGCCGAGATCGACGCCGACCCGCTCGCCGGCCTGCTGCGCGCGCGCCTGCGCAGCGGTCGCAGCGGCCTCGGCGAGGGGCCGGACGGGCACCCGGTCTTCGTCGCGGTCCACGCGCCGCCGGTCCGCTTCGTCGTGGTCGGCGCCGTGCACATCTCCCAGGCGCTGGTGCCGCTGGCCGGACAGCTCGGCCTCGACCTCACGGTGATCGACCCGCGCACCGCCTTCGCCAGCCCGGAGCGCTTTCCCGGCGTGCGGCTGATCGCGGAGTGGCCGGACAGGGCGCTGGAACAGATCGGGCCGCTCGACGCCTACACGGCGCTCGCCGCGCTCACCCACGACCCCAAGATCGACGATCCCGCCCTCGTCGCGGCCCTGCGGGCGGAGTGCGCCTATGTCGGCGCCCTCGGCTCGCGCAAGACCCATGCGCGCCGCGTCGAGCGGCTGGAGCAGGCCGGCTTCGACGCGGCGGCGATCGCCCGCATCCACGCGCCGATCGGGCTCGACATCGGCGCGGTCTCGCCGGCCGAGATCGCCCTGTCGATCCTGGCGCAGCTCGTCGCCACCCTGCGCAAGGACCGCGTCGAGGCGCCCGATGCCGCGCGGGCCGGGGCCTGAGCCGTGCGGTTCGGACCCGTCGCCACCCGCGACAGCGCGGGGCTGATCGCCGCCCACACGGTGCGGGCCGAGGGGGCGAGCCTGAGGAAGGGCCGGCCGATTCCCGCCGAGGAGGCGATCCGGCTCGCCGCATCCGGCATCCCCGAGATCCTGGCCGCGCGCCTCGACCCCGGCGATGTCGGCGAGGACGAGGCCGCCGCCCGCCTCGCCCGCGGTCTCGCGGGCGCGGGCCTGCGGCCGGAGCCTCCGTTCACCGGGCGCTGCAACCTGCTGGCCGAGACGGCGGGCGTGTTCGTGGTCGAGCCCGCCCGGATCGATGCGGTCAACGCGGCGGACGAGGCGATCACGGTCGCGACCCTGCCCCCCTTCCGGCCGGTGGCGGCGGGCGAGATGGTCGCGACGATCAAGATCATCCCCTATGCGGTCGCCGCCGCGCCGCTGGAGCGGGCGCTCGCCGCTGCGGCCGGCGCACCGCCGATGCGGCTCGCGCCCTATCGCCTGAGGCACGTCGGCGTGGTCTCGACCCTGCTGCCCGGGCTGAAGGCCTCGACCGTCGCCAAGACCCTGCGTGTCCTGGCCGACCGGCTGGCCCCGGCCGGCGCCGGGATCGTCGGTGAAACCCGCGTCCGGCACGCGGCCGGCGCGGTCGCAGCCGCCATCGCGGGCGCGGTCGCGCAAGGGGCGGAGCTGGTCGTGGTGTTCGGCGCCTCGGCCATTGCCGACCGGCGCGACGTGATCCCCGCCGGGCTCGAAGCGGCGGGCGGCCGGGTCGAGCAGTTCGGCATGCCGGTCGATCCCGGCAACCTGCTCCTGCTCGGCGCCCTCGGATCGGTGCCGGTGATCGGCGCGCCGGGCTGTGCCCGCTCGCCGAAGGAGAACGGCTTCGATTTCGTCCTGCACCGCCTGCTCGCCGGGCTGCCCGTGACCCGGGCCGACATCGTCCGCCTCGGCGTCGGCGGCCTGCTCACCGAGATCCCGTCGCGCGGTCAGCCGAGGTCGGGCGGTGACGCGGCCTGAGCCTTCCGTCGGCGCGGTGATCCTCGCCGCCGGCCTCGGCTCCCGCTTCGGCGCCGCGCCGAAGATGCTGGCGCCCTATGCCGGCATGCCGATGGTGCGGCGCGCCGCCGAGGCGGCCCTGGCCTCGCGGGCGAGGCCGGTCGTCGCGGTGCTCGGCGCGCATGCCGAGGCGCTGAAGGTAGCGCTCGCCGGCCTCGGCCTGACACTGACCGAGAATCCCGACCCCGCCGCCGGGCTCTCGGCCTCGCTGCGCCTCGGCCTCGCCGCCCTGCCGCCGGGAACGGAGGCGGCCGTGGTGCTGCTCGGCGACATGCCGCGGATCGGACCGGCCCATGTCGATGCGCTGATCGCGGCCTATGCGAGCGCCGCGCCGCGTCCGGCCGCCGTGGTGCCGGTGAGCGGGGGGCGCCGCGGCAATCCGGTGCTGCTCGATCTCGCCCGCCTCGCCGACGATCTCGCGGCGCTGACCGGCGACCGCGGGGCGGGGCCGATCCTGAAGGGGCGCGGCGACGTGCTGGAAGTCCCGGCCGACCCGGCGGTGGCCTTCGACGTCGACACGCCGGACGCGCTCGACGGGTAAGGCCGGGTCAGGTCCGGCGCGGGTTCCGCTTCGCCTCCGCCCGGCACCGGTCGGAACAGTAGCGCACCGCGTCCCAGGCCCGCTCCCACTTCCTGCGCCAGGTAAAGGGCCGGCCGCACTGCGCACAGATCTTTTCCGGCAGATCGCCCTTGCGGCGCATCGGCGGCACGGATTCGGGACCTCGCTCGAAAGAGATCAGCGCCCGATCTGCCTCGCCTCGTCGAGCGGCACCGGGCTCCAGCGGGTGATCTGGACGTAGCCGTCGCGGGCGGCGACCAGGACGTGGCGGCGGTGGCGGTGCACCACCGTGCCGGGGGCGTGGCCGTGCGCCTCCGGCCAGCCGTCGGCGGCGGCGACGAAGATCCGGGCGCTGCCGAGCCGGGCGATGGTCTCGACCGCTCCGAAGGCGCGCACGTGGCGCAGCACCTCGGCCACGTCCCGGCGGAAGTCGAGGGTGCGGTCGGCGTCGTTCATCCGCGGCCAGTAGGAACCGTCGCCCTGCGGCTCCGGCCGACGCCAGCGCTCGGCCAGTTCTCTCCCGATCGGCCCGAGCGCGAGGCGGCGGCCCGCCATCTGGCAGCGGGCGAGCAGCGTCTCGTGCGTCTCCCGCTCGTCGAGGGGGAAGATATCCTGCGCGAGGATGTCGCCTGTGTCGAAGCCCTGCTCGGCCAGCACGTGGGCGGTGACGCCCCAGCTCTCGTAGCGGTCGAGGATCGCCTTGAACAACGGGTAGGGCCCCCGCCCGATCGGCAGCGGCGAGGGGTGGACGTTGAGCGCGTAGCGCATCCGCCCGTGCCAGCCGCGCACCAGCCAGGGATAGCCGGCCACGACCAGGGCGATGTCGCGCCCGTGCTCCCCGGCGAGCCGCTCGATGTCGTCGGGCAGGAGCCGCGAGAGCTGGATCGGGATGCGGTGGCGCCGCCCTTGAGCCACCACGACGTCGTTGAAATCGTAGAGGCCGTCGCAGGGCCGGGTGAACAGCTTGACCGGCGTCCAGCCCGCCTCGACCAACCCGTCGAACACGCCGCCGAGGAAATCGATGCCGGCGAAAGCGAATTTCATGGGCGACGATGTCCCGTCCTGTCGTCGTGACGACGTCGTGTCCTGCGACGGTCCGCGCGGGCACTCGGAGCGACCGCCGGCTCCACGCTGAGCGGCCATGCCTTAGCTAATCGATTTCTCGGGTGCCCACAAAAGGCTTCGGTCCGAGGGGTGAGCGACGGGTGAGGCGCGGCCTCACAGCGCGTTCCAGATCGCGAGGGAGAGGTAGGGGCTCACCCGTTCGAGCGGGGTCTCGATCTGGCAGCCGGCGGCGAGACGGAAACGGTAGCCGCCGAATCCGTAATCGGTGGCGTGGAGGCCGACGCTCCACTTCCGGTACCCGGTGCGGTCGGCGTAGACGGCGACCTCGGGGCCGAGATAGGCGCCGAACAGGGCATAGCCCCAGGACAGGCGGCCATAGGCGTCGCCGCGGGCGGAGCCCAGGATCACCGTCGCGGTCGCCAGCGTCGCCTCCGAGGGCCGCGCCCAGACCTCGCCGTGCAGGCGCATGCCCCCGCGCAGGGGCAGGACCGCCGGGCCGCCCGGCCCCGCCAGCGTTTCCCAGGACGCTTCGGGACCGGCCAGGACCGTCACCGCACCCCACTCCCGGATGAACTGGTAGCCGCCGAGCGCGGCGCCGAGGAGTGTGGCGCGCACCAGGACCGGCGCCCGGAACCCGTTCTCCAGCCGCACCCCGCTGCCCATCGTCACCAGGGCGACGGGGCCGTCGCGTTCGAACCGGTCGAAGGCGAGCTTCGCCCCGCTCGCGGAGAAGGTCGAGGCACCGGCCTCCAGGCTGCCGAACAGCACGGTCCGCAGGCCACCGTCCTCGCTCCGGGCCGGGCCGCAGGCGAGGACGAGCAAGCCGAGAAGCCCATGTGCGCGACGGCACGCGACCCGCCCGAGCGTAGACGAGCGGCGTGCGTCGACCTCCGGTGGAGCCACGGCCAGCATCAGGCGTCGTACTTGGACCGATCGAAGGACCGCAGGTTGTCACAGATGAGGGCAATGTTTAAGTCTTCTTAAGAAGTAGACGCGCAGAGCTTGTGCAATATTATCTGAAGTAATCGTCATCAGGTATTCGGAAACCTGAGGATGCCTTTTGCCGGGGGACGCGGCGGGGGTGTGCCATCCGCGTGCTTGGCGGACGGCCTGCATTGGGCTAGAGCCCGCTCACCGAAAACCCAACGGCCGAGCCGGTTTGTCCTCCGCTGCGCGCACCTCCGACGTTCTCACCATGCTCGCGAGCCAGGAGAGCGAGCGGCTGACCGTCGGCGACATCATCGCCGTGCTGCGCGATCGCGCCTTCGCGCTGCTCGTGGTGCTGCTCGGCCTGCCCAACTGCCTGCCGATGCCGCCGCCGATCCCGCTGGTCTGCGGCTTGGTCCTGCTCGGCATCGCCGTCCAGATCGTGGCCGGCATGTCCGCCCCCTGGCTGCCGCGGCGCCTGCTCGATCAGTCGATCGCCCGCGCGACGGTGGAAAAGGCGGTGAAGCGGGCGGTGCCGCTGCTGCGCCGCCTGGAGCGCTGGTCGCGCCCGCGCCTGAGCGTGTTCGACGGCGCCATCGGCATGCGCGGCATGGGCGTGCTGATCCTGGCGCTGGCGCTCGCCCTGATCGTGGCGCCGCCGTTCTTCGGTCAGATCCCGCTCGGGCTCGCCGTCTCGCTGATCGGCCTCGGGCTGGTGGAGCGCGACGGCTTCGTGGTGCTGATCGGCCTCGTGATCGGCGGCATCGGCGTCGGCATCTCGATCGGTTTCGTCTACACGCTGTTCGCCAGCGTCATGGGCGCGCTGGCGTGGCTCTCGCAGGCGATCCCGGGACTCGGGCTGTAGGGCCTTCCGCACAAGGCCGGCGCGAGCGCGGGTGGTGTCGAGGTGTCCTCATCGGAAGCCGGGCCCGCCGAACGAAAACGCTCACGCCTCCAGGTGACGCCGCCGCACGAGGCGGTGGATCAGGCCGCCGCGGGGGCCGACCAGCATCGAGGCGAGGTAGAGCGCGCCCGCCGCCAGCACGATCGCCGGTCCCGTCGGGAGCCGGATGCCGGCGTGATAGGAGACGAGCAGGCCGGTCACGCTGGAGAGCAGCGAGACCAGCATCGCGACGGGGATCAGCCCCGACAGGTCGGCGGCCCAGAACCGGGCGGTGATCGCCGGCAGCAGCATCAGGCCGACCGCCAGCAGCGTGCC